>DATKZP010000113.1:0-6590 GCA_035527915.1 Methanoregula sp. | reverse complement strand
TGGTGAGGGCTGCATACACTATTTCAGGATCCATTACATCCCCCACTCTGTCCCGATCTCAGTAATACTAATCCTGATCGCATCGCTCTCCCGCCTACAATTTTTTATACCAGACATTCATACTCTCCAGTGATCCACAGATATTGGTATTATTGGGGAGCATCCCCCCGTACTGGTAGCCGGCGCGGGCAAATGTCATGTTGATAGGGTACGATGTTGCACGGGCGATTGTGTACGCAAGCCGGATCTCCTCTTTTTTCATCTCAGTTTCCATAGCATAGAGGAGATTACCGGCAAGTCCCTTCCCCTGAAACCGGGGATCGGTTGCAAAATCCGTCATCTCGGCGTTCTGTGCATCAGTATTGATCTCGCAGGATGAAACTGCGGCTATTCTTTTGGACTGGTGGATGCAGAAATACCGTATACCTTCTTTCATGGTTCTGGTGATAAAATCCGGATCAACTATGGGAAAAGGGTATGTCTCGAATACAGAACGGAAGACCGCTGCGATCTCTTTTGCATCCCCGGAATGGGCGTGCATCAGCGAAAAACCCGCAGGCAGCTGGGGAATATACCCACTCTGCGCATAGCCGAACGCCGCAGACAAAACATCGGCAATTTCCTGTGAATCTGCTACCTGGTTTCGTTCGGCATTAAAGTATTTCGCCATAAAAACGGCCGTATCGGTTCCATTGTAGTAAAAAGGGATCGTCGCCTCAGTACTATAACCGGCACTGGCAAAGACAGCTTCCGATGATTCGGGCACTTTTACAAAGATTTTGGAATACCCTTCTTTCCTTGCAAGGTCATCGAGCGGCCGGATAATATCCGGTATGTCTTCACGGGATAACCTCATGACATAGATCCGGTTGTTGAAATGACCGTGCTGGACAATACTTTTTCCTATCTGCTGGATTACATCACTCGTCATTGTCCTGTCTCCTGTCAATCCGTGCAGTATTTTCCGGGACGAGTGTAGTTGTTGTATCATAATCGGCAAGCAGTTTGGCAACGCCGACGACTTTTGACTCATCAGCCCGATCTATGTTCAGCTGGAGCTTGCACGCGGCACAATCGCCATCGCAGAATATTCGGTCATAGTCAGCCGGTTCCTGATAGGTACAGATCATCCCTTCGTAATTGCGCAGTACAACCTTATGTACAGACCACGTCAGCAGGTAGTTGGGGAATACAGGGATCTTTCCTCCGCCACCGGGTGCATCGATGACATAGCGGGGAACAGCAAAACCGCTGGTGTGGCCAACAAGATTCTCCATAATCTCGATTCCTTTGGAGACCGGGGTACGGAAATGGCTGATGCCTTCTGACAGGTCACACTGGTACAGGTAATACGGTCGGATACGGTTTTTCACGAGCTGGTGGATAAGCGCTTTCATGATCCGGGGGCAGTCATTGATCCCGGCAAGAAGTACTGACTGGTTCCCGAGCGGGATGCCGGCATCGGCGAGTTTTGCGACTGCAATCTGTGCGGACTCGGTCATCTCCTTTGGGTGGTTGAACTGCATGTTCACCCAGAGCGGGTGGTGTTTTTTCAGCATGGCGACAAGGTCATCAGTCACCCTGAAGGGGAGCGTGACCGGCACACGGGTTCCGATCCGTATTACTTCCACATGCGGGATGGAACGGAGCTCAGTAAGTATCCAGTCAAGATACTCATCGCTGAGCATGAACGGGTCGCCGCCTGAGAGGAGCACGTCGCGGATCTGCGGCGTGTTTCGGATGTATTCAATGCCCGCGAGGATCTCTTCCCGGTCAGGGATCGAATCAACATCGCCGACTTTACGTTTCCGCGTGCAGTGCCGGCAGTACATCGCACAGGTGTTGCTGACAAGGAACAGCACCCGGTCAGGATACCGGTGCGTGATGCAGGGACATGGGCTGTCTTTATCCTCTGCCAAAGGATCTGAGAGCTCGTAATGTTCGATAATCAGTTCCTCGGGAGACGGGAATGCCTGCTTGAAAATCGGATCATTCTGATAATCATTCACATCAATGAGCGAAAGGTAATAGGGGGTGATATTGAGAGGAAATTTATCAATCGTTTTCTGGAGCTGTTCCCGCTCCTCCCTATTGAAACGGATGCCAAGGACCTGTTCAACGGTGGCAAGATCTCTGATTGCATGCCGGAGCTGCCATCGCCAGTCCTTCCAGAATTCGGGAGTCTTCTCAGAATCAATGGTCTTCCTGGTACTCGACGAATCATCCGGTTTTTCTCCCCCCTCATATAAACTCTTCAGGACAGATACAATGTGCTTTACCCTGTTTTTTACCTGCCCCCCAAGATCCTTTACGGAATGCATGGTACCGACAGGTACCCCGTTTTCCTTTGGATTTTTCAAAATACTGGATTTACCAATCATGATATCGTGCTCCATCAGAACAACCAGTGCATCTTCGGCAGTTTCACGGGCAGGAGATCCCCGATATGGGCAGAATGATGCCGGTAATCATCGTACCAGCGCGCCATCGGATTGCTCCTGAATACCATGAATTTCCCGATGTTTGCCGGATCAGCTGACTGGTGGTACCGCATAAAGACGTGTTCGGCGGTCTTCCCTACGATCTCGATCTTGCCGGTTGCATGGGACATGACGAACCGTGCCCGCTTGGCGAGCCCGGAGCATGCCTTCCAGGACTTCTGGAGGATCTCGTAGGACTGTTCGACCGGGACCTGGAAGATGTGGTTGCCGGTGGTCGGCCGGCACTGGAAGACGTAGTACGGTGAGATGCCGGCAAAGGACAGCCTGCGGAAGAGCGTTGTCAGGATTTCAGGTTCATCATTGATTCCGTTCAGGATGGGAGTCTGGTTGACAACGATAACTCCGGCTTTCCGGAGTGCTTCTGCTGCCTGTATCGACACTTCAGTCAGCTCACTGGGATGGTTGAAATGCGCCATCAGGTAGATGCGCTTCTCCGGTGTGCTGTACCGCGACAGGACACCGAGAAGGTTCTGGTTGTTAAGGATCCGGTAGGGATTATAGGCGAGCATCTTGCTACCGATACGAATAATGTTGACATGGTCAATTTCCCGAAGTTCACGCAGAACCTTTTCGAGCTGCCGGTTTTCGAGCGTCAGGGGATCACCACCGGTCAAAAGGACGTTTGTTATCTCCTTGTGCTCCCGGATATACTCGATATTATCTGAGATATCCTTGACGGTTTCATGTTCACAGGACATGAACAACCGTTTCCGGAAACAGAAGCGGCAGATGCCGCCGCAGATATCGGTGAGGAGCAGAAGGCTGGTCTGATCATATTTGTGCTGCAGGCCGGGTTTTTTGGTATAATTTTTTTCACACGAAGGATCTGTGGAACCCCCGGTTTTGAGTTCATGAGAATCGGGAATAACAATCCTGCGCAGCGGATCGTGAACGTCTTTCCAGTCGATAAGGGAGAGATAGTACTCGTTGGTACGGAAGGGAAACCGCTCTGTAACCGTCTCCATCGTCTCCCTCGTTTTGGGGGTAAGCCCTACAAGGTTGTCGAGATCGGAAATCGATGATATGTACTTTGGATTCATTACTTAACCTCAGGTCTGGAGTCGTGCTCTTCCCGTTAGAGGGTAGGAGTCGAGCAGTGCGAAAATTTCCGGATTGTAAATAACAGAAATTGATTGTACCTAAGTGCACCACAACAGTGAACGTCTTTATGGGGCTGATCATTTAAACCCTTTGTGATATTTCCATTTTGCAGACTGGAAATGATAAACGGGGGTTGAAAATTGCCCGGACAAAGAAAAACTCTCCATCCGGGCTCAAAGTGACAAACATGTGCTTTTCGAGGTTACCGGAAATCATTAACCTTCCGGGATTCACAATAATCTGATAGAGAAAACAAAAATCCCAAACTGTCTCTGGTGTGATCGCCCATGAAATCAATAAATCTTGATGAGCATGCACTTCCGGTAAAAATTTCCCGGAAGATTTCCCCCTACCTTGCCGGGCCATGGTTCACGCTCGCCCTGGCAGCGATGATGCTTGTTACCTATATTCTCGATCTCAATACCCCGCTGGGAGTACCCATCTGGCTGCTCTATTTTATCCCCCTCATCTTCTCGTTCTGGTCAAAACCGTATTTTGCCGTGCCAACGGTCTGTGTGGTTACGCTGCTCTTTCTTGCGGCAGGATTCATCTTCTCTCCCTCGGGAATACAGACATCAGCCGCCCTGTTCATGCGGACGGTATTTTCTGTGGTGTATATCAGCACGTCTGTCGTGTTCTGGATGATACGCCGGAGGAAGAAACGGGTTTTCCTGTAGTAAATGTGAATAAATTCGTTCCCCCCGAAAACTACGAACCTGCAGGTGCTGCTAACCACCGTCATGGTGATATCCCGCATCGTCTTTTCCATGGCTCGCAGTCATGATCTTCCCTCGCTATTTGGCAGGATTCATCCCTGCTTCAGCACACCCCATTACGCCATCGCGATTACCGGAGCCTGCATGATCGCAGCCCTCCTGCCTGCAGACCTTGCGCTGGTCGTCAAGGTCAGCACGTTTGCCATGCTGGTATTCTACCTGATCGCCAACATTGCTGCACTCCGGCTGTCTCGGGAGCTCCGCTGGTATCCCTCATGGATCCCGGCCATGGGAGCGGTGAGCTGCGTCGGCCTTATCGCATTTTTAGCCGGGGTTCATGGGTTATCGGTTATATCGGATTTCTGATTGGTGGAACGTGGGTCTATTTCCACAGGAAGGCTTCATGATGACTCGCTCCCGCGATTTTCATCGTGTTTATTAATCCGGACATCTTCAAAGAATCATAAGAGAACCTTCTCTGTCAGAAATTATGCACCTGCAGGGATTTGCCTATCAAAAGGTATAAGGAATCATGGGATTACAATGGCCGGGTAGAACGGGAGATCGTTGTCTATGACAAGTGGTACGATACCCTCAGATACGTCAGCGGAATCGCCCGGACCTGTTCAGGGATCCATGACAGGGCTGACGAGGGTCGAGGTAATTGAGCTCCGGAGACGGTACGGCTTCAATGATATCCCCGAAGAAAAGAAAAACCCGCTACTCAAATTCCTGTCCTACTTCTGGGGTCCGATCCCGTGGATGATCGAGACAGCAGCGATCCTCTCAGCTGTTATTACGCACTGGGACGACTTTGCCATCATCTTTCTCCTGCTCATGACAAACGCGGTTGTCGGATTTTTCCAGGAGCGAAAAGCGGAGAACGCCATTGAACTCTTAAAAAAACAGCTCGCGCCAAATGCCCGCGTACTCCGGGACGGCACATGGCAGGAGATCCCGGCCCACGAACTCGTGCCTGGGGATATCGTTCATATCCGGCTTGGGGATATTGTGCCGGCAGATGCCATACTGGGCAATGGAAAATACCTCCTTTGCGATGAATCGGCACTGACCGGTGAATCCCTTCCGGTCGAGAAGAAACCGGGTGATATTGTTTACTCCGGATCCATCGTCCGCCAGGGCGAGATGGATGCGAGGGTCACAACAATCGGCGTAAACACCTATTTTGGCAGGACAACCCGGCTGCTCCAGGAAAAACCTCCACGAAGTCATTTTCAGGCAGCTGTCGAGCGGATCGGCAATTTTCTCATTATCCTTGCTGTCGTGCTGGTCAGCATCGTTTTTATTGTTGCAATGCTGAGGTCTGAATCCTTTCTGAATACACTTCAGTTTGCCATCATCCTTATCGTAGCGGCAATTCCCGCAGCACTTCCTGCGGTGCTGACGGTGACACTTGCTGTCGGTGCCACGGCCCTTGCAAAGAAGGAGGCGATTGTCAGCCGGCTCACTGCCATAGAAGAGATAGCCGGGATGGATATCCTCTGTTCCGATAAGACCGGGACCATTACGCAGAATTCCATCAGTATTGGTGAGATCAGGAATTTTCCCGGGATTTCGGAACAGGATGTCATTATCGCGTCGGCACTGGCCTCAAACAGAGAGAGCAATGATCCCATCGATATGGCGGTTTTTTCACGGTTTGCTGGTCTCATGCCCCGCCCTGACACCGCCAGTTTTGAAATGCTGGATTTTGTTCCCTTCGATCCGGTCTCCAAATTCTCAAAGGCCACGATTCGGGAACGAACGGGCAGATCGTTTGAAGTAGCCAAGGGGGCGCCCCAGGCAATCGCGTCCCTTGCCGGGACTGATGGGGTTTTGGCCTCAACGCTGGATGGGTGGATAACGGGGTTTGCGAAAAAAGGATACCGTGCTCTCGGGGTGGCGCAGACCGACAGTTCCGGAACATGGCAGTACCTTGGCCTGATCGGGCTTTTCGATCCACCCCGCGGGGATTCTGCGGCCACGATAGCTGAGGCAAAAAAACTTGGCGTGAACGTGAAAATGGTGACGGGGGATCACATTGCCATTGCACAACAGATCTCCGCGCAGGTGGGCCTTGGTCAGAACATCCTTAGCCGGACTGCATTGATTGCCGGTGATGGAGAAGAGTTTCGGAAACAGCTGGAGTCTGCCGATGGATTTGCCCAGGTTCTTCCAGAAGATAAGTTCCAGATCGTGAAAATCCTGCAGGGAGGCGACCATATCATCGGCATGACCGGGGATGGTGTGAATGATGCACCGGCACTCCGGG
>DATKZP010000112.1:0-6398 GCA_035527915.1 Methanoregula sp. | reverse complement strand
GCACCGCATGAATTCAGTATTTACTATTGGCAGATC
The DNA here is from genome assembly GCA_035527915.1 of Methanoregula sp. Classification (GTDB taxonomy): domain Archaea; phylum Halobacteriota; class Methanomicrobia; order Methanomicrobiales; family Methanospirillaceae; genus Methanoregula. The sequence goes on along the minus strand of DATKZP010000112.1, from coordinate 6,362 downwards.
AAAATCGGCATTATGGGCAATGATTGTCGCAGCCTTTTCCACATCGGTGTTAAATTGCGGGAGCACTTTATGCAACGATACTCCTTCTTTTTTTGCCCGGTCCGTCGTTATTCCATGAATTGAGGCAGCATCCTGGGGGATTGTGAAATCCGTTGGATAAATAATAAAACTGTTCACGCATTCACGATTACCGTCGGTATCGTATAATGACCATGCTAATTGAACAACTCTCGGCCACTTTTCAAAATCATTTGATGCGGATTTTGGTAAACCGGTTGTTTCTGTATCAAAAAAAAGAAGCATACTTCTCATTTATGTATAACCGTATTTGGTTTTGCCTATACAATTTCAATAACCGGAATACCTTTCATAATTGTTATTTCCCATTAACCCGAAGGTTCCCTTGTTCCAGATCTAACGTCCGGTGAACCCATGCAACCCATTACCAAGAATATATTCATAAATACGGCATTTTGCAGTACATTTGGCTGGAGACTCCGGACGGGAAAAATCCGGACCGAATTTTCACCCGGTGAATTATTCAGGATGGAGCAGGGAAAAGAGATCGGAAGGCTGGCCCGTGAGCGGTATCCTGATGGTATTTTTGTGAATGAATTACGCTCAGAAGCCGCGGCCAACCGTACCCGTGACCTCCTGAAAAATCCACAGACCCGGGTACTATTCGAAGCCACATTTCTTGCCGGAAATTACATTGCGAGAGCAGATATACTTGTCCGGGATGCAAAATCCTGGGAACTTATCGAAGTAAAATCCAGCATTGTCACAAAGGAGGAATTCATCGATGACATGGCGTATACCACGCTGGTTGCACAAGCCGCCGGTTTTCACCCATCTGTGATAAGCCTCATCCTCATCGATAAAAATTATCGGCTCGGCATGCCCCCTGAACGGCTTTTTGTAAAAGCTGATATGACAGAGCACGTCCTTGCCAGAGTTGAAGAATTCAAAACCATTGTTGATTTCATTGATTCTGTATCCAGCACGCCCGATGAGCCCGAACCACAACTGACATACAATTGCAGACAATGCGGGGAATTCGCACAATGCATGGGAAAGGAGATTGAAGCACACATCTTTCAAATTCCCAGAATACAAAAAAAGGCAGTTGAAAACCTCATTGCCTCGGGGATCACCTCCATCCATGACATTCCCGATAGTTTTTCCCTGACGGATAACCAGAAACGTGTTGTCGATTGTGTAAAATGCGGCAAAATGCAGATAGACCCGGAACTTTTAAAAAGATTAGCAACCGTCAGTTGGCCTGCAGGGTATCTTGATTTTGAGACCATGATGACGGCAATCCCACTCTGGCCGGATATTGCACCGTATGAACAGATCCCGGTTCAGTATTCCCTCCATATCTGCAGGAGTTCCGGACAAATCATCCACCATAGAGATTATCTTGCAGACCCGCACCGGGATTGTCGCCGTGAGCTTGCCGGGCGATTAATTGAGGATCTCAAAGGGGAAGGATCAATTATCACCTACAGCAGCTTTGAAAAAACCACCATCTCAAAACTGAGCAAAACATTTCCCGATCTGTCTGATGACCTGCAATCCCTGATCGACCGTGTTGTAGATCTCGAACAGTGCATTAAATGCGTTCATCATCCTGAATTCTGTGGAAGAACTTCCATAAAGATCGTCCTTCCTGTGCTCGTTCGGGACCTTTCCTATGAAGGGCTGGAGATTGCAGACGGTGATGCGGCACTGGTGACGTTTGCAATGATGGCACAGGGGAAGATGGATACCGGTGAGATGGAACAGAAACGTGCAGCCTTACGGGAATATTGTAAGATGGATACGCTGGCGATGGTCAGATTGCATGAAATGCTGCATGGGTTTTGCGGCAGGGAGAAGTGAGTGACAGGGAACTGATATCCCCGGTATCACCTGTGGTATCACCCCCGGCATCCCCGGTCAAAAGAGACGTGGCTCTTGTATCAGACGTTATCCGGTTCCTGGTCGTTTTCATCCTTCAGCACAACCGTCTGCCATGACACCCGCCCCTCTTCAACCGCTCTTTTGATGAGCGACTCTACCCGGGTCAGTTTTCCCTTTCCTTTCTTGACTTCGACCAGCACGACATTGATTGCATCGCCCTTCTCATCCTTCGCATTCGTGTACCCGTCAAAGACAACGAAATCGATGGGGTTGCCGATGAACCGTGCATCGGCAGGGGAGAAGGGAAATTCCGGCAGGAGCGGGGCCATCTGCTCATAGATCCTGCCCTTCAGCGTGGAGCGTGAGCGGTTGACGGAATCCTTCCGGATATCGCTTGTGCATTCGAGTTTCCAGCGTTCGAGATCGTTTCGTGCCCGCCCTTCTATTGCGCTTATCTGCTGGCGGAAGAAGAGGTATGCGGCGATGAGGCCGAGGAGGAAAGCGATGGCGGGGAGGAGGAGGTCGGTGGGGGGCATTCTGATAAGGGATTGATCGTGTGGGTGATATAAAGGTGAGGAGCAGGGCGTGAAAATGGAAAAGCCGGATTTGTACTCAACAACAAAGGTACTAAGGGAACTCGATCGCGGTGTCTGTTGGTTCTTTGCCGTACTGACTATATGCAACGTTCGAGAGCTGGTCGGCCTCCGCATTCTGTTCTCGGGGTATCCAGATAAATCTCGTTTTCCTGCCTTCCAGCACCCTGCGGATTTCCGGGACAAACTTTTTTGAGGTTTCTGATTTTATCTGCCAGGTACCGTTCATCTGATGTATGACAAGTTGAGAATCACCTTTGATTACGATCTCGTCATCACCACCATTCTGGCTTACCCATTCCGCCGCACATTTCAATGCAGAATATTCCGCAACATTGTTCGTCATCCCGGCACCAGAGCCAACCACCCCAAATCCACTTTTCACTTTTTCTCCATCTTTGTAAATCACGTATCCGTACGTTGCTACGCCGCCGGGGTTTTTGGGTCTGCATAATCCGTCAAAATATATCGTGATCATATCTTTTTGCACCCATCTCCTGAATAATTCGGGCACTCCGTGAGACAGAGGCTGCACCGGATCGTTGCCGTCCGGGCGATCCATGGTGCAAGAGGGGCCATGCATTTCAACAATATCGTTCGTCCCAACATCCACTTCGCAGCCGGGACCAGGACGGGGGGAACCAGGGCACTCACGGTCCGGCACCGGAACGCATCGACACCTTCCGGCCCCAATGCTCCCCCCGGGCATACTCTGATGCAGCGTCCGCATCCTGTGCAGGCCGGGTCTTCTTTTCTCCCGGCACAACTATCGGCTTGCCGGAATTCCTGTACATGGCGTCCGGTCACGACACCGCTCAGCAACAGCCGCGGGCCGAACCGGGGATTGAAGAGAACGGTATTCCTGCCCAGCGACCCGAGCCCCCCGGCCGCTGCGACCTGCTTCAACCGGACAAACCCCTGAACTCTTCCGTCAGCAATTCTGACGGGCAGGTACAATGGAACGGGCAGGGCCGGGACCTGCTCCACTTCCAGGCGACCGGCGAGCCTGACAGCAGTGTTGTCCAGCGCTTCTGCAACCCGGAGCATCCCCCTGGTCTTCTCGTTCGGCGGCATCCGGTAGACCGGGACCGGAACTTCCTTCCCAAAAACGATTACGGACTTAGCGGCGGGAAAAAATTGCACTACTGAGGATCTTTCCTCATCTGAGAGGTTGTCAATGCTGACTTCGGAGAAGACGTCGATTCCCTGCTCCTGGAAGAACAATTTGAGATCCAATCCACTACTCCTCTCCGATCCGGTCTATCCTTATGGATGATTCATAATAAATTGGAATTACCTTACCTAAATTTCCTTTTCTTTCCTGAGTAGAGGGGGGAAAAGGTGAGGCGATTTTTGGAGTTTACCAAAAGGGATATATCCCGATATCTGCCGTTCGTCCATGATTCACTATCGATTCAATGAGCAATTAAACAATTCAATATTCATGAGATCAGGATACCACTAAAAGGGTCCTCTCTCACGAGATCTCTTTTTTATTCTTCCCTTTATCCCGGGTAAATTGTCGCTGGATCAGGATAATAAGAAGGATCGTTCCTATAATGACCACGACGGCAACGGTAATACCAAGGATAAAATTTGCCAGCATCAGTTCCCGGACTAATCCCCATCCGAGGGCAAATGCAAGGCTTTCCACGGCCGCTCCTATGACAACGGCTAACAGTATTTCCCGGGGAGTAAGACCTACCATCAGTCCGATTACGGTCGCCCCCACTCCTCCGGTACCCTGGAGGGGCAGCATCACAAAGAATGCCAGCCCCGGGATCCTCCACCGGTTCAACCAAGGGTGTTCTGCCATGAACTCCCTGCTCGTGGCAGTTGTCTTTTCAATCCAGGGACCAAGTCGCGGAACCCGGAGCATGAGAGTGAAGTTCATGAGCATAAAGAGGGTGGTGATGACATCGAGCAGAGTCAGGGTCAGTGCCATCAGCCACCACGGTATCCCGAGTCCGATCCCGATCGGGATTATCGATTCCTTCCCAGACGGGGGGATGAAATACACGACAATAAGGCCGCCGAGGATCAGGATCTCATTTTTGGAAAGGATGAGAAAGGTCAGTAAAAAAAAGATGACCACGACAAGGGGCGGGACGAGAAGGCGGATGTACGTGTTACGCCGCGAAATGTCCTGCATCCCCCTTGACAGCCAAGACAGGTCGCGTGTACTCATGATCTCTTCCGGAGTATTTTGAGGTCATCAGGATCATGACAGATCCAGCAATGGCAATGATATATCCCGATACCTGCCGTTTATCAGTGATTCACTATCGATTCGCTATGCAATTAAACAATTCGATAGTCGCCGGTTTCAAACAACAGGGATATTTTGGCTCTGTAGAAATGCTCAGAACAATTAAATCATACCGCTCCTGGGGGCTTTTAGTTTCACCTCCGCCCCGCCGCTTGGGCATCCGCCCACATTGCGATTACCTTTCATAAGGTTAACCAGAGTGCTAAAAGGGGGTCAAGGGGATACACCCCTTGGGATGCCTCCCCCTTTGGGGGAGAGAGGGGGTCACGTTCGTATTTTTTTAATCAACGAAAAGATGAATAAAATCAGGTTTTCTACAGAGCCGATATTTTGTCCTGATACAAGATATTCAAAAAGTCGAATGGGTTCTCACGAGCGGTTTCGTTCTTCCTCCGTACAAAGGAATAAAATATATCAGTGGTTGAGCAATTAAAAAATAAAGAATACAAAATATCCCGAAAGCAATAATTATAACAATTACAATTTGCTCCCATAAGGGCAATTCTGCAAATAAACCGATGATACCCCCACTACCCCGCTGTGGCATTCATAACATCTTTCACGGTACTATTATCTCTTAGGGAAAAGCTATCGCAATGAAAATGATGTCGGGATTGAACATGAGAATTTCTGATGAGAGGTTGGCAGAGCGTGCGATATACGTGAGCAGCGGGGAGTGAAAATAAAAATGAATAAAACTACTTATGCCACAGGACCATAGGATAGCGGTAGTGGAACCCGTCACGGTTTTTAATCAGGCTGCAGGGACAGGGACCACGAGGAACGTGGAGTACCCGTTACCGATATTCTTCGTCACGTGCCCCCTGCCCGTGGTATCTTCCAAAAGGATGAGGTCCCCCGGTCCCAACCGCCTGACCGTCCCGTCGGTCGTCTCCATCTCTACCGCACCTGACAGGAGGGCCAGGAACTGCCGGGAGGGACACGGGTGCCAGTCACCAATCCAGCCGGGCTGAAATGAATAGAAACGATACTTCGACGCTGGTCTGTCCCCGGAGACGTAGAACGGGGCAGCGGGGGGCGCTCCACTCGCGAGACTCTGTTCGACCGTTACCGTATCAAAGTGCGAACCACCCTGTGCGTCCGCGTATATTCTGTGATACGTTACCTGGGTGATATTGGGCGAGAGTGTTTGAGTCATGGTTGGTTTTCCTCCGTGCGATGTGCGGGATATGACATGCTTCCCGATGAAAGTATAAACAGAACGATTAGGGATAAATGTTACGACAGGTCTTCAGTCAGATGAAATACGCAATTTATGGGCAGGGAAATGTACGCTGATAGACGCTAATGGGAGATAAAACTAAAAGGGGGCGGGGAGGGTGAGGAGAGGAGGACTTCATGCGGGAATTTGCGGGGATGCTGGTTATGCGTCAACCTGTTTTGTCTGGAACTTGGGCCGGACCTTTTCAGAAAAATATTTTCCAATCTCTCCTCCAGAGTGCATGAGATCCGCGTGGACTTTTGGAGGGACTCCTGAATAGTGGTAAACAAGTCCAGTTTGAAATTCTATCTCCAGAATTTTTGTGCTGTCATTATATCCCACAGAGCGCAGAATCCGGGATTTAACGGGCTGT
>DATKZP010000111.1:0-16672 GCA_035527915.1 Methanoregula sp. | reverse complement strand
ACGGCGCTTCTGGGCTTCGAGAGGATCAGGCAGCTGGTGAACGACGATATCGAGAAGCACTTCTGATAGTGGACTGTTCTTTGCTAAGTACTTCATATCCCCTTCACGGCACTTGTCATACACATCCTTGAACGAGATGCCACTCTTCTTCATGAACGGGGCAGACACTGCCCAGTTGTAGAGTGCGGAGCCAAAAGCAACCGTGCCTTTTGCCGCATCAAGCTTCCAGCCGTTGTTATAGGCTTCCTCGTTCATTCCCTTGATCAGCTTGTTGACCTTGTCGATCACTTTTCCAAGACGGATCTGCATCTCCATCTCGTCGACTTTCAACTCGTTGATGAGACGGTCAACCTTGTTGATGAAGAGGATGGGGCGTACTTGTTCCTTGAGTGCCTGCCGGAGCACGGTCTCGGTCTGTGGCATGGTGCCCTCGACTGCATCTACAAGTACTACTGCACCATCGACTGCACGCATTGCACGTGTTACGTCACCGCCAAAGTCAACGTGCCCAGGAGTATCGATCATGTTAATCAGGTAATCCTGACCGTCATATTCATGCACCATCGAAACGTTGGAAGCATCAATGGTGATACCTCGTGCCTGTTCCTCGGCATCCGAGTCCATGAAGAGCTGCCTGCCTGCAAGCTCTTCTGAAATGATGCCGGCACCTGCGAGAAGGTTGTCAGACAGGGTCGTCTTACCGTGATCGATATGTGCAACGATACCGATGTTCCGAATATGTTTCGGATCCTTCATGAGCTCAGTTACGCGCTCAACTGATTTTTTGCCGCGGACCATAAAAATAACCTCAAAAAAAGATATTAACGGGCGGATTTCGCAATGCGCTCGCGTTCTTCCTTTTTACCAACCGAGTAACATTTCATATCGCCCTTTGAGGCAGCAATCAGTTCATCGGCGAGGATTGCACTCGCTTTCTTTTTGCTTGACTGCGATCCCTTCAGTGTTGCTTCAGCAATGAAGTGGATTGCAGTGTCAACTCTGCGCATGGGTGCAGTGTCGACCGACTTCGGAACATTGATACCACCGTATTTCAAGCGGACGGTCTCTTCACGGGGACCGGCGTTTGCAATTGCCTCGACGAGTACTTCAATAGGGTTGCGCTTGGTCTTCTTGTTGATAATTTCAAACGCATCCCGCACGATCCGGATGGTCATCTGCTTCTTTCCGGTATTATTCTCGGTCTGCATCAGGCGGTTGATAAGGCGCTCGACAATCATCATGTTGCTCTTACCAAATTCCTGGCGGGAGAACTTGCCGCAGGAGTGGGGGATGATCTGGGAGGTGAGGGTGACATAGCGTATGAGGCTCGGATCGGTAACCTTGACTTCGGAGGCATCCCACTTGTTGAACAGGAGTTTCTGGCCTGCTGTCTTTCCTTCTGTTTCTGACATCACGATCACCTGCGCGGTTTCTCCTTGCGTCCAATTACCATTTCATGAAGGCAGACATTGTTCACCTTGGTGACAACGTACCTGACCCCGGGGATATCTCCCATTGAACGCCCGAGACGCCCGCCAATACCCTCAATCTCAACATCATCGTGTTCATCGATGAAGTTAATTGCACCGTCTCCGACTGCAAACGCAGTAACCTGCCGTCCGTTTTTAATCAGCTGCACGCGCACGCACTTGCGGATCGCAGAGTTTGGCTGTTTTGCCTCAACACCGACCTTCTCCAGCACGATACCTCTCGCTTGTGGAGCTCCCTCAAGGGGATCTGACTTCACATCGAGATTAAGTTCCCTGCGGGCATAATTTTTGTCTGCCCACCGGAACTTATTTGAGTCCCGTACCAATTTTCTGGCTGCAAATTTACCCTGTCCCATTAAATAGCCTCATTTTTCTTGTTTTTGTGGTTATCGATAACCCACTCTGAGATATATACAAACGCGGGATTCCGATTTATAAATTGTGGCACTCCACCTGCCTGTCTTATATTATTATCCCTTACTCGTAATAATATTATATCCTACCATGGCCTATAGCATACAATGAAAGTCGGGATCTATAAACAGGTGTATATTGATACCAGCCACCGTCTGCTCCATTATATCGGCAAATGCGCCAACCTTCATGGGCATCGATGGAAGGTAGAGGTCTGGATGGAAGGGGAACCGGACCCGGCAACCCAAATCCTGATCGATTATACTGTGATCAAACAGGTCATTAACAAGTACGATCACCAGATTATTCTCAACAGGGATGACCCGATGGTGCCCCGCATCCAGGAGTTTCACCCGGTTATCACTACACCTGGGGATCCGACCAGTGAACTGATGGCAGCCATTATCCGCGATGATCTCTATGCGGTCTGCCGTGATTTGAGAATTAGGGCAACAATACCGAAGATCCGTGTCTGGGAATCCCCAACAGCCTGTGCCGAGCTTACTGAATGAAGATCGCTGAAATTTTCAGGAGCCTCCAGGGAGAGGGGAAAAACCAGGGGAAGCCCTGCCTCTTCATACGGCTTGCTGGTTGCAACCTGCACTGCCGCTGGTGTGATACAGCATATGCCCGGAGCGGGGGCATGGAGATGACGCTTGATATCATCCTCGAGCAGGTCTGGCCCATGAACCCGTCGTATGTATGTATCACGGGGGGAGAACCACTCCAGCAGGCCGATGAACTTGAACCGCTTCTTGTCTCGCTTCACAAGCGCGGCACAGCGATCGATCTCGAGACAAACGGTACACTGGACTTTGAGCGGTTTTTGCCGTATGCATCGATATGCATGGATGTGAAATGTCCGTCATCGGGAGAGCAGAGCAACCTCGCGCTGCTCGATGCGATACGACCGCAGGATAGTGTCAAGTTTGTTGTGATGGATGAAACTGACTGCCGGTATGCTCAGGATATCATCACGACATACCGGATCCGTGGTGAAATCTTCCTGTCACCGGTCTATGGATCTGACTACGCAATCATCTCAAAATTCATTCTGGCCAACAACCTCCCGGTGCGGTTCCAGCTCCAGTTGCATAAAATCATCGGCGTGAAATGATGAAAGCAGTATGTTTACTCTCTGGCGGGATGGACTCGTCAACGCTCGCGTATGTGGCAAAGAGCAGGGGCTATGATATTTTAGCTCTCCACCTGAACTATGGGCAGCGGACCGAGCGAAAGGAACAAAAAAGTGCAAAAAAGATTGCATCCCTCCTGAACGCTGAAGCGTTTGTTGAAATAAACCTGGACTATTTTACAAAGTTCGGAGCGAGCAGCCTTACCGATGATAAAATTACGGTAGAAGAGTTTGACCCGGAGCGGGCACACATCCCAAATACGTATGTCCCGTTCCGGAATGCAAATCTCCTCTCTATAGCAACGAGTTTTGCCGAGGCAAAGGGGGCAGATGCAATTTTCATTGGTGTCCAGTCACTCGATTACAGCGGATATCCTGACTGCCGCCCGCAGTTCATTGAAGCGTTCCAGCGCGTGATCGATCTGGGCACAAAGGATACGACGAGAATCACTCTCTTCACTCCCTTCATTAATATGACCAAGACTGGTATCCTGCAGGAAGGAATCAGGCTCGGTGTGCCATATGAATATACCTGGTCCTGCTATAGAAATGAGGAAAAAGCCTGCGGCACCTGCGGGTCGTGCCACTTCCGCAAAGAGGCATTTGCAGCAGTCGGCAAGCGGGATCCAATCGAATACGAGGATTAAATGGAGATCTTTCGAGGCAGGCGGCTCTGGATCGAGAAGCGTAAGATCCGGCTTCCAAATGGTATTGAAAGAGAGAAGGTAATCGTTCACCCCAGTAACGCAGTGGCCATCCTTCCCCTCAATGACGATAGGTGCAAGCTGCTGAAGCAGTACCGGTACGCAATTGATCAATACATCTATGAAGCCCCTGCAGGGACAATGGAACCGGGTGAAGACCCTCTCAAAACTGCGCATCGCGAGCTTATCGAAGAGACCGGTTTTACCGCAACAACGATTGTTCAAAAAGGGTTCATCTACACAACGCCCGGGTATACAGATGAGAAGATCTATTTGTTCGAAGCCCGCAACCTGTCACCTTCCCGGGAGTATGGAAAAGACGAGGATGAGGTAATCGAGGTTGTCGACATCGCAACAAAAGACCTGGCAACTATGATTCATGATGGTATTATCATTGATGCCAAAACGATCTGCCTGATCTATCACTGTCTTGGGTGCTGAACATGCGTAAGGTTTTCATCCCGGTGTTTCTGCTCATCCTTTTCATCGCATTTGCCGGCTGTACTGGTAGTGCAACAAAACCATCTTATTCAGTAGACAGCAAGGGAACCCTTTCGGTTTCGTGTGCGCCCGTGACCACAAGTGAGACCATACTCTTCACGAACGAAACCTACACAAAGACAAAGATTGTCATGCACACGCAGAGCGGAGATGTGGTCACCTATCTTGCTGCGCCCAGACAACCTATGGCAGCGATTGTGTACGTCCCCGGAGCCGGGGAAAAACTCGTGGGGCATGAAGAGCGCATGATACGGTACACTGCTGCGGGTTATGCGTTTCTGTTTGTTGACACAAGGGGTAATGGTGCGGAAACCCCAGGCTACCCTTTGAATCCGCAACTTGACTTTAACCGGTTTGAAAAAGGCGACTGGCCGCAGTATTACCTGACTATCTGTGATCTCGTCGCATCGCGACATGTTCTTTCTGACCGGATCGGTGTCCCGGTATATGCGATGGGATCAAGTAACGGGGGCCGTTATGCAGCGGTTGCAGCCGGTGTTGATCCCGACTTTGCCGGGTATGTAGGAATATCCACATCCGACTGGGGTATACTGAATTTGGCAATTCAGGAGGGATATACGGGAGACCCGATACGCTTTGCAACCTCGCTTGAGCCCAGCACGTACTTCAAAAAAATATCCCCGCGCCCGGTCTGGATCTTCCATGCAGTAAAAGACCCCATTATCCCGTTCGATAACGGGAAGCAGTTCTTCGGGTTTGCACAAAAGCCAAAGACATTCATTGAATTTTCAGGAGAACACGGCATCAATCCTGATGTTGATGATCGAATCATTATGCAATGGGCGCAAATTTATGGCACACGCGAGTAAATAAGTAATAGCTCCAGAGAGGTTTGAGACCGGCAATGGCAGAAGAACGGGAGATGGACGATGCGCGAAAGCGTTACGAGTTCAAAAAGGCGCTCGAGAAGCTCGAGTTGCAGCAGGGAGACGGGACGGAACTTATCACAATCTATATTCCTCCTGATAAGCAGATCTTCGATGTTACCAACCAGCTCAAGGACGAGTTTGGCCAGTGCGCCAACATCAAGAGCAAACAGACACGTACGAATGTCCAGAGCGCCATCTCCTCCATCCTCTCCCGGCTCAGGTTCTACAAGCGCCCTCCACAGAATGGACTCGCTATCTTCTGTGGTACGGTCAAACTCTACGGTGATCGCACAGATCTCCATTGCACGATCATTGAGCCGCCCGAACCTCTCAACCTCTACATGTACCGCTGCAGCTCGAACTTCGAGCTCGACCCACTCAAGCAGATGCTCGAGGAGAAGTATGTCTACGGGCTTCTCGTCCTTGACCGTCGGGAAGCTTACTGGGGCTTTTTACGCGGCAACCGGATCGAACCCATGGGGGGTGCAAACTCAACGGTCCCGGGAAAGACACGCAAAGGCGGCCAGTCCGCTGCCCGGTTCGGGCGTCTCAGGGAGATTGCGATTGCCGAGTTCTATACAAAAATAGGGGAACGGGCCAGTGCCATATTCCTTGCAGAGAAAGATTTCTTCGAGCGGTTCAAGGGAGTGCTTATTGGTGGCCCCAGTCCGACAAAAGAGGAGTTTGAAGCGGGCAACTTTCTCCACCACGAGATCCAGAAGCGGATCATCGGGATCTTCGATGTAGCATATACCAACGAAGACGGACTTTCCGAACTTGTGGATGCAGCAAAGGACGCGCTCAAAGGCATGGGCGTTATTAAAGAAAAAGCGTTCATGGACAAGTTCCTGAAAGAGCTCGTCAAGGATGCCAGCAATGCTGCCTATGGGGAACAGAGTATCAGGAAAAATCTTGAACTCGGGTCTGTCGACATCCTGCTCCTCTCAGCAAACCTCCGTAAGTCCCGGCTCCGGATAAAATGCCAGAACTGTGATTTTACCGATGAGAAGACAGTTCACATTGATGCAGGAAAATCGGTCCGGGACATCCCCCTCGGTTCATGTCCGAAATGCACCGCACCGATCATCCTCGAAGAGGAGATTGATATCATCGATGAACTGACCAAACTCGCTGAACAGAGCAGTGCGAAAGTCGAGCTCATCTCCGATGATTTTGAAGAGGGGTCAATCCTCTTTACCGCATTCGGGGGGATTGCTGCAATTCTGCGCTACAGGACGGGATGCTGATGTTGCAGGAAACATACAAAACGATCGGTACAGTAATCAAAGAAAAAACTGGCGTAACAGACGCACAACTTATCGATGGCGGGGAGCATGCCGATCTTGCCACAACCATAGCATTCACCCTCGCAAAACAGAAAAAGCAGGCACCAGCCCTGATTGCAAAAGACCTTGCAGCTGAACTGGTAAAAGACCCCGCGCTCCATGGCATCACCATTGAAGCGAAAGGGCCCTATATCAATTTCATTTTTGGGGCCGGATACGTCAGTGAAGCGGTAAAGGAAGCAGTAAAACCCGGCTATGGCTCGTTCCCAAAAAAAGGAATACGGGTCGTTCTAGAGCATACGAGTGCCAACCCGAACGGCCCTCTCCATGTAGGCCATATCAGGAACTCGATCATAGGTGACACCCTTGCACGGGTGTTCCGCAAAGCAGGTTACGGGCTCGAAGTGCAGTACTATGTCAACGATATGGGACGCCAGATTGCAATAGTAGTCTGGGGATTTGATAACCTCGACTGCACCCAAAAGGATGGAGAGAAAGAGGATGCCCATATTGCCCGTATCTATATTGCAGCAAACCGCGAGATCGAGAATGACCCGACGATCACCCAACAGGTAAACACCCTGATGCAGCTGGTGGAACACGGGGATCCGGCTACTGCAAAAAAGTTCCGCAGGGAGGTTTCCCGCTGTCTTGAAGGGTTTAAGATAACCATGAAAAACCTGAATGTGGCGCACGACCGGTTCGTCTGGGAGAGCGATTTCATCCGCAACGGGTACACTGACAGGATCATTGCAAAACTACGGAAACTCCCCCAGATAAGAGATGAAGACACACTTGCGCTCGATCTTTCAGAATTCGGGTTTGAAAACAAGTACGTTATCCGGCGCAGCGATGGTACTTCGGTCTACGCAGCCCGCGACCTTGCGTACCATTCATGGAAGGCGGCAAATTTCGACCGGATCATCGATGTACTCGGCGCCGACCACAAGCTTATCGCAGCACAACTCCAGCGGACAATGAAACTCCTGGGTGAAAAAGCCCCGGAGATCGTCCACTTCGAGTTTGTCTCCCTGCCGGAAGGTTCGATGAGTACCCGCGCCGGCAAATTCGTATCAGCCGATGACCTGATTACGGAGATCAGGAAACGTGCATTTGATGAAGTCACGATAAGGAGACCGGAACTTGACGAAGAGACGCGGAAGTCAATCGCAAAATCAGTCGGGCTTGCAGCCATCCGCTACGATATCATAAAAGTCACACCAGAGAAGAGCACGGTTTTTGACTGGAAAGAGGCGCTGGACTTCGAACGCCAGAGCGGTCCCTACATCCAGTATGCCCACGCCCGCGCCTGCAGCATACTTGAGAAGGCAGGCACCTTTACCGAATGCTATGAGCTTGAAACCGATCAGGAGATCGCACTCGCCAAGCAGGTTGCAAAGTTCCCCCCGGTTATCGAGAAGATTGTTGCAGAGCTCCACCCGCACATACTTGCCACGTATTCACGCGAACTTGCTGACACCTTCAACACGTTCTACCATTTTGAGCAGGTCTTAAAAAGCGAAGGGAAGATCAGGGATCGCCGGCTGACGCTGGTGAAGGCTGTACAGAATACCTTGAAAGAGGCCCTCGAAACACTTGGAATCGATGCCATCAGCACCATGTGAAGCCCTGCGCAGGCAGGGTTACCAGTTTTTTTCGCCATCGTCATCAGCAGCGCTTAAGCCCTGTATGTGGTGCAAACGTGCACTCACTGGCGGCGATATGTGCTACAAGCACCAGTTCTACGGGATTGCAAGCCACCGCTGTGTCCAGATGACCCCTACCCTGCGCTGCAACCAGCGATGTCTTTTCTGCTGGCGCTCATTTGAACATGAAGTGGTGGAAGAAGAAGAGTGCGCACCTGAAACGATCCTGGCAGGTATTCACAAATTCCAGAAAAAGGCACTTGCCGGGTATAATGCCGTTCTGGATAATACCGTTACTGAAGAGCGGTGGCTGGAAGCGCTGGAACCAAAACATGTAGCGATCTCGCTCTCCGGCGAACCTACACTCTACCGGCAGCTTCCTGAGCTCATCGACCTGTTCAACCAGAACGGCTACACAACATTTCTGGTGAGCAACGGTACAAATCCCGACATGCTTGCCCGCTGCCACCCGTACCAGATGTATGTTTCGCTTGACGCTCCTGATGAAGAGACGTATATTTCTGTCTGTCGCCCACTGGAGGATTACTGGGAGCGGGTAAAAGAGAGCCTTACTCATCTCGGATCACGCCGTTCTGCAGTCCGGATCACGCTTGTCAAAGGATTAAACGATTTCGCACCGGAAAGATATGCAGCACTCCTGCAGGAATCCGGCTCGATGTTCGTTGAAGTAAAGGGATATATGTATCTGGGATACAGTAGAAAACGGTTGGTACGAGAGAATATGCCGGAGCATGAGCGGGTGCGCTCGTTTGCTGAGAAAATCGCAGCTGCATGCGATTACCGGATCAAAGATGAGAATGCATTGAGCAGAGTGGTTTGCCTGGAGCGTGTGATATGAGATTCAATCCCGAGGACTGGAAGAAAAAGTCGCATGAAAATTTCGAAGAGGCGTGGCATGAGGGGCCTTCAGTACTGACTCCCGCGGGGAGTGAAGGGAAGTACCCGTTCCTTACTTATAAGAGAGCGAAGGCACACCCGGTCTTTACCACAATTAACCGGCTGCGCGAAACCTATCTCTCGCTCGGATTTGACGAAGCTGAAAACCCGGTGATTATCGATGAAAAGGACATCTACCGGCAGTTTGGTCCCGAAGCGATGGCTGTGCTCGACCGGGTTTTCTACCTTGGGGGGCTCCCGAGACCAAACGTGGGGATTGCAAGAAAGCAACTCGATGAGATAAACGATATCCTGATGAGCCACCGTAGTCCGCTTACGCATCGCGATTCAGTGCCTGTCAGCCAAAGCCATCATCCTGCACCGTACCAGATGATGACAAAAGAGACCGAAGAGCGCTTACGCGAAACCCTCCATGCATACAAGAAATCTGAGATTGATGGTGATGAGCTCACCATCGAACTTGCAAAAGTGCTGGGTGTGGATGATGCGCTTGTCGTGCACATCCTTGAGGCAGTATTCCCGGAATTTCGGGCACTCGTTCCCGAGTCCTCGCGCAGCACCCTGCGTAGTCATATGACAAGTGGGTGGTTCATGACACTTGGCGCCATCTGGGAACACACGCCGATGCCCATCCGGCTCTTCTCGGTCGACCGCTGCTTCCGTCGGGAACAGGCCGAGGGACCGACACGACTTATGACCTATCACTCTGCGTCATGTGTCGTTGCGGGTGAGGATATAACCAACGAAGAGGGAAAAGCAGTAAGCATGGCGCTTCTCTCCGCATTCGGGTATACTGATTTCCGGTTCCAGCCGGATGAGAAGCGCTCCAAATACTATATGCCGGATTCGCAGACTGAAGTCTACGCACGCCACCCGGTACACGGCTGGGTGGAAGTGGCAACCTTTGGTATGTACTCCCCCTCCGCACTTGCTGAATACGGTATTGGCGTCCCGGTCATGAATCTCGGGCTCGGCGTTGAACGGCTCGCGATGATTGCATACAATGCAAATGATGTCCGGCAACTCTGTTTTCCCCAGTTTTTCCCCCGGACACTTACGAATCAGGATATCGCCCGTGCGGTCAGGTTGCGCGAAGAACCCTCCTCACCGGAAGGAAAGATGCTTGCCTCAGCCATCGCACGTATTGCATCAGAGAATGCGATTGCCCAGGGACCATGCTCGTTTGACGTATGGGAGGGTAAACTTGGGGAGGCAAATGTGAAGGTAGCAGTTGAGGAGACAGAGTCCAACGCAAAACTCTGCGGTCCTGCCTGCGCTAACGAGATCTTTGTCCACGATGGTTCGATCCTTGGCGTCCCGGATGCAGAAAAGTGGAAACAGGTACGCACTGAGGGGATTTCCACGGGAATTACCTATCTCTCGGCAGTGGCAGCACTTGCAGCAGCACGGATTGAAGAGGCCGCACGATGCAAAAAATCCACGGTCGTACAGGTAAAGATGGCAAAACTCCCCAGCGACATTAACTTAAAAATTGATGAATTTGCAATGAGAGCAGTTACCGATAACAATAAGAAGGTTGATGTGCGGGGGCCGGTGTTTTTGTCCGTGCGATCTACCATGCAGGAATAATTTTTTTTCCTTTTTAACCGGGATTTTCACCAGCGAATTGCCGTTTCATTTCGGTGATGTTAGAAATAGATAACATTAATATCATGAATGTTAGAAATAGATAACATACAAGGGTGAAACCAATGAAACCAAGAAATCTGTATCGGATTATTATTGGAGCGCTGATGATCATCAGCGGTATCGTCTCCATCCTGCTGACTGCAGGGGAAGCCAACATTGGAACAATGTTACTGGCTGCAGGGATTGTCTTTCTGATTACCGGTATCGTCCATCACCGGAAATACGGGGATGATCCGGAATCCGACGAGCGATCGAAGAAAATCGGGGCATACGGGTTGTCCTACGCATGGCTGACCGGCCTTTTATTCATGTTTGGCCTCTTCTGGCTGGATTATCTTGGCGTACTCAAACTCAGTGTACAGAATGCACTCATGGCTTCCATCCTTGTCCTTGCACTCTCCGCGGCGATCTACCAGACATATCTCTTCCGGAGAGGAGATGTTGAATAACATTTTCAGGAGAGTATCCCCGTGCAGACAAGAATAAAAGAGTACCGTTCCCGCTTGTCCATGACCCAGGATGACCTCGCAAAAACAGTGGGAGTCCGGCGTGAGACCATCGTCTTCCTTGAACAAGGAAAATATAATCCCTCTCTGAATCTCGCACACGATGTCGCCCGTGCCCTGCACGCGAGGATAGATGACCTGTTCATCTTTGATGACGATGAGCCCGAGCCCGAAAGCCCTGAGCAACGGGTTATACTTGAAGATTAAACAAATTATCGGGACAATGGATTTGCTCGTCGTGATTCAACGGGCAATCCGGGATATTCACTTTTTTCTGTGCAGGTACACAGGTCCATGAGGATCAGCACAGCAGCTTCCTTATCGAGCGGCTGGTTATCATTCCCGCATTTGGGCGAGTAGATACAGGACGGGCATCCCTCATCGCATCCGCAGTCCCGTACCAGTTCATGTGCACTCGAGAACACGTCAGGAAGAATCTCGTATGCTTTCTCTGCAAGTCCAATCCCTCCTTCATAACCGTCATATACAAAAACCACAGGTTCGCAGTTCTCACCAAACGCGGGAGACGATAATCCGCCAATATCCCATCGATCGCACATTACATGGAGGGGCATGAGAGCGATGATCGCGTGCTCGGCGCCATGCAACCCTCCGGCGAGATCGAGAATTGAACGTTCAATGCGTTGTTCGGTATCCGGTGCGGGTATAAACCAGAATGCCTTTGTCCTGAAGGTAATCGGTGGCAGATCAAGGGGTTCCACACCGATGATGGTGTCTTTGCGTTTGATCTTATAGCCGGTGTACTGTTCAGTCACTTCCACGTCGCCAAACGCGCACCGGGCACCGTTTATCATTCGTGTCTCCACGATCTCAATAATGGAGAGATCAACCTTTTTAAGCGGCTGCGTATAGTAATCCACGTCGGTCTCAGTTACCCGGATGGTGTGCGTCTCCAGGTCCATCTCACTGACCACATACGTCTCACCCTGGTGCAGCATGATCGCCCCAGTATGTGCCTCACGGTAAGCCTGTGCCCGGTCCATCGTCTCAAGCAACCGGCCATGGCACAGGACCCGGAATGTTGAGCCGGGAATTCCATCAAGCCTCACTGCATCCGCCGCCCTGCCCCGCCCGGAATATACCCACCCGCGGCTTGTTTTCCTGATAAGATCACTGGACTCAAGTTCAGAAAGCAGACCAGGGAATGTTTCTCCGAAATATTCCCGGTCAGGTATCTCACGCAGGGGCAGTTCTGCGGCAGCGCAGAGCAGGTGCCCGGAAACAATATAGGGATTTCCCGTATCGATAATCGCATGCTCGTGCGAACGGCTGAATAAATGCTGCGGGTGATGCATGAAATACTGGTCGAGAGGGTTTGCCATTGCAACAAGAATCGCAAGCGACTCTCCCCCTTTTCTCCCGGCCCGGCCTGCCTGCTGCCGGGTTGACATCATGGTTCCAGGATACCCGGCAATGATAACGGCATCCAGTGACCCGACATCGATCCCGAGTTCAAGCGCATTGGTTGACACAACGCCCTTCAGTAAGCCTTCTTTCAGCTGACGTTCGATAACCCGCCGTTCTTCCGGTAAGTAGCCGGCCCGGTAGGCTGATATCGATTCTGCAAGACGTACGGATGAACGACGTGCATCCTCCCGTGCCCAGAGCGTTACAAGTTCTGCCATTTTCCTAGAGCCGGTGAAGCAGAGCGTCTGGAGATTGTCTTTCACACAGGACACCAGGAGATCCTTTGTCTCCTGGTACGTGGAACGTTCACCGATACCATCGTAAAACGGGTTGTACAGGACAAAATGTTTCCTGCCGTGCGGGGATCCGTCCTCGTCCACGAGCACAAACGGCAGTCCCGTAAGCCTGCCTGCAAACTCCAGCGGATTGGCCAGGGTTGCAGTCGAGAGGATGAACTGCGGGTCTGAACCATAATGATGGCACAGGCGCACCAGCCTCCGGAGTAATAATGCGATGTTTGACCCAAAGACCCCGCGGTACCGGTGCGCCTCATCTATCACAATAAATTTCAGGTTGGAAAAGAATGGGCGCCACTTCGCGTGCCACGAAAGCACCTGGTGAAGTTCATGGGGGTTGGAGATGATGACCCGTGAGTTCTCACGAACTGCTGCCCGTCTTGACTGGGGAGTGTCGCCATCGTAGATCGCCGGGCGGGCTGAGATGCCAGTGTACAGTGCCATCTGTGCAAGGGTGGCGAGTTGATCATTGGAGAGAGCCTTGGTCGGGTACAGGTACAGTGCACGTGCCTCCGTATCTGATTCAAGCCTCTCGAACACCGGAAGATTGAACGCAAGAGTTTTGCCACTGGCGGTGGGTGTAGTGATAATCACGTTTTTCCCGGTTCGTATGCGGTTGATAGCTTCGCACTGGTGAGAATAGAGGCGTATCCGGTGCTGGTCGAGATACGATTCAAGAGTATCTTTAAGAGGTACTTCAAGTGTTCCGAATTGAGGGAGTTCCGGTTCGCATATTTCAGTGTGCACGGTCCGGTTCCGGTACACGGGGTTCACACCCAGGAGCCGGATAACATCAGCGACAGCCATAGGACTCCCCCAGAAGGTAAAAAAAGAGCAGGGCAAGCGACACAACGTCCTGCTTATTGTGCTCTATAATCGGGATAAGCGGACCACAATTTCCTGTCCGCAGGTACGTTTCATAGAATTCCGGTACCATCTGCCCGGGAATATCATCTTTTCGGCAGATGCCCAGAATCTCTGTTTCCAGTGCGGTCAGGCGCAGGGAAGGAAGCTGATCCTTCCATCTCCTGCGGCTGAAATGGAGAACATCGAAGTGGGGTATTCTTGCCAGACAGCCCATACCATAGTAAGCAAGCCGGTCTGAAAGGTAGGGAACATCAAACGATTTGCCGTTGAACGTTACCAGTGCCGGGCTGTCTCCCGACATATGACCGAGCGTCGCCATAAGTGCAGCCTGTTCCTCATCAATATCACGCAGCACGTACTGGTGGACTGCAAGGGTGCCGTTCTCGATTGTCCCAACACCAAAGAGGATAACCGGGCGGGAAAAAAGTCCGAGTGTTTCAATATCAAGAAATACATACTCTTCGGGTTCATGAAGTCCTGCAGTCCCGAGAACACAAGGATGGGATTTTGCATGCCTGCAGCCGATTAAATCCATAATGTCTGCAGAATTGCCACCATACAGGCATGTGAGTAAATCATGGGTATATGACCGGAACTTCGGGTGCTGCATAAGATCCGGTAATGTCCGGAATCCTTTTGACCTCAGCCGGGTTTGTGTCCTTGGCCCGATACCATGTACAAGCGTAAGGTCGTTTAAGATTTCAGACCTGAACCGATCAAGATCGACCGAAGGTAGTTTGAGAGATTGCCGGCTTTTGACAGAGAAACAGACTCCGCATTCGTTGAAAATTTCAGTGCCCGAAAAGACGGTATCGAACGGGACGTTGCGGTACTTCTCAACCAATACATCGAGATGGTGGTGCGCCTTTTCATAATCCGATGAAAAAATGACATTATTTGAAAAACCGGCTCCAAAAACATTCCCGTCACGGATAACTTCGTATTCCCGCATCGTTTCCATGCGCTGCTGCCAGAGGGCACCAATCCGTGCAGGGGCATGTGTAGCCGACATCGTCTGAATACGAAAATGGCGTCCGGGATTTAAACATCCTGCCGCGTGGGGTGAAAGTAATGCGAACCTCCCAAATACAGGAACATGGCTGGCTCCTGGCACATCCGGTCAGGTACTGCAGGTTAGTGCCACGTTAAAAAATTCATTCCTGATCGTCTCAGGGGGAAAGCATTTCACCGGTACAGAGAAAGAATTTGGAACTATGGCTGCAACACTGTATCCTGCCGGGATACGGCAACGCTTCAGGAATGGGCAAAAATGAAAGATGTCAGGGGTTTTCTCATCGATCTTGACGGGGTCCTGTATGTGGGAGACAAGGCGATCAAAGGTGCCCGGGAATCCATCGATCTCCTCAGGGACAGAAATTATTCGTTCAGGTTTGTTTCCAACACCACCCGCAAATGCCGGAATACCATCGAAAAGCAGTTGTCATCCATGGGATTTGATATTCCCGCAGAGTATATTTTCACACCCCCTCTCGCTGCAGTTGCCTATATTAAACAGAGCGGTAAACACCGGTGCTACCTCCTTACAACAGGAGATGTATACCGGGACTTTGAGCAGGAATGTTGCTGCGACACCGGCCCCGTGGTCGATTTCGTTATCATCGGTGACGCAGGTGACAAACTTACCTATAGCAGCCTGAACACTGCATTCCGTTATCTTATGAATGGTGCTGACCTGATTGCACTGGAGAAGGACCGGTACTGGATGACACCGGGCGGTCTTTCCCTCTCAGCGGGGCCCTTTGTTCAGGCGCTTGAATTTGCGACAGGCATTACAGCGACAATCGTGGGAAAACCCTCAAAAATGTTCTTTGAACTTGCCCTTCGCGACATGGAACTTCATGCCGATCAGGTGGCAATGATTGGCGATGACATTCTGACTGATATTGGCGGGGCCCGTACTATCGGTATGCAGGGCATTCTTGTCCGGACAGGAAAATACCGGAAAGACGCATTGGACAGCGCAGTGGTCAAACCCAGCTGTATTATTGACTCCATTGCACAATTGCGGGATATTTTGTAATACATCAGACACGCAGTACTGGTATACCGGGTGAATAATGCATAAGCGGTTTCTCAAACTTATTGGTGTATTTTTATTCATTATTATCCTGGCATTATCAGCAGTGCTGATAAGCGCAGTTGTTTTTCCCAAAGAAACGGTAATTGTGCCCCATATAGCTCCTGATCTCACCCGTCTCCAGTCATCCCCGGTCATTATTTCCCATCAGTTCCCGTTTGAAAAAACCACGGTCAGCCTGACACTCCCCATCAATGTCTCGGTTTATGAAGGTGCAAAGCAGGCAGAAAAGGCAACAACGGTGTATGGTAATATTTCTGAAACGGTCTGGCTTGCACAAAGTTACCGTGCAATGGTACAGGATCCGGCACAGGACAGTCTCTATGCAGCACTTCTTGCAGAAGCTGACACAATCAGGCTCCGGCTAAAACTTTCCGATGACGAATATGCAGACCTCATAGCAGTCTATGTCCAGTCACTACGGTATGAAACCCGGGAGCAGAACCCGGCAAAATTTCCGGTAGAGACGGTTGTTGACCGTGCAGGAGACTGTGATGACAAGAGCCTGCTTTTAGCCGGGCTGTTGTCACGGGAAGGGTATCCGGTTGCCCTGCTCCTGTTTGGTCCTGAATCACATATGGCTGTAGGAGTTGGATCAGATGATTATCATTACAAAAACAGCGGGTATGCGTTTGTGGAAACGACCAATTACTCATTTGTCGGGGTGCCGACCGATAAACTGGGGGGAAACCTGACCCTGTATTCAGATCCTGTCATTATCCCCATCAGCAATGGCACAAAGTTCTACGGGAGCGGAAGTGAGACACGGTATATTCACGATATGTATGTGCTGTCTGACCAGAAAGTAAAGGAACTCGAACCACGGGTAAAAAGCATGGGGGC
>DATKZP010000110.1:0-3311 GCA_035527915.1 Methanoregula sp. | reverse complement strand
CCCCAAATCTATCTCCTTTCCCTGCATGTGTGCAGATATGTTCGATGAGGAACCTCATAAATAATACATATCTGCATTTTTGTGGTCATCTGAATCCTGATGCATATTCTTGCAGAGACAAAAAGGAAATAACATGCAGACCGGAAACACAAAAGGAAATAATTTAGCATGCAGACTACCATGTAAAAATATAATCTCCATTGATGTGATGAGTCAAAGGACACGGACTCCGGAACCTGAATGTGGCTCGTTGTGCAGTCCTGTTTTTTGGCAACTCACGAAATACCGGAAATAGTGCGCCTGTGCTATTGACAATACCGATCTCTGGGGTGATCCTGCACCCGCACTTGTGATAGAACCATGAATGTACCTTTATCCATTTCTGCCGTTGTCCGTGGATTCATCGTCATGAAATCCGATATCCGGCGGGCAGTACAGCTCGTCTTTGCGCATACCCCCGGCTGGACCGCGGCTACCATTCTCTTCATCTTTATCCTCGGACTTCTGCCTCTCGCCGGCCTGTACATCATGAAACTGCTGGTGGACACGGTCACCCTTGGCATTATAACCCCGGATAAGGCTGAAGTCATCGGGCGGCTCATCCCCCTGCTGGTCGCTGCAGCAGCAATATCCATCATAACGGTGATGTGCAGGTCACTCTCGTCCTATGCAACCGAAGTCCAGTCTATGATTATGACCGAAGTGGTCACTGACCAGATCCAGGCACATTCCATCCGGCTCGACCTGGCATATTATGAAAATCCCGATTATTTTAACGATCTCCACCGTGCACAGGCAGAGGGGCCCACCCGCCCGGCAAAGGTCGTCAATGATATTGTCCAGATCGGCCAGAGCGGGATCTCGCTGGTGGCAATCGGGGCACTCGTCATCGCGTTCTCACCGCTCGCAGGTCTTGTGCTGGTCTGTGCCGCCCTTCCCGCCGCCATATTTAAGGTCTGGCACTCCCGGCGGCTCTATGCACTCCAGAACCACCAGACCGAAGCGGAACGTAAGACCCGGTATTATCACCGGATGATATCGGATGCCTATCATGCAAAAGAGGTCCGGCTCTTTGGACTGGGTTCCCTGTTCCGGCAGCGCTACCGGTCCCTGCAGGAAGAGCTGCGGTTTGCCCGGCTCGCTCTTTTCCGTTCGAAGGCTCTCTGGGATATTGTTGCACAGGGTTTTATCGCATCAGCGGTGTTTGGGTCATTTGCCGTTATTGCATTCATGGCCATCGACGGGAAACTTACGCTGGGAGATATGGTGATGTACTTTATGGGATTCCAGATGTGCATCGGGTATATCCAGTCCATCTTTGGCAGTATGAACAGTCTGTATGAAGACCAGCTCTTCTTAAAAAATCTCTTTTTATTCCTCGATCTCAAACCGCAGATCCCGGTACCGGAAGTGCCTGACACCCTGCCAGAAACATTCCGGCATGAAGTGCGGGTTGAGAATGTCACCTTTACCTACCCGGGTGAGGGGAAACCTGTACTCCGGAATGTCAGTTTCGTCCTGCACCCGGGCGAGGTGATTGCGCTTGTCGGGTCCAATGGTGCAGGAAAGAGTACGCTTATCAAGCTGCTCTGCAGGTTATACGCTCCGGAGTCCGGTTCCATTCTCGTGGATGGTACGGATCTCTCACATGTTGATCCGAAGGTTTGGTACAGGCACATCACGGTTCTTTTTCAGGATTATGTACGCTACCGCCTCACCGCATGGGAAAATATCTGGCTGGCCAATGTCCGACAGCCGATGGATGATCCGGGAATTGTTGACGCTGCACAGAAAGCGGATGCCGATGCAGTCATCAGGAACCTTCCCGAAGGTTATGGGACAACGCTTGGACGGAGTTTTTCCGGGGGTCATGAACTGAGCACCGGGGAATGGCAGAAAATTGCCATCGCCCGGGCATTTTTCCGGGATGCAGAGATTGTCATTCTCGATGAACCTGCAAGCTCGCTGGACGCGATTGCGGAAGAGGAAATATTTTCGAAGTTCCGAAAGATTATCCAGGGCAGGTCGGCAATCTTAATCAGCCACCGTTTTTCAACGGTGCTCATGGCGGATCATATCTATGTCCTTGAAGGTGGGCAGATTGTTGAACACGGGAATCATGCGGATCTTATGGCATTGAACGGCAGGTACGCAACGATGTTCCATGCACAGGCCGATACCTACCGGAATGCCCCGTGCTGATACGGAAATTTTTTTTTTTGAAAACTATCCTCTGCCATAAGGGGTTATCGGTTTTGTCGTAAAACCATCATGACCACTTAAAGATATAATTAAATATCCTGTCAAGAAAAGGGGGATTAAGATGGATACCATGTCAAAGAAAACGGGTCTTAACGATTCGCAGGCGATCTATACCCCCCCGCGGGTGGTAAGGATCAGCGCTCTCCGGCAGAGTAAAGGGATGATCGTTCAGGAAACACCGGCCTTTTGTACATCAGGTTCGGGAAACGAAGTAGGTTGCACAACCGGTAATTCTGCCGTACATTTTTGCCAAAATGGAGACAATCCGGGAGATACGTGCGAGAGTGGATCCGGTATCAATTAAATGCTGCAGTGAATCCTGCAAACTTCCTTTTTTCCTGTCTTTTTTAATCAGATAGTTTACCCGCCACGCCGGTGCAACGAAATTTATTGACTATGTTTTGCCTGATATCGACAGAAGGGATTACGAATCCTTTCATTTTGAATTCCTGCAAAGCTGGCTCCGGACGCCACAATATTCCGTGTCAGAAAAGCCAATATGGTGACTGGCACCGGGTTTTCCCGTTTTTATTCTGAGATCTATCACTATTCCCCAATCCCCTTCATCACCATTCATCTTTTTACCCCGTTGATAAGCAAACGGATATATAATATCAGGAGAGAAAAAGACATGTATGAATACGGTGTCAGAGAAAACCAGTGTGAGCGATGCGAGGGAGCTCTATTCTCCACCGTGCGTGGTAAGGATCAGCGATCTCAGGCAGGGTGAAGGGTTGCCTCCTCCTTGTATTTCAGGTTCTGGAAATGCGGGGGGGTGTGCAACGGGGAATGCTGCAGGTGATGGGTGCGCAACTGGAAACACTGCGGATGGCGGTTGCGACATTGGAAACAGCGGTAATCCGCCGATTACATTTGCTTCTCTTTAATCTTTTTTTGAATCAAATGTTTATTCAACCTGATTTTTTGCCCGGCATGCAATCTCAAAGAAAATTCCTGATGGTGTTTTCCTTTAGAGAGAAAAACACAGGGGAATAAAATCCTTTCATCCAGAATTTCCGCAAAGCCGGCTCCGGCAGCAGTCTTCCATT
>DATKZP010000109.1:0-5180 GCA_035527915.1 Methanoregula sp. | reverse complement strand
GGACACCCGGGATATCGTCTACATCGGGAAGTCAGCAGACTGTGCGAAACGACTCAGGAGCCACGCGATGAAATTGCTCGATGAAAAGGATATGCTGTTTTCCTTTTACCTCGAAGAAAAACCGGTGCTCCCCCATAACCTGAAAGAGCGGGAAAATGACCTGATCGGGAATTATTTCGAGGTGTACCGGAAAGCACCGAAGTATCAGTTCGGGAACAACCGATAAACTTCTTACCTCCATCACAGGGAGATAAAAAATCAACGTTGTTCAGAGCACCGAGAACGATAACATCATGATATACGAACGCATCATCCGGTTCAATCCAGGTTCACCTCGACCCGCTTGTATTGAACGGGGTAGTAGAGGTAGCCTTTTTCCCGGAGCGGGTCTGTAAGGATAAGGACTGATCCGGTCCGTTCGGCAGTCACGATATACGAATAAAAGAAGAAACGTCGGACTTTTGGTAATTGTGCAGCAACCGCGAGTTCACCTGCATCAGTATTCCTGAACTTTTCAAACTCAGCCTCGCCGGAGTACCCGAAGAACAGGGTGTACGTACGGACCTTGTATGAAGTTTCATCCTCCTGTATCACCAGCCAGCGAAACGGGTTGATGGATGGGACTTTCCTGCCGGGGAGTTTTACTGCCGCGACCAGGAACGTGCCGGCCCGTACCGCGATATAGAGAATGACCACACTGCCATAGATGACAATTGCTGAAGAGAACGGCAGGAGCGGAAGCGTCACCACCATGACAAGCCCAAGCGCAGCGACGGCAAGGAGCAGGCTGGGGCCGGGCAGGATTCCCAGCGTGTATTTCCGGTCAGAGAACGGGGCAAAGACCGGAATGCCCGGGCAGGCAGAGACATCGAGTGCCAGGTGCAGGAGGGCACCGGCAAGGACTGCACCAAAACCGTACACCCCGGCTGCAGCAATACTGCTGGCAGGGATGATGCCGGCAGCCGCGAGCAGAACAACCATGCCGTATGCAAGCAGGGTTAATGCGAACACTCCCGCGATACTGTGTGCAATCCCGCCGTGCGTGAACAGGTAAAGGGAGGGATTCGTCTCAGAGATTTTCGGAAAGACGATATCTGCATCCGGGATCACTGCACCGAGTACAGCAAACGGGATAAGAGGCGTAAGCCCGGGTGCAGAGAACAGGATAGAGGCGATCAGGGCATGGGAGAGTGCATCCACACAGAACTGTCTGAGGGGAGCAAGGTAAAAAGGGTTATGAGAATCCGCCCCAGAGAACCCTCTTTAGTTCCTGTAGGACCCGGTCAATCATGCTCCGGGACCGGCCCGTTGATGAGTCCGTTGCAGGTACAGGCCGACTCCCACCGGGATGAGGAATGTCACAACGTAATACACGAACACATCGGGACCGTAATAGGTGGCCTGGAACAGCAGGACGATGAACAGGTAATCGAGCACGACTGCGATCAGCACCCATGCAGCCCCGACACCCGCGTAGTACTGCACGGGGAGAGCCTCCCGCTTCCTGAACCACCACCACGCGATAGCGATAGTGACCGGGGTGAAGATAGCAAAGAGGATCCAGCCCATGATTCCTGCAAATGGCGTGAAGACCAGCACCAGCGATGCGAGATACCCGATCACCCAGAGAACCGTGCCAAGACCTGCAGTATCGTTAATCCACTGCTTCATACCGGGTATTTTTACCGTTTCGCATTCTTGTGCTTTGCTACGAGCCACGGGCCGTCCGGATCCGGTCCTGGTACACCGGTTATTAAAGAAAATTAAAAAGCCGCCAGGTACAATAACGGGTTTATTGTCGAACAGGCAACCGGCCGGCAAGCTTACACGGCCGCCCCTCGCTCGTGGCCACGTCAGATGCAAAAGGATCCTCGTACGAATGCTCTGCCCCCCCATCCGAACCTGTTTTCAACAATCATCCCATGCTTAACCACCCCGCCAATAAGGCCCGGCCTCCCGATGGAACACCAGCTGCCCTGGTATCCCCCGCTCATCGCACGCCATGAGAAATCAAAGCATTTTTCAGGTTAGTTGAAGGAGTATGGCTGAGTAACTATGGGAAAGATCTTTCTTATTGCTGACAGTCACTTCGGCGCAAAGGAAGTGATCAGGGTTTTTAAACGGCCCTTTAAAACCGTCAGGGAAATGGACCGGGTTATGGAAGAGAACTGGAACCGGGTGATCGGACCCGATGATACCGTCATATCAGTCGGGGACTTTACCTGGGACCCGAAAAACCGGGAACGGTTGCTCAACGAGTTGAATGGAAATAAAATTCTCATCCGGGGAAACCATGATTGCGGGGGGCCTGAAGCAGGCGGAGATGCTATGGTCTTTGAATACCGCAGGCAGAAGGTATACCTTATCCATAATCCTGATCATGCACCGGGATACTGGAATGGGTGGATCATTCACGGCCACCATCACTGGAGAATGCCGGACTATCCTTTTATCGACGGGAGATGGAAAACGATCAATGTTGCCTGTGAACTCATCAATTATACGCCCGTTGACATTGACTGGATCCTCGCATGTGATATTGATACCATCCAACGCATGGAAACGATAAATTCAGAACCCATACGACGCGGATAATACCAATAACCCTGCAGTGCCGCCCAAAGGTTTATCGTGCCGGTATCACACGGATTTGATCGTATGTGCAAAAGCCCTCCCTGCCCGAATGACTGCCGGACTGTCGCACGAAATGCCCGGACACGGCGCCGGCAGATTTTATTACTGATACCGGCAGTATGCACTATATCGGGATAACGGCCCCTTTTGGTCGCCAGCGACCGTGAGGTTCTATGGACAACGATGCACAGGAATGGTACCAACGCGGAACGACCCTGGTCTGTGTCGGGAGATATGCTGAGGCGATCGGGTGGTTTGAACGTGCGCTTGAACACGACCCCGACGCAAAGGAAGTGCTTGTTGCACTGGCTGCTGCCGTTGACCGCCTCGGTCTCTTCTATGAAGCCGTCCTCTGTTGTGAACGCGCCCTTGAGACGGATAACCAGTTTGCCGATGCATGGTTTATCAAAGGGCTGGCACTCTTCCGGCTCTCGCAGTACCGGAATGCAGCCGGCTGCTTCGAAACGATTGTCACGAAGGATCCCTCCCACGCAGAAGCATGGTTCATGAAAGGAAACTGCCATTACCATCTCGGGGAGCTGGCGGATGCAATCCGCTGTTATGATGAGACAATAGGTATCCGGGGGAAATATCCAAAAGCACTCTACAACATGGCCGTTGCCCTCGCAGAAACCGGCCAGTATGAAGAGGCGATACAATTCTATGAGCAGTGCCTTGCAATGAACCCGGGGGTCGCCACGGTCATGACCAACAAGGCAGTCGCGCTTGCACACCTCAAGCGCTACGCAGAAGCAGAAGACTGGTTCCGGCAGGCACTGGACCTTGATCCCCGGGACACGACCGCATGGACGAACCTGGGACTCACCTTAAGCCGGCTCGGGCGCGAGCAGGAAGCCTTTGCCTGTTTTGAAAAAGTGCGGGAACTCTCGGGCATGCCCACGGTGCGGGATATCGTGCGGTGATCCGATCGTTCCACCGGGAGCACTGCACGAGCAGATTCTTTCCTTTGGTCCCCGGCACTACCCGGGTTTACAGCCGGTTCATCAGCCACGCCATGTTCGTGCCGAGGGTCTTCATCGTTGCAAGCCCCTCTTTATCTTTTTTCACATCACCGGGTGCATGCCCCAAGCCGATGTTCCAGTAGGATGAACCCGGGACAATCATCTGGCTGATTAAGAAGAAGTGGTTTATGGTATCGAACGTATGGATTGCACCGGCCCGGCGGGCTGCAACCACCGCAGCGCCCACCTTGCGCCGGAACAGGTGATCGTTTGCCCGGGCAACGTATCCCGCACGGTCGATGAGCGCTTTCATCTCCGTTGAAACATCCGAGAAGTACGTGGGTGATGCCAGGATGATCCCGTCAGCTTCAATCATCATTTCGATGCAGTCGTTGACAAAATCATTGGCAATAACGCACCGTTTATCCTTATTCTCCTTACATTTCTGGCAGGCGGTGCAGCCATGGATTTTTTTGCCGGCAAGCTGGACCATCTCGGTCTCGATCCCTGCTTTTTTGAGTTCTTTAAATACCGTTTTAACCAGTATGGCGGTATTGCCGTCTTTCCTGGCACTGCCGTTGAATGCAACAACGTTCATGATCTCCCTCGCGTAGTAAGTATTATTCCGGATACCATAGAATCATCGCAGTGTTGTACAGAATCCGTCAGTCCAGGCTCACCGGGGATCTTTTCACGTTCCCTGTAGCCGGTCGGGGGAAACATTGAAACCTCATCCCTATTGATTACTCCATTCAGGGTGGCATGCACGAAATATTTCGATATCGACAGTATTTTACGAGAAAGTACCCCTGGAATAGCAAAACCCCTCCGGATGCGCCTGCCGGACTTGTACAGGACGGGAAAGTCCGGCCATGCAGGACCATTGATCTCGGGTGCGGTGCGGGTAACTATGCTATATACCTGGCAGGTCTCGGGTTTTACGTAACCGGTGTCGACAGTTCTCCTGCAGCTATAAAAATCGCCAAAGAAAATGCAGAAAAACAGGGAGGCCGGTGCAGGTTTATTGTCGCTGATCTTCCCGGCGACCTGCATGACGTGCACGGTACGTTTGACTTTACCTGTGACGGGGAATTCCTGCATCATATATACCCGGAGGACCCGGAGACCTACGTGAAAAATGTGCATAAAATCTTAAACCCGGAAGCAATGTACTTTACCGTTTGTTTCAGTGAGAAAGATCCCCGGTTTGGCGGAAGCGGGAAATACCGAAAGACCTGGAGGGGAACAACACTCTATTTCTCATCAGAATCCGGGCTGCGCGAACTCGTTTCCCCGTATTTCACCATCCGGGAATTAAAAACCATTGAAGTCAGCGGCAAATATGGCCCGCATGGTGCGGTCTGTGTACTGGCCAAACGACGCTGAATGTTTTGATGTGATGAGTTTTGGATGATCTCAATTCCTGGTGTGGAAAAAATGATTTTTTCTATCAACGTATCCGTCGGCCTAACGGTTCAATCGCTTCTCATGGTTGGGGAATGCCACCTGGGGTCTCCGGATAATAAATGATGCATCCAGGTTTTTTACCATCCTTTCGGCCATTTCTGCGGGAATGCCCAGTGC
>DATKZP010000108.1:0-18215 GCA_035527915.1 Methanoregula sp. | reverse complement strand
AAGCCCTCTGGTTTGCACAATAAATTTGTGAGTGAATGCAGGGGGAGGTTGTTGTTGTTATGAGAGGAAAGGAAATTCGTCTGGAAAGAATCATGAACCGCAATACGAAGAAAACCATCATCGTACCGATGGATCACGGGGTCTCGGACGGGCCGATCCCGGGTCTGATCGATATGGGCCTGACCGTCAACCTTGTGGCAGACGGCGGGGCGAACGCGGTGATCGGCCATGTGGGGCTGGCGCTGCATGGGCATCGGCAGGGTGGCCGGGACATCGGCCTGATCCTGCACCTGTCGGCGAGCACCAAGCTTGCACCGGACCCGAACAGCAAGGTGCTCGTCAATTCCGTGACAAATGCCCTCAAGATGGGGGCCGATGCGGTCTCGATGCACGTGAACATCGGGGCGGAGTCCGAAGAGCGGATGCTGCAGGACCTTGGGACGGTTGCGGTGGAATGCATGGAGTGGGGCATGCCGCTTCTCGCGATGATGTACCCCCGGGGCAAGAACATCACGGTCGCGAATGATATCGACCATGTCAAGCTCGCAACCCGGGTGGCGGCCGAGCTCGGGGCAGATATCGTCAAGACCGTGTACACCGGTGACCCGGAGTCGTTCCGGGAAGTGACCCGGGGCTGCCCGGTGCCAGTCGTTGTGGCCGGAGGTTCAAAGACCGATGACCGCATAACGTTAGAATTAATAGAGGGCGCGATGGCAGGCGGGGCGGCGGGTATCTCGATAGGGCGCAACGCCTTCCAGCACCGGACCCCGGACAAGTTCGTGCGGGCCGCAGCCTGTATCGTGCACGCGAATAAGAGTGTAGAAGAAGCACTGGAGATACTGGAGAGAACATCATGATAGGAAAAGACATACGCATCGAACGTATCATGGACCGAAACACCGGACGGGCGGTTATTGTCCCGATGGACCACGGGTTTTCCATGGGACAGATTGACGGTCTGCTGGACATGACACAAACCATCTCTGATGCTAGTGACGGGGGCGCAAACGCAATCGTGCTCCACAAAGGGATGGTCAAACGCGGACACCGTCGGCAAGGTCGCGACATCGGGCTTTTCATCCACCTGTCAGGGAGCACATCGCTGAACCCTGACCCCAACGACAAGGTGCAGGTCTGCACGGTGGAAGAGGCAATCGCGCTCGGTGCCGATGCGGTCTCGATCCACATCAACCTCGGCTCGCCCAACGAGTCCAAGATGCTGGAAATCGGTGCGAACGTGGTAAAGGACTGCAACCGTTGGGGGATACCACTCCTTATCATGATTTACCCGCGGGGAAAAGGCATCGATCCCTTCTCTCCGCAGGCAGTCGGCCACTGTGTCCGTGTTGCCGAAGAACTCGGGGCTGATCTGATCAAGACCAATTACCCGGGCAGTCCTGAAGCGTTCAGAAAAATCGTAAACGCCTGTTCGGTGCCTGTTTTCATTGCGGGCGGTGAAAAGACCG
This sequence comes from Methanoregula sp., assembly GCA_035527915.1. Lineage (GTDB taxonomy): Archaea > Halobacteriota > Methanomicrobia > Methanomicrobiales > Methanospirillaceae > Methanoregula. The sequence continues at coordinate 16,749 of DATKZP010000108.1, read as the reverse complement.
GCGATCTCGAATCTCTCAAAATCATCAGGGATTCTGTTGAGGTTGGCGGTGCGGGAGTCTGTGTCGGGAGAAATGCATTCCAGCGCACCGACACGCGGGGTTTTGTCAAAGCACTTTGTAAAGTAGTGCACGAAAAAATGGATCCGGTACAAGCGCTGGGGCATGGAGAATGAAACAGTTCTGGGTAGATATCCGCCCGTATAACAAGGAGATCGCTACCACGGCAATTGAGAGCGGGGCGGATGCAGTGGTTGTTGACCGGGCAGAAGACATAAAAAAACTGGGGAGAATCACTACCATCGCACCGGACGGGGATATCAGGCCCGGTACAGATGTCATCGAATGCACAATTACCGATAAAGAAAGTGAAACCAAAGCAGCAATGCTGGGAAAAAATCAGTATGTCATCGTCACAACAAGTGACTGGACCGTCATCCCGCTCGAAAACCTTGTCGCACAGTCAGACCGTATTATTGCACGGGTGAACAATGCACAGGAAGCAGAGATGGCCCTACAGGTACTGGAGAAAGGTGTACGGGGGATCCTTTTGAAAACAGAAGACCCGGCAACGGTCAGGGCGGTTGCATCTCTCCTGAAAGGATCGACCGGGAAGATCAGTCTTATCCCCTTTACCGTCACGAAAATCTACGCCGTGGGCATGGGTGACCGGGTCTGTGTGGATACCTGCTCAATGCTGTCCGATGGGGAAGGCATGCTGATGGGCAACACTTCGTCTGCCATGCTGCTTGTCCATGCAGAGACACTAACAAACCCGTATGTTGCACCCCGCCCGTTCCGGGTGAATGCAGGGGCTGTTCACGCGTACATACTCCTGCCGGATGGAAAAACTGCGTACCTGTCAGATCTTTCTATTGGCGGAAAGGTACTTGTGGCCGATGAAAAAGGCACAACGCATCCGGTCATCATCGGACGCACCAAGATCGAACGCCGCCCGCTGCTGCTCGTTGAAGCAGAGGCAGGAACGGTCAGGGTCAGCCTGGTACTCCAGAATGCCGAGACCATACGGCTGGTGCACAAAAACGGTACCGCGATATCGGTGGTCAATCTTGCCGTTGGCGATGAAGTCATGGGATGTGCGCTTGAAGGCGGCAGGCATTTTGGGATGGCAGTACAGGAAACCATCCGTGAGAAATGATATCATGAAGGCAGGTATTATCGGCGGAACCGGAAAAATGGGCAGGCTCTTTGAGCCGGTCTTTGAGCGGGCAGGATATGAAGTGCTGGTCTCCGGGCGGTCAACCCCGCTGACAAATATTCAGCTTGCAGAACAATGCGATATTGTCATAGTATCCGTGCCAATTCATGATACTGTCCGGGTCATTGAAGAGATCTCCCCGGTCCTCAGAAATGACCAGCTCCTCTGTGATTTCACCTCGCTCAAAACACTGCCGGTAGCCGCCATGCTGAAGTCACGGGCGAGTGTGATCGGGTTGCACCCCTTGTTTGGGCCAACAGTACCATCACTCCGTCACCAGACCATCATCGTCTGTCCGGCACGGGCTCCGGAAGAAACACTCCGGTCGCTCCTTTCCCTCTTTTATCATGAAGGGGCTGAGTGTACCCTTGCCACTCCCGAACAACACGACCGGATGATGGCAGTCGTGCAGGGTCTTACGCATTTTGTTACTCTCTGCATGGCAGATTCAGTGCGGCGTTTGGGACTGGATATCGAAACAACACTGGCGTTTACCAGCCCGGTCTACGAAATCGAACTCTCGCTGGTCGGAAGATTACTCTCACAGGACCCTTCCCTCTACGCTGATATCCTCCAGCAGAACCCCTATGTGCCCGATGTGCTTTCCATCTGTACATCATCGGCAGAAGATCTCTCCGATGTTGTGAATTCGAAAGATCCTGCACGGTTCAAAGAATTTTTCCTGCGTAACAGCAGGCATCTTGGCCGGTATTGTGATAAAGGGATGAAAACAACCGATGCCCTGATCGAATCCATGGTGAACCGATGACCATCATCACCCTTGGGCCTGAAGGGACTTTCTCCCACGAACTTGCCCTGAAGATGGGTTGCACATCCATCCGTTTTGCCTCCACCATCCACGGCATATTTTCTGCAGTTGCCAATGGTGAAGGTGACGGCATCGTGCCCCTTGAGAACTCAGAAGCCGGCGGTGTAGGCGAAACCCTTGACGGGTTGTTGCGGTTCCCCCTCTTTATCACCGCAGAGATGTACATGCCCATCCGCCATCATCTCGCCTCTCATGTCCCGCTTTCTAAGATGCGGGTCATCTATGCACACCCCCAGACCCACGAACAGTGCAGCGAGCGCCTTTCAGAATGGGACATTCCGGTGATCCATACCAGCAGCAATGCATCCAGTGCCCTTGAAGCAAGAAAAACCCCCAACGCGGGTGCGATTCTTTCTGCATCCGCAGCATCACTCTACAAAATGCCCATCATCGTACCGGACATTGAGAATAACAGTTCCAACACTACGCGCTTTGTGCGTATCTCCCGTACACAATCCCAGACCAGCGGTGTACAAAAATGCAGTATTATCATCGATCCAAGCACCGATCGCGCTGGTCTCCTGCACGACCTGCTGGAGGTCTTTGCACAGCGCACAATCAATCTCACCCGGATCGAATCGCGCCCGTCAAAAAGAGGCATGGGGAATTATGTATTCTTTCTCGACTATGTCTGGTCACCGGATACCTGCGAGGCTCTGGATGAACTCAGAATCATTACTACCATAAAAGAACTGGGCTGCTACCGGAACATCGGGGTCCCGCAATGATCGTCACTCCACAACGCAGGGGATCGGGGGACCTGGTGATCACCGCACCCCCTTCAAAGAGTTACACGCACCGGGCCCTCATCATGGGAGCGCTCGGGACCGGCCCGACCACTGTTCTTCATCCACTGTATGCAGAAGACACCCTGCTGACAATAAACGCTCTCAGGATGCTGGGAATATCAATAGATGTGAACCCGGACCGGGTCATTATCAGCGGGTGCAACGGAAAATTCCCTGATAGTGAGAACACCGTTCTCGATCTCGACAACTCAGGAACCAGTCTTCGCCTGATCACCCCGCTTGCCCTGCTCTGCAGGCATCCCGTGATCTTAACGGGCAGCCGGCGGATGCAGGAACGCCCCATTGGACCCCTCGCACAAGCCCTGCATTCCCTTGGAGGATTCATACAATTCTTAAAAAACGAGGGGTATCCTCCCCTGGGCGTGAGCGGTCACCTGCAGGGCGGGAGGGTAGTCATTGACGGCACGATCAGCAGCCAGTTCATCTCCTCGATTCTGATTGCTGCGCCCTATGCGGAGACTGAAGTTGAGGTGATCATCGCCTCATCCCCCGTATCAGGGTCCTACCTCGATATTACGTTAGATGTAATGCAGGCATTTGGTGCAGAGGTCAGGAGGGAGGGATATACACGGTTTTCTGTGAGCAATACCAGTCGGTATGCGGGCAGGACATATGCCATTGAAGGGGATTATTCATCATCCTCATATTTTTTTGCCATTGCTGCAATCTGTGGCGGCCGCGTGACCGTGAAAAATCTCGTGCCGGGTTCTGTCCAGGGGGACCGAAGATTTCCTGACGTGCTCGGGTCCATGGGATGTACGGTTACGTATTCAGGAAATGCGGTGACCGTGGAGAGAACGGGAGAACTCCATGGTATCAACGTTGATATGTCAACATCTCCCGATACCGTCCAGACACTCTGCATGGTTGCCGCGATGGCAAAAACACCGACAACGATCAGCGGCATCAGCCATTTAAAGTTTAAAGAGAGCGATCGTATCACCAGTACAACAGAACGATTGAAAGCCCTTGGGGGAGATGTACAGATTGGAGATGACCGGATAACGATCAGCCCCTCGCCCCTTCACGGGGGTGTTATCGACCCGGACAACGACCACCGCACCGCCATGAGCTTTGCGGTGCTTGGCCTCGGGATTGGGGGGATTACGATCACGAACGCGGAGTGCGTGAACAAATCGTTCCCGGAATTCTGGGATATAATCAGGGGGATGTAAGAGATGAAAAGGATTGTATTGACCGGCTTTCGCGGGACCGGGAAGACCGAGATAGGTAAGATCGTATCCTCGCGGCTGAATGTTCCCTTTATTGACACTGACGATCTGATTGAGACAAAAACCGGATGGTCCATACCGGACATCTTCCATTATGACGGGGAAGAACGGTTCCGGAGTATTGAGCGTGAAGTTATCGCATCCCTGCCCCCGGCAGATGTGGTTGTGGGTACGGGGGGTGGTGTTGTAACCGATCCGGAAAACATGAAACATCTCCGCCATGACAGCACCCTTGTGCTCCTGTTTGCAGATCTTGATACTATCGAAAAACGGTTATTACAAAAACCAAGACCCCCGCTTACCGGTCTCCCCCTGCATGAAGAGATTGCCGCAATGATGGACCGTCGCCGGCAGAATTATTATGCATCTGCAGATTTCTGTATGGATACCAGCGAGACGTCTCCGGCTCTTGCCGGTGAGAGAATTCTGGCTGTCCTGCAAAACGGGGTTCCTTTGGAAAACCAGCGGAAAACAGCATGGGCATTTTTCAAAACCGGCCGAATCCCCCCCATCCCCTTAAAAAAACTTGAGGATATTCTCGTTGGGACTGCCCGTAACCCCACGACCCGGATCATGGGAGTAGCCGGTTACCCGTGCGCTCACAGCCTGAGCCCAAAACTCTTCAATGCACTCATCGATCTCTATCAGCTTGATTATCATTACACATGGTTTGAGGATCCTGAACTGGACGAGATTATGGATGTTGCACGAGCCATCGATGCAAAAGGCCTGTCCGTCACTATCCCGTTCAAACATGCCGTGATTGAATACGTAGATGAGATCGATGAACACGCGGCACAGCAGATTGGCGCCGTGAATACCGTTGTGTTTTCGTGCGGTACAGCAATCGGGTACAACACGGACTGGCTCGGGGTACGTAAACCCCTCGTTTCGATGAAAGGGGCAAAAGCCGTGCTCCTTGGGGCCGGGGGTGCTGCTGCCGGGGCAGCCTATGCACTTACCGATCTCGGTATGGACGTAACGATTTTGAACCGCACGGAAAAGAACGCAAAAACACTCGCAGAACGGTTTGGGTGCAGATGGGGCAACTGGGAAGAATTTGAGCGGATCAAGCCGGATCTTGTCGTGAACGCGACACCGCTTGGCATGCAGCCGGATACCCGCAATCCCCTGCGTGAGGACCAGCTGCATAAAGACATGACAGTATTCGATCTCGTATACACGCCCCCGGTTACACCGTTAATCGAAGCAGCACGGGCAAAAGGATGCACTACCATTACCGGTAGTGAAATGTTTATCGGGCAGGCACGGGAGCAGTTCTTCCTCTTCTTCGGTATTGACGTTCCGGTCGAGAAAATAAGGGAACGTGTATCATGAATACCTTTGGCAGGAATTTTAAGATTACGACATTTGGAGAAAGCCACGGTATAGCGGTTGGCGTAGTTATTGACGGATGCCCGGCTGGCATCAGGCTCGCAGAAGAGGATATTCAGCCGTTCCTTGACCGCCGTCGCCCGGGAATATCCCCGCTCACATCACCCCGGCAGGAGACGGACCGTATCGAAATTCTTTCGGGTATCTTTGAAGGAATAACTACCGGCACACCGATTGCGATGATCGTGCGTAACAAAGATACCCGGTCCGGCGACTATGATGCCCTTAAAGACGTATTCCGCCCGGGTCATGCGGATTTCACGTACCAGGAAAAGTACGGTACGCGGGATCACCGGGGAGGAGGAAGGAGTTCCGGCCGGGAGACGGTCGGACGGGTCGCTGCCGGGGCTGTGGCAATGCAGATCCTTGCCAAAAAAGGGATCTGCGTTACCGGAACGATCCTCGAAGTGCACGGCAAAACAACACAGGATGAGATCGGGCAGGAGATCCTTACTGCAAAAGAGTGCGGGGACTCCATGGGTGGTATTGTAGAGATAGTCGCTTCCGGGTGCCCCACAGGACTTGGCGATCCGGTCTTTGGGAAACTGGATGCACTGGTTGCCGGCGCGATGATGGGCATTGGTGCAGTCAAAGGCGTTGAGATCGGTGACGGGTTTGCGGTTGCACAAAAGTCCGGCAGCGAGAACAATGACCCGATGACTGCTGACGGTTTTGCAAGCAACCATGCCGGTGGTATCCTGGGTGGCATCTCGACAGGCCAGGATATTGTAGTGCGTATCGCGGTGAAACCAACCCCGTCAATCGCCAAAGTCCAGCAGACCCGGAACAGGAATGGCGATGTTGTCGATATTTCGGTAGGGGGTCGGCACGATCCCTGCATCGTACCCCGCATTGTGCCGGTAGCCGAAGCGATGCTGGCGCTGGTGCTGGTGGATTGCCTGCTTGAACAGGAAAAGTACCAATGGTCAAGGGGATAGGTCTCGTTGATTTGATGGCGGGTGCTGCTACGAGGACTGATTCTACGGGAAATAGCCATTCCATAAAGATCCGAACAATTGCACTAAACAAGATAAAAACCTATGTCCATTTTTTTATTTGTAGCAGCTACGAAAATGACCCCCTCTCTACCCTATAGGGGGAGGCAGTCCAAGGGGGAATCCTCTTGATCTCTTTTAAAAATTTTTCCTTTTTTATAAGAGAATTTCACATGCAAATCATATCATTGCGAGGCTTCCCCGATTCAGGGACTCTCCGAGGTACGGCGGGAGAGGGAGGTTTTTCTTAAATTTTTTAGTAAATGATCCGCCGCGGGGGCGCCCCTTCGGGGGCGGCGGCGTTCATCACAACAGGGACTACAGATTTATCTGCCCGATTATGATATCCTGATTGTCCAATTTTCATTCGTCAGGAACAGACTTTCGTCCATACTCATTTTTCCCAATCCTTAAAAATTTTCTCCAGAATCAATCCAGCTCAAAAATAACTGTTACATCAAAAAACAAGATAAAAAAAATTTAAAAAAATAAAAAAATTATTCTTCTTTCTTTTCCGGTCGTTTGAATGCCTCGACCAGTATTATCTCAGAGATGCCCTCGATTGACTCAAATCCCTCGTGGATGATCCTGCTACGCCACAGGAGCCACCGGCGGTCATAGTTGATGCCCGGTGGAAGAGTGATCGTCGCCTTTCCATCGTCCATCGCTATCTCCATCTCCCTGCCGGCATAGAGCCGTACCAGACCTTTCAGCTGCTCGAGCGGGTCGGTAACCTCCTCTTCGATCGTATAGTGATAGGACAGCGTCTGTCCTGCAAGCGGTGCGTTGAAATCCACGATGACTTTGGAACCGATCACATCAACAACCGTTCCTTCACCCATCTCGTCCATCTTTACCGGCATGCCACGAACCGGCTTTTCCTTGAACTGGTTCTTCGGTAACGACTGGATACGTTTGGGATCGCGGTCGCCAAATGCCTTGTCAGGCGCGACAACAACATCCCCTGTAGTACCAACATCCTTGCCGACAAGTTCCTCGTCAAGACCAAGAATTACATGTTTCTGCCCGACACAGATCGTGACCGGCCCGTAAATAGCGTTTGGGCTGTGGATACCGGCAGATTTTGCTTCTTCTGCATCAGTAGTATCAAAAATGTTTTCGTTGACACTGCCCGAATAGCTCACTTTAATATAATCTCCATCTTTTATTGCCATGGTTCACCTGACTATATTAAATTGCAACGAAAACAGATAAACGTGTGGCAGGGGTCATGCTTGAAATTGAATTAAAAGTCAGGATTTCGTCGCTCGATCCGGTCCGCCGGCAGTTACTCAGGCTCAATGCACGATTTTGCGGCAGGATACATGAACACGACATCTATTACAATGCTCCCCATCGCGATTTTGGCGTTACCGATGAGGCGATACGGGTCAGGTATTCGGACGATCATGCAGTTGTCACCTACAAGGGAGCAAAAATAAAAACGTCAGTTCTCAAGGCACGCGAAGAACTCAATACGGCAGTTGAATCCGGGGAAATTTTTGAACAGATACTGGACCGGCTGGGTTTTAGAAAAACAGCCGAAGTAAACAAGTGGCGCGAGAACTATAAACTCGGCAACATAGCGATCTCACTGGACAGTGTAGATGAACTTGGCACGTTTGCAGAGATAGAGATTATGGCAGAGAACGATGATTCGGACGCCTCTGCACAGATAGAGAAGATCTCAAAAGAGATAGGTATACAAGGGGAACCGATCCTCGCCTCGTACCTGGAGCTGCTGCTGTCTAAATGGTCAGCAGTTCAATCCTGATATCCCGTGCATCATTCCCAAAGTGGAGCATTGCACAATAGCCGTCCATAGCGGCCCCGGGGTTGACAATTTTTACCCCGTCAATATCCATGACACCCCGCTGTTCGTGAATATGAGCGCAGCAGACGAGATCAAAGGATCCCATGTGCCGCCGGATACTCCTGCTTCCAACGTGTTCGCCGTTAATTTTATCGAGCGTCTCATAGGGCGGGGTATGGGTAAGAAGCACGTTGTGGACGGTTTTTTCCATCTTTTTCATTGCATGATGTAACACGTCATCGATCTGCTTGTCGGTCATCTCGAACGGGGTACCGAACGGGGTAGGGTTTGATCCGCCAAGACCGACAATGGATATCCTGCCCAGGTTAATCTGGGAGCCATGAAGACACACGGTGTCCGAGTGTTCAAGTGTTTCGATGATCTCACGCGGGTCACAGTTGCCGGGCACTGCAAAACACGGCACATCGATACGTGAGAGTACGTCATCGACCGCGTCAACTGGACCCATATTGGTGATATCGCCGGCAATAAAAACCGCTTCCGGATTCAAATCCAGAAATGAATCAATTTTACCGAATTGACCATGGAGATCTGCTATCAATAGCACATCTTTCATGGTATATCATTTGAAGGATGTCTAAAAAACCTTATCTCAGGATCATTCCATGAGCCGGTCAATTTACCCGATAAAGCGAGTTTTCCGCAGATTTTCTCAGTTTCCGGCAGGAGTGATCGCGCGGTGGTCCCGGCAAGCGGGGTGCCGGGCAGGGGCATAAAACGGTGCACGTGCACTTTCCCATACCGTGCAACCCACTCGATGAGGTCCATGGTCGCCCGCTGGTCCTCATCGGTCTCGAACGGGAGCCCGACAATAAAATCGACAACCGGGGTGATCGAATACTCGTTGCAGAGCTCAACAGCACGGATACCATCATCAACCGTGTGTCCACGATGAAGTCGCTCCAGCACCGGATCACTCCCCGATTGTACACCAAAGTGGAGTTTTGTGTTGGTGCAGTACCGGTTTACGAGCGATAAGGACTCTGCACAGACAAATTCCGGGCGTACTTCGCTGGGGAATGTGCCAAAAAAGATCCGGTGGTGAAGTTGTTTAAAAAGTGCTTCAATCTTCTCCCAGCGGGGATGGATGCCGTCTGAACCGTAGGCAAACGCGTTGGGGGAGACAAACCGGGCATGTTCATACCGGTTTGCATACCGGGCAATTGCACCGATAGAGCGGTGTCGCATGCAGTGCCCGAAGATCTGCGGCGTCTGGCAGTACCCGCAGGCAAACGGACAGCCCCTTGAGATCTCCACATATCCCTGTTTTTCAGAAAAAGCCGGATATGCGTCGAGGCGTACGCTGGAAGTTACCGGCTGGTAAAAATGAGCGGTTGCCACGCCGGGTATTTTCCCATCCCCGCCGCTCTCTAATTGTGTGAGGAGACGGGGTAACGTGAATTCCCCTTCACCAACAATCACATAATCGGCATATTCAGCCACTTCACGCGGACATGCAGTCGCATGAGGTCCCCCGACAATCGTGATGCAATCCGCTTCTGCTATCTCATCCCGGTAGTACGGCTCATTGAGGGAGTTGAGACTATAACAGGTCACATCTGGAGCAGGTTGATCCACCGGGCGAAGTGAGAATCCCTCCCGTTCACATGCGGCAGACAACGCAGCGTACGAGTTTCGTGCAGCATGGATCTGCCGCCAGTTCACGTTCATAAGGGATACCGGGTTTTAAAAAAATGGAAATGCTGATCTTACCTTCATGGATATGTTATCCACGCGAGCGGTATTCCCGCAGGACATCAGCAACCTTGTAGGTCTGTTCAACGTTTGTAGTGACCCATACCTCGACACGATCAGTTGGACCTCGTTCAGATCCTGTTCCCCGTGTTCCCTGAAGTTCCACTTCATCCCCTTTTTTGGTTCCCACCGTGGCAGTCTGGACTGTTCCGTCAGCCCGGGTGAGTTTGATATCAACTTTTTTTATACTGTTCATTCCCATGCCCCCCTGGAAGGTGACAGGAATGATCCCGAGATAGTCTTTCTCTCCTACATCTACCGTGACCATATTGTAACTTGGCAACACGTCGGTTGGTACAGTGGTAAGAGTGCCAACGGGTGGTGCTGGAGTAGCCACCACTGTCCCGGAACCCGGCGAGGTTGCATCCGGGGAAGTCTGGGTACCTGTGCACCCGGCCATGGCAATTGCACCACAGAGGAGCGCTATAACAATAACCGTAATTCTGGACTGCATAGCAGAAACTTCGAGCCAGAGTTATATCATGTTTGTGCTCACTCCCTGCACCTGCTCGTGCCGGATTGTAAAAAACGGGCCGGTTGCAAAAGAGGAGACCTCATGCAGTTTTTTTAAGATACTGATTTATTCGCATCTCATTATTCTGTCGGAATTATTATGTACAAGCAGATTAATTGTTCATTATGCAGAAAACGATACTTTCGTTCTCTGAATTGAGATGACTACACATGACGGAAGAAAAGAAGGAAGAAAAGAAGGGACCGGTCCAGGAATTCATGGATTTTCTCATGAAATACCAGGTCATCGGTCTTGCTGTAGCGTTTATTATCGGTGCTGCAGCCACTAAAATGGTGACTGCTACGGTTGCTGATATCATTATGCCCATCATTGCGGTGATCATCCCCGGTGGAGACTGGAGATCCTCGGTTCTTCAGCTGGGCCCGGTAACGTTGGCTGTAGGTGATTTTGTTGGAGCCATCATTGATTTTTTAATTATCGCACTTGTGGTGTTCATAATTGTCAAGTTTATGATGAAAGAGGATGCAGCACAAAAAAGATAGCCCTCTTTTTTTATCTCAAAAACATGCATTTTTTTATCGATTCATAAAAAACACAATGAACCTGCCTAGAATAATTACCTTTGTTCTTGTTCTGTTGAAACGCACATGAACTTGTACCTTCACACCCGAACCATGAAAATCGATTAGTTATGACAGTCCCCCGCCTCAGGACCTCTCCGAGACACAGCGGGCAGGGAGGTTTCAGAATTTTTCAGTCATTAAAACTGCCGCTCAAAGAAGCCCTGTTTTGGGGCGGCGGCGTTCATCGTAACAATAAAAGATGGACCTCCTCCCATCATATCTGAATAGTTCGATTTTAATAGGGAAATGCTGTAGAGAAATTACATCATTAAGCTCCCGGGGGCTTTTTATTTCCCCTCCTCTCCCGCCACTAGGGCATCCCCCCATATTGCGATTACCACTCTTATTGTTAACCAGATTGCTAAAAGGGGGTCAAGGGGATTCACCCCCTGGATTGCCTCCCCCTCCATGGGAGTGAGGGGGTCACCATCGTATTTTTTTTGTTAATGATAAGATAAACAAAATCAGGTCGATAATACAACTCCAATCAAGAAGGGGTCAAGGGGATGCTCCCCCTGGATTGCCTCCCCCTCTGGGGGAGTGAGGGGGTCACCATCCTGGCTGTAGCAGAGTATAAGCAAATTACCGGAAAAAGAGGATTTCAACAAAGTCTTTTTCCCTGTATTTTTCCCACTCCATCAGCTCGTTTCAGGTTCTTTTTCAAACCTGCCGGCCAGCACCAGAACCGCCGGCATGACGATAATTGCACCGATAAGGGCAAAAAACACCGAGATGACCGTCACGAGACCGAAGTTGCTGATGATACCAAAGGTTGAAAGCATGAGGGCTGCAAATCCAAAAATCGTTGTCATGCCCGAGACCGTTATCGCTGTACCGATCTGCCCGACACTGTTCTGGATTGCGGGAATAAGGGCAATCCCACGAGAGCGTTCCTCATAACAGCGCTCCATGATCAGGATAGTGTATTCCGATGCGACGCCCACCGACATCGAACCAAGTGTTGCGGTGAGCGGGGTGTAATCAATACCCATAAGGTACATAATCAGGCCGTTCCAGCCGACAATAAGCATGATAGGGACGAGGGGGGTTGCAGCTTTTACCACCTTTCGGTAAACAACTAAAAGGAACCCGAAAATCAGGCCAAAACCAAGAATGGTCATCAGCATTTTACCCTGCCGGATCTCCCGGATAAGGTTGGTGAACATCTCCCCCATGCCGGTCACGGATGCCGATGTGCCAATAGGGGGTGTGTTCCATTCCAGATCCTTTCGTATCTGGTCCATCATGGACATACCCACCTCGTTTTCCATCGCGATGGTGGAAAACTCGATCACTGCCTGCGTCCTGCCGTCAACATAGCGTTTCTTCACCGAATCGGGGATCCTTGAAACAATACCCGTGATCTCACTGGCGGTCTCGGGCATCAGGCCATCATTGTACACGAGGATATAGGTGGCAATGCTGGTCGATCCGGTGATCTTGGAATTGTGGGTCTCTTCATAGTTCTGGAAGTCGATCATCCATTGAATCGTATCAAGAGACAGAACATTTTCACTTCTTACTATGATGGGTGTTGACGCTGCAGAACCCAGGGCCCGGCTCACTTTATCTAAATAGATCTTTGCGGGCATGTCCTTTGGGACAAAGGTATCCTCGTTGGTATTGACAATAATCTGGTCATCCAGCTGGTACCCGACAAGCGCAATAAGTCCGATAAGGAGAAGAACCGGAACAGGATTTTTTGCAACCTTTGCTGCCGCAGTACCGAGAAAATTATTATACTGCTGGGCGAATCCAACCTGTTTCTTTCCTGACCCGGAATTACGCCGGGGCTCTTCCTTTGCCGTGTAATTAACCAGGATGCCAAAGACCGGCACAAGGACGATTGCGGCAAGATAACAGGAAACTACCCCTATAACACAGACTATCCCGAAACTCCTTATCATCGGGAGCGGGGAGATGTACATTGCAAGAAATCCCATCGACGTTGCAAGCATGGCGTAGAGCACCGAAGGGCCGGCAAGAGTTATCGTATTTTTGACTGCGTCGTCCAGGGTGCTTTTCCGAATCTCTTCATCAAACCGGGAATGGAACTGGATGGCATAATCTATGCCAATCCCGATGAGTACGGGGAAGGCACCGATTGTTGCCATGTCGATCTGCATACCGGAATACCCGATGACCCCAAAGGTAAGGATCAGTCCCAGCGCAACGATAGCCACGGGGAGGAGGCGGTAGCGCACGTGACCAAACAGCAACCCGACAGCGAGCACCATGAGCACCATTGCCGCAAGAATGAGCACGCCCATCGATGTACCCATCTCGGTCATCATCTGCTGCTGGAATGCGGAATTACCGGTCAGGACTACGGATACGCCAGGGGGCATTTCCGAAATCCCGATACGGGCGTTCAGGCTGTTGACCAATGCACTCTGCTGTTCCAAGGAGAGCCCGGGTTTGAGCGTGGCGACGGCAAAGGTCATCGTCCTTGAAGGGACAAAGCGTATAAGTATTTCAGGAGGAATGCGGTTTTCTGCCTGAGAAATATCTGCCGATGATACGGGAAGCCTGCCATTATTGACAGATTTCAGCAGATCCGGGATACCTGAAACACTGTTGATGTTCTGTTCCTTTCCGATCTCACGTTCAAGTCCGTCGATGTAGGCAAGAACGCCGGGTGATAAGACATTATCTGCCTCAATGAGCACCATGATGCTGTCTGACTGGAATGTCCCGGTATAATCGTCAAGCAGCATTCCCCGCCGGGTATCCTTGTCCAGGTAGGTATCACTACCGGTAGCCATGGTAACCAGGCTCATACCAAAAAACGCTATGATCACGACAATTGCACAGGCTATGGCAACAGATCGCGGGTGATGAATGATAAGATCAGAAAGATTGGTGAAAGGAGACTTCACGATAGAAAACCTGAACCTCAAGAGTGTATCTTAAAATCTGTGATTTGATCGGGGATAAAGGATTTGTTGCGTTTGAGACAACACGCTGTTGTGCACTGAAATGCCCAAAAGATTTCGAGGGTTCCTATAGTACCATCAAAAAAAGGAGCGCTCCGGCATTTCATCCAGCATTTTTTGTATCAAAAGTATCCGGCACTGCATGAACACCCGGATTCTCAAGTGGTGAAGGCGAGAATGTATTACGATTCCCAAAAAATTACTGTTGCAGGAATTGAGCGGTTTTGATGGCATTTCCTGTACAATAACAATCTCTATAATATCAACAAACGAAAATGAAAAGCGTGTTTGTGAAAAAAATTTCCTGCCCGTTACCAGTATCTTTTACCAGGTTTGAGAGGGTGTAGCATGCAAAAAATTCTCCGGTTGCTTCCCTGTCTTATCCTCCTTGTGTGTTTCTTCATACCAGCAGGTGGATTTGCAGCACCCACTATTGAACCGGGGTCCGGGTTTATTGTTGTCGCTAGTGCTCCTGTAGCCGATTTTTACTCTGCCACACAGTCCGGTGCCGTCCCGTTACGAGTGAGCTTTTATGATCGATCGGAAGGTACCCTTCCCTTACGATATCTCTGGGACTTCGGGGATGGTTCCACGTCTCCTGAACAAAACCCGACCCATATCTATACAGCAAACGGGAAATATACCGTAAGCCTCACGGTCACCAATTCTTTAGGGCAGGATACCAGAACCCTGCCGGGCTTTATCGCGGTTGGCGATCCTCCGGCACCGCACTTTTCTGTCTCCTCCTCAGAAGGAAATGTACCACTGACGGTTGTTTTTACCGATATGACAACCGGTGGGGCAGGTTCATGGAGATGGGATTTCGGGGATGGAACATCTGCCACCGTGCAGAACCCGTCACATACGTACACAAAACCGGGAATATATTCGGTCACACTATTCGTCACGAATGAATTTGGCAGTGAGCAGATCATAAAAACCGCCTTCATCAACGCCGGTGTTGTTCCGGATGCTGAATTCATTGCTGAAACACGAGAGGGGGATCCACCGCTCACCGTCCGGTTCCGTGACTTCTCCGCCGGCCGTCCCCTTGCATGGTTATGGGATTTCGGTGATGGAACAACGAGCACAGAAAAAGATCCTGTGCATACCTATACAAAAGAGGGGTATTATACCACAAGTTTACATATTGCAAATGCGTTTGGCAGCGATTCGCTCACCCGACCAAACCATATCACTGTCGGTAACCCCCTGTCCCCCGTATCACCGGACAAGCCTGAGATTGTAACACCCCCCGCTGCAGAGGACAAGCCCGAAGGCATCATCGGCCTGATCCGTGAAGCGAGAGGGACAACGGAGAAGAACCTCCCGACCCGTGGGTTTATCCCCCCGCAGTTCATGGCTCTCGCTGCCGTCCTGACAAGTTTTGCTGTCGTGCTCATCAATCTCCTGTTCAGCAGTATCGGCATGCTCTCCCAGATTGCTCCCAGGATTGCCCAGTTTTTCGCTGAACTTACCGGTGAGCATGCGGTTGAAAAAATAAGTGCGGCTGAGGTTGAAAAGAGAGGGATTGCTATGCACCAGCGGGAACATCATTTCTTAGGACTTTCAGCCATAGAAATCATAGTTATTGAAGTGGCCGTGATCGTGGTTGCCCTCGCTTTTATCCTTGCGGATCGTGCCGAACTTACCCTGGAAACCGTGCTTATCTATATTCTTGTGGGAGCGATCTCTGTTGTGCTTCACGATTTTGCCCACCGGTACTTCGCAACACGGCACGGGCATGACGCCGACACCCGGTTCTGGGGGTTAGGAACGGTCATCATGTTCCTCACCGCATGGCTGTTCGGGAACGCATTTGCACAGTCATACCAGAACCTTGTAAAGCGGCAGGGAGATGATGACCCCCGCGAACTGGGTATTGAGATGGTGGCCGGGCCCTGTGTCAGTATCGTTCTCATGGTCCTGTTCCTGGCCATACTCCCGCTGGGGGGACTCTTTGCCATTGCGGGGGGAGTGGGTTTTTCCATCAACCTCATCACCGCAGTCTACAGCCTGATGCCCATTGCAACAATGGATGGTGTGGCCATCTGGAAATGGAACCGGACGGTTTACCTTGTGCTGTTTGTTCCGATGATCGCGTTTTACTTCTTTACGTATATGATGGTTTGAGCGCAGGATGCCGGATCAGGAGGGTCAATCTTATAATTTTTCCCTTGTTGAAAACAGTCCCCTGATACTTTTTACGGGAAGGATATATGGGCGACCAGGTACCCGTTTTTTGGCTCTTCATCAAATGGGTGGTTAATCAGGATCCATCCGAAATTTCATTGACAGGGATTGATACCCTCACACCCCTTGCACGATAAACGACGACGACGGGGCTTCTTTATGTAGCGGTTCAGTCGGTTTAGAGTCAGGGGCAATGTAATCGATTAACCAGTTTCATCGTATCCATCCATGAACCAAAAAGTGACCCGTAAAAACTTCCTGCCCGGCGACGACCCGATGATGCGTTGTCGCGATCCATCGGGGGGGAACTCATAAGTACATTGCTTCTGACAATAATCCGTTTGCATCCTTTAATGATAAGATATTTACAATTTTAGTTGTCTCAAAGCACTAGCGGGCAAACACCTGAAAAATCGTATGTACCCTGTGGATTTTTTTAAAGAAATCGCTCATTTTT
>DATKZP010000107.1:0-26237 GCA_035527915.1 Methanoregula sp. | reverse complement strand
GCACTCAAGGTACTGCCGCTCTTCCACGGGGCGATGGTGCTTTATGCCGGGGGGATTGTGGCGTGGGCATTTTTGTAAAGAGGGAATAGAGGGGAAAAATTATACTGATATCTCCTAATGTTTCCCGAATCGCGATGTCCTACGCGAAAAACGCCTGTCGGATTTTTCGCTACTCAATACGTCATCAAATCCCACGATAACAATTTGTGTGGGTACAAGACAGAAATCCATATGAGCGCCCATCGCATTGTGCCCCGTCCCCCAACGGGGGACTGGTGGCACAAGATGGGGGGACGAAAGACCGCTCTTCCTTCATCCTAATGCTCATATCTTCAGCAACCGCTCATTCTCCCTCAGCCACTTCCGTCGTCGTTCATAATCCGGCATGATCTCCCGCACCTTGTTCCAGAACTTTTTCGAATGGTCCGGCTGGCCGATATGGACCAGTTCGTGCACTACGACGTAATCCACAATTTCAGGCGGTGCCTGGATCAGCCGCCAGCTGAAGTTGAGCCCGCATTTGCGGGTACACGAACCCCACCGCTGCTGTGCATCGGTTATACGGACCGAAGCCGGGACATGCCCCGTTTTCATGGAGAACCACATGCACCGGGACGGTATTTCTTTATGGGCTTCTTTTATGTACCAGCGTTTTATATGATTTCTGATATCGGGCAGAAGAGTGTGGGAGACATACAACTTGTCGCTCCGTTCGATGGTTATGCTCCTATCGGTTACGAATTGCAACGGGTATTCCCGCCCGAGAAAGAAGAACACCTCGCCCTCGGCATACTCATGACAGGGTGAAAGCGGGCGCTGCTTCATCTCGTCGAGCTTCCGCAGGATCCATGAGCTCTTCTGCCGGATTATCTCCTCGATATATGCAGATGAGGCCTGCAGAGGTGCTCTTACAATCAGGGTTGCAGCCGGGGTCACTTCAAGCCCGATGGTCCTGCGACGGGAGCGGATAATTTTTTCAACCGGGATCTCTGCCATGGAACCGGACTACCTGTACGGTGTTTGTAACGTGACTAAAAAAGGTACGGGATTTTACATCTGCACGTCAAATATCACGGCCGAATGACCGGAACGTCCCGGGAATGCTGCCGATACGTTCGCAGGTGTCCAGCTGTTGCCGGAAGTCCCGGTTCCATTTCGTTAGCGATGTCTCGGAGGTGGGGGT
Source organism: Methanoregula sp. (assembly GCA_035527915.1). Taxonomy (GTDB): domain Archaea; phylum Halobacteriota; class Methanomicrobia; order Methanomicrobiales; family Methanospirillaceae; genus Methanoregula. The sequence goes on along the minus strand of DATKZP010000107.1, from coordinate 25,054 downwards.
GGGGTGAAGCTGGCGATGGGTGAAAAAGAGAGGGGGTAATTCATTTGCAGCAGCCTGGAAAAAAATAGAATTATCGATTCAGATCAGGTCGCAGTCAAATTGCCGGATGTGGTGCTTGAAGAAGGGGCAGAGATAAATTCCTTTGGTGTCTCAATCAGTGCCGGGATATATTCCGTAACAGGTTTGACTTTGGAATCTTTTGTCACTGTCTGACCTTTAAATATCCAGACCGGTTCGAGATACTTTTCCTCGAATGCCCCAGGTTTCGTAGCATATGCAAGATAGACCGTATCGATCGACACCGTCCCCGTTTTTCCAATAGGGGTATTAATACCCTTCTTTTTCAGGTCATCAAATGCGGTTTCAGGAGCCTTGAGCGGGTACTCTTTGAACGGAGTGTAATTTCTCCAGTTTGCATAGTATCCGATGATATCCCCGTTTCCACCTAATGTAACAGATACACCTGATCCTTTAACTTCCAGATTATTGAGTTTCCTTCCAAATCCGACCGTGACTTCTCCATTTCGGGGGATATCATTTCCGTCTTTATCAATAGACACAGCATATCCACGGCTCGCCTTGCCAGGTTCTGCTTCATTGGGTAAGAGGTCTTTTTCCTTCAGGAATTGTGTGGCAATCCTGATAGCCTCTTCATCGGAGGGGAGCATTTCCGGAGCGTCCATCGCGTCATTCGGTCGATTGGCATTGGAATATCTCACTATTCCAGAAATTTTCAATATATGCACGCTATATACCAAATCATCAGACTGAACGACCGTATCTCCTTTAAGCGTCCCGGTTACGTTAAATTTCTCGGCAAGCGCAAGAGTCGCTTCTTTATTGACGATCGGGGGATTGGTTTTATAGATCAGGAGTTTTCCCGGGTTCGATGGCATTGATGATTTCAGGTCTATCTGATGAGAAAGCGAACCAGCAATGTCACCATTTTGATTTGAAGAAATTGATGAATCTCCAGTTTCTGCCGCAGGAGTACTTCCAAAAGGAAGTAAGAGTACTATTGATATTGCAATTATCAGCACAACCAAAGATATCCCAATAATCCATTTTCTTTCCATTTCAATCACCTGTAAGCGGATCACAGTCAAATTTCTTATAACCAATATTATAATTCCCATTTTCCTTCACCGGGGCGGAACAGAATGATCCATACCCCGGGAGGTAATCGTTACTGCAAGGTTCAGCCCACATCCATGCACCGAACGTATCGGCACGACCTATTGTATCTTCCAACGTCATTCTCCATGCATCACGAATATTCATTATTTCATAATAATCTCCCTCAAACATTCCTCCATTCAAGTAAGCAGCATATATTCCACCTTGTCTGTCATACAACAATCCTTCAGTTTCATAGCTATTGAGGATATGCAGACCATTAAACACAGATTTCCAGGTGTCTTTTGTATCCTCATCAAGAACAAAACATGCAGATAGTGTGACCCATTTTGCTTTTGATCCTCCAAACTGCATATCAGATCGTAAAAGTTCCAGTACAGAATTAGTCGTACCAAAATATATCCGGTCATTTGCTCCATGACCTGCAAACAAAGCAAAATCTGCATTATCTGCTTTTTCCGATGACACTTCAGATATACTCCAGTGTTTCGATCCGGCGTTATCATTATAATTCTCGCCATATCCGGTCCATGAAACTCCACGATAGCGGGAACCAACAATGTTTAGGTAAAATGTATGGGCCAAAGGAACAGCTGAACCCAAGGGATACTGTGTGCCATGATAGTCGCTAATCGCTTCGGCAAAGACCGTATACTTCTTTTGTGAAGGCGCCGTCACCGTCACATACCTCGCCTTCGTTACCGTGTTACTACCAGCCGCATTCGCAGCTGTCAGGCTCACGGTATATTTCCCAGCCGCAGTATACATGTGCGATGGATTCTGCGTTGTTGATGTCACACCATCACCGAAATCCCACGTCCACGATGTCGGTGACCCGGTGGATGTATCGGTGAACTGGACGGGGAACGAGGCGGTGCCAGTGAGGGGTGTGACCGTTATGTTGATCATATCGAAGAAATAGGTTTTGAAGAGTTTCCGGCGTCGGTAGGAAGTGGAGCCATTGGATAAACTAAAATTTTCCATCCCATAATTACAGTATTATCCAGTTTCTTATTCTCTGGAGTGGACTTGTATACCCACAGTTCTGCATAATTTCCCGGGGGGTCACCGAATGCATCCGTAACCATGAAAATTCCATCTATCTGGTATTCTGGATTCTTCCTGAGCTTGATTAATTGTTTTTGAACTTCTGCTCTCGTGGTTTTGAATTCCGTATCATGGATTATTTGGATCGTGTAGTTATCGATTTGTTTCCCTTGGAGATTCTTAATCACGCTCTCATTTTGAATATCGTAAGCATATAGTGTCATTTCTTTTTTTACGGGATCGAATTCCCATTTACTAAAACCAAACTGTGCCTGAAGAGCTTGAAATTTTTTTAAATCGGGAGAGGGCAGTTCTTTAGAGATATTATTAGTAATTTTTAATTCAGGAGTGAAATTTCCAGACGCTTTATCCGACGTTGTCACTCCCTTCGGAAGGAGATTTCCCAACATCCAAAGACCTACAAAAAGAATTGCTATGGTGATTATCGCCGCAGTAACAATCAGCGGTATCCGGTTTTTTGTGGTCATTTTCGATCCTGATTATCGCATCTGATCTAGGTTTTTCTGATGGTTATTTTCGGTTTATTACATGGAAACGGGATAAACCAAGATTTTCCATCCCTGAATAACCGTGTTGTCCAGCTTTTTGTTCTCTGGCGTTGATTCAGGCAGGATCCCGAATCACACACTGAAACCTGTGACCAATTTGTCACGTTCATATTCTCGGCATGTACAAAACCAATGAGAGTAAAAATCAAAAGCCAGATTAAAATATATTTCCTCTTCCTATTTTATAAAATGATATATTTTTATTTAAATCATGTGAATTTAATTTATTATTTGATTTACATTCCGCCGGTCGGATCTTTAAACATACTTTTTGGGTAAAGTTACAATTCTGCTCCAGAAATTATATTCATCTCAAGTGACGTTTTTTTTCGAACCTTAACAAAAAAGTGACCGTGAAGAAAAGGCATCACTTTTCGCGTAATGGGATATTGCATACTCGTCTGTTATGTAGCAGGTGTCATTTCGGAAAACCGGACGAAGGCTCAGACAATGCCCTCATGAACGATGACCTTTACATGTTCTGGCGCAGAATCAAACAAGGATCTAAAAAAAATTACTTATGCGTGAAATATGCCTTCACGCCATCATTACCAACCGTATCAATCTTTACAAATCCGACCCGTTCGAACTGGACAACCTTACCCAATTCTTTTTTCACCGCAGGTTCGCAGGCACCCGACATCTCGCCTTCCTGCGTGAGGAGTGTGCAGTGGACGGATTCCTGTGCCGGCAGCCACTGGATGATCGGGGCCTTTGCCGCACGGGCTTCCGCAAGGGAATCCCCGGCATAGGAGAACGTCGGGATGCTCCCATTCCACGCGATCTTCACATTGAAGAGGTCCTTGAGCCGGACCATCGTTACCTCCGGGGTGATCTCGCTTCCGGGCAGGAGCACCGTTCCTTCAAACGCCAGGGTACGCGTGCCCCGTGAAGCATCGCTTGGGTGGAGCATCGCGTGTGCAGTATGAGGTTGTGCGCCATCGACCTGTGCCGTCATTGGCTCAGGTACAAAGAAATACCGGTTCGCCACCGGGTCAACGATCTTCTTGTTCTCGGCATAGAGATTGTCCCACGAGAACGAGATATCCGTGTCGCCGATCCCTATTGCCAGCACTGCATTCCTTACCGCGTCAGGACTGATCCCCCTTCGGGCAAGTGCCCGAAGGGTGCCGAGCCGGATATCATCCCACCCGGTATATGTCCCTTCGTTGATTCCAAGACGCATCTGGGATGTCGAAAGCACTACTCCTTCGATCCCCATCCTGCCATAGTGCCGGTATACCGGCACATTCCAGCCAAAATGGTCGTAGATATAGCGCTGACGCCGGGTGTTTGCGATGTGGTCCTTGCCCCGGATTACATGCGTCACTCCAAGCAGGTGATCATCCGCAACGACCGAGAAGTTCATCAGAGGGTAGACATGCGCTTTCACCTTCGGGTGAGGCGGGGTGTCAAGAATACGGAATGCCGGGAAGTCTCGCATTGCCGGATCGGGATGGTTGAGATCGGTCCTGATCCGGACCGTTGCCTCGCCTTCCTTGAACGTGTGGTCGAGCATGTGCTCCCAGAGTGTGAGGTTTTTCTCAATCGGCTGATCCCTGCACGGGCATGCAGTCTTTGCCTGTTTGAGTTCCCTGAAGTGCTCATTATCGCAGGTGCAGACATACGCCCCGCCCCGCTCGATCAATTGTCTGCAGAGATCGTAGTAAAGTGGCAGGCGCTCACTTTGTGTAACCGTCTCGGTTATTCCCAGTCCCAGCCACCCGATGTCTTCTTTTACCATGGCATAGGCTTCTGGATCTACCCGTTTCGGGTCGGTATCCTCGATACGCAGGATATACCTGCCGCCATACTGTTTCACGTATGCATCGTTGAGCACTGCTGCACGGGCGTGACCGATGTGAAGCGGTCCTGAAGGATTGGGGGCGAATCGCATTACCACGCCATGTTCCGCGGATTCAAGATCGGGCAGCACCTTCCGGTGCTCGTGCTTTGCATAGATGGCATCGTACATTTCGGGTGCACGGGCCTGCAGTTGTGCAACCCGGTCGTCAGATGAGAGTACCGCAACATCGGCAATCACTTCTTTTGCTAAAGAAGCAACTTCCTTTGCCCGCGGGCGGAATTCGGGATGGGCACTCATCACCATACCAACCACGGCACCTGCCTGTGGCACACCACCGTGCTTCACCGCGTTCTGCAGCGCACAAAGAAAAAGAAGGTCCCTCAGGTCTTCCCCTGCCATTCTAATAGCTCCGGGTAACAAAAAATTCGCCAATATCCATCAGGAGCTGACGTTCTTTTGACGGTGGGAGCAGGGATAAGTGCTTGTTGCTTTCCACTACAAGATCTGCTGCCATTTTTTTGACCTCATCGATGACACCCGCATCGGTCAGCTCTTGTATGGCCGCGTCGATATCGGCATCCGAGAGATCGCGCCGGTATTTTTGCAGGTCAATACCCTTCTCCCGCGCCTTGATCATGATCAGTGTCTGCTTGCCTTCCCGCAGATCAGAAGCCCGGTTTTTGCCACTCTTTGCAGACGGAGTTAAGAGATCGATAAGGTCATCCTGTATCTGGAACGCAATCCCGGTTTTCAGCCCGAAAAGGTAGAGAGCTTTTGCCTGGTGTGCATTGCTCCCTGCAAGAATCGCACCGATTCCTGCAGCCGCAGCATAGAGAACGCCGGTTTTTTTCTTCACCATTTCAAGATATTCGTACTCATCTACATCATTCCGGTTCGTAAAGGACATGTCCATGTGCTGCCCTTCGCAGATATCGTCACAGGCCTGGGCAAGCATGGACACTGCACGAACTTTAGCGTTATCACCTGCTATTGAGAGACAGATGAACTTGAAGGCACGGGCATACAGGACATCCCCCGCAAGGATGCCGGTTGGCATATCCCATTTCGTGTGGACGGTCTGGACACCCCGCCGGAGAGTATCATCATCCATGATATCATCGTGGATCAGCGTGAAGGTGTGCGTGAGTTCAAGCGCGAGGGCCGCCTGAATAATATCATGGGAACTTCCCTGTTTTACCGCATCCGCTGCAAGCATGACAACTGCCGGGCGGAGCCGTTTTCCTCCGGCCGCGAGAAGGTGAGCACTGGCCTGGTTCAGTTCACCAACCGTGTTAATAAAATACCGGTCAATCATGATATCGATCTCTTGTGCAACTGATTCCAGGTACGGTAAAAGTTCTGACATCTGAGTTCCCTCGTTCTACGTAATTATGAGCCGCTGCCCGTTCTTCATCATGTGGATGGTGGAATGGAGAGTATAGCCAAGTTCTGATGCAAAATCTGTATACCCTGCGGACATCTTCAGGTGCCCGTGAGCAGGAATGATATGCTGGGGATTCAGCAGATGAATAAACTCATAATGGTCTTCGCGGTAGGCGTGACCACTGACATGAAGATCCTCAAAGATACGTGCTCCGGCCATTCTGAGATGCTGCTCGATCTTGTACCGTTGCCCAAAATTCATCGGGTTCGGGATCACGTTTGCCGAGAAGAGGATCTTATCACCTTTGGCCAGCTGGTAAGGTGTATCACCAAGTGCAAGACGGGTGAGAATCGATCCGGGTTCACCCTGGTGCCCCGTGATAATCGGGAGAAACTTATCTTTTCCAGCCTTCATCATCCTGCGCATCGTCCTGTCAACCGTCCGGCGGTTCCCAAAGACACTGGTCGTCTCAGGGAACGATACGAGCTTCATCTGTTCGGCAGTTACCGAATATTTCTCCATTGAGCGCCCGAGAAGCACCGGTTTTCTCCCAATCTCATGTGCGCACTCAGCGATTGTCTTGACGCGGGCAATATGCGACGAGAACGTTGATACAATAATCGCGTTCTTGTCATCCTCGTAACTGGTGATGGTATCCCGCACGAGGTCCCGGGCAATCCGCTCACTGGGACACCGTCCCGGGCGATCGATATAGGTACATTCCACAATCAGTGCAATTACACCTTCTTTCCCGATCTGGCGGAGCCGTGCAAAGTCAGGAGGTTGCCCAATCACCGGTGTCCGGTCAAGCTTGAAGTCACACGCGTAGACGATTGCTCCGTTTGGGGTGTGAAGTACTGGCGTGACGGTATCGATGATTGAATGCTGCGTGTGAACAAACTCCAAAACGAGATTCTGCGAGAGAGTGTACCGCTGCCCGGATTTGAGGGCAAAGAGTTTGTTGTTCACGCCAAACTTCTGTTCACCGGATATCTGTTGTCGTATGAGTTCCGTTGCATACGGGGTGGCGATGATAGGAGCATTATACCGGTGAGCCAGCTTCGGGACTGCCCCGATATGGTCAAGGTGCCCGTGTGAGCAGACAATCGCCTTTACGGTCCCCTCGACCGAGTTCATCATCGTATCATCGGGTATCGCCTTGATCTTGATCAGATCAAGGGAGTGCATATTCTCAATCTCCGCATCTTCGTGGATCATTACCTGGTCCAGGCGGAGTCCCATGTCAAATATGACAATTTCCTTTCCGCAGCGGACCGCGGTCATATTTCGCCCGACCTCGTCATATCCGCCCACTGCTATAATCTCAATATCCATGTAGTATCTCCTGTTGTTCGTGTTTAGAGTATTTCTTAAAATATTTGCCGGTTTTTTTTAGAGTTATCGCTTGATGCGTACCGGATTGTCCTTTTCGATCATTTGCCGGGTTCTTCCCAGGATAAACATTCGTGTTTTCCTGAGATCGGCAATTTTTGCTGATCCGGTCAGGAACATCGTAGCAACCAGTTCCTGGTGGATCGCATCAATCGTACGATCCAGTGCCTCATCGCTTTCCATCGCTGGTTTTAATAGCGGCAGGGCCATTCCGCAGAGATCTGCACCGAGTGCAAGACCCTTGGCAATATCAAGCCCGGACCTGATGCCGCCGGATGCAATAACCGGACGACCGGATGCGAGCACTTCAGCAAGACTTACAACGGTGGGAATCCCCCATTCGATAAAATCTTCCCCAAGGGTTTGCAGTCGCTTGTCCTGTATGTTTCTGCTTTCATCTGCCCGGACACTCTCTACTGCTGCCCAGGACGTCCCGCCCCAGCCCCCGATATCAATTGCGCTGACTCCCGCTCCCCAGCATTGCCGCGCTGTAGCAGCAGAAATACCGCAACCGGTCTCTTTAATGATAACCGGAGTCTTTACTTCACGGCAGAGTTCTCCAATTGCGGCAAGACAGCCAAGAGCATTATGATCGCCTTCAGGCTGGATCGCCTCCTGAAGGAAATTCAGGTGGATCGCAATTGCATCTGCCTGGATCATTTCGACTGCCTGTTCCGCCCACTCTATCCCGTGGTCACGCAGCTGGACAGCGCCAAGATTTGCTGCCAGGAACGCATGGGGTGCCTCGTCACGGACAACCGAGAAGGTGTCTGCAAGAGAAGGGTTTTCGAGTGCAGCCCGTTGTGAGCCGACACCCATCCCTATCCCAAACCGTTCCGCAGCCCGGGCAAGGCGGGAATTTACTTCTTTTGTCCCGGGATGACCACCGGTCATTGCCGAGATGAAAAGGGGGGATGAGAACGTACGGTTCAGGAACCGGGAGGTAAGATCGATAGCACCCATGTCACACTCCGGCAGAGCGTTGTGCACAAACCTGATGTCCCCAAACCCGGTATCGCCGCTTTCAACTTCCTTGTCTGCGCAGATCCGCAGGTGATCAAGCTTACGCGACGATGTGAACCTTTTTTTATCTCCCATACTGGTTAATCCCCTTTAATTTTTGTCCCGCCATGGTCGGTTCCTGCAAGAAAGTCCCCGATCCGCGAGACGTGGAATATATCTGACCCGATCCCTGCTTCTGCAAGGCCGAGCAGTTCATTGATCTTTCCTCTCATTCCACCGGTGACATCGGTATGCATCGAGTTGCCGATCTGGAGTGATGATGCCATTTTTTTTGTAATTTCCGGCACCACATGCCCTCCATCCAGCACTCCCGGTACATCGGTGGCGAGCCCCACGCGATCGATTTTGAGTGCAACCGCGAGATACCGCACGAGCTGGTCGCCCGATACGATGCAGGCCCCTGTTGAGAGGTCCATCACCACGTCACCGTGGATCACAGGAACCATCTTAAGGCTGAGCATCTTTTCCAGATGCCGGTGTTCAAAGGCAACGAGCCTGCCATTGTCCGCTACCGCGGTGTGGAGCGGGTGAACACCCACTGCTGCTACTCCATATTGGCGAAGGGCATCCACAACTGTATCGTTCAACCTGCTTACTGCACGATGGGTGATATAGATCCCCTCGGTCTGCCCTGCAACAGCGCCATTATCAAGCCGGTAGCGTTTTGCCTCAGGGTGCCCGCACGACCCCGCCCCATGAATGATAACAAAACCTCCGGTGCTGGCACAGGAAATCACTGATGCAACACGTGAAACCTGATCATGGTTAATGGCACAATCGGTTTTCTTATCAGTAATGACGCTCCCGCCAAGCTTCAAGAGGATGCGTTCAGACATTTTTTTCCTTCCTTGCACCTTCAGTGTCAATACTCGTCACGATCGCACGGGCATCACATGCCTCAATCGCATTGGCAATATGTTGCTTCAGGTGCTTGGGGCAGAGAGCCACCATGCACCCCCCACCACCAGCGCCTGTAATCTTGGCCCCGAATGCTCCTTCTGCCCGTGCTACAAGCACGATCTTAGAGAGTTGCGGATGACCTACGCCAAGTGCTTCGAGCAGCGCGTGGTTAATGTCCATATACCTTCCTAATTCCTTTGGGTTGTTGAGATGGTGGATCGCACTCATACTCACGCCTTCAATGGCATCGAGTATCGGATCCACAATCTCAGGATGTTTCCGTTTTTGTTCCCCTACCTTCTCCACCATCTTTGCTGTACTGTGTGAAACAAGCGAATCTCCTATGACAAGGTGCAGGTTCTGCGGAGGCAGCCGCCTGCGGGAACCCCCCGAGATCAGTACAATCCCGCCATACATGGAAACCGTTGTATCGGTAGGGCTCGCCCGCCCCTTCTGCACCTTCTTTTCTATCTCAAATGCCATATCAGCAATATTGTCACGGGTTTTATGGAGGGAAAACTCATCGTTGATAGCAGAAAGTGTCGCAACGGTAACTGCTGCAGACGAGCCAAGTCCCGATGAACTCGGGATCTGTGAATTAATATAGACACTACCCATGACACCCGTTGACTCGAAGCATCCGTCAATATAAGGGGACTTTGCACGCTGGGGGTGTTTTGTTTTTCTGACCGTGACAAACACGCGGGGTTTTATTGCCATCGCTATGCCGGGCTTTCCGTATACTACCGCATGCTCGCCGAACAAAAATACCTTGCCCGGCGCACTCCATGTTGCCAACCTACATCACCGCAATAGCCGCGTACCCCACAACCTCGCGACGGTCCCCTGTCACATCGCCGCTTGTCGCATACCGTATAAGCTGTGCCGTCTTTGCCCCAAGATTTTTACAGGTTGTTACCATGGCAGCAACAGGACCGTACCCGCAGGCAGTCACCCGTCGCTCCTCAATCCGCCTATAGAATTCTTTTGTATCGAGATTTAGTAATGGTTCGATTGCATACAGGTCATCAGATTTTGCCTTCTGCTCAGGCACATAGTGGGAGAAGTCGCTGGATGCAACAATTCTCACATCCCGCTTTGTCCGCTTTATTGCCTCATCGATCTTCTCAGAGAGCCGCATCGCGCTCATATAGTCCTGTTGTCCCATCATAACCGGGGCAATCCGTGCCCGTGGGAACCGGTACTTGATGAACGGCACCTGTACTTCGAGAGAATGTTCATCGCGATGGGAGAATTCATCCGTTTCGATATCGAGTGCTTCGACAAACTCAGTGTCCGTATCAACTACCCCAAGGGGTGTTTCCCAGGGAATAGTTGAGACACAGTTAATGTACCCGCGATGGGAGGGACCAATCACCACAAAAGTGCCGGAGAAGCCGGGTGAGATCGAGCCGAACGCATTGGCGGCTACCTGCCCGGAATAGACATACCCTGCATGCGGGGATACGATGCCCAGGGATGTTCCCTCAGGTCTGGTGCCGGAGAAAAACTTCTCCAGCAGTTGTTCCAGATGAGAAGGGTCACGCGGATAAAACATGCCAGCTACTGCGCATGTACGCATCATAATCGGATAAACCCTCTAATCGTACTATTATATCTAACGATCGGTCATCCAAAAAGGAGAGGGATCGTATCAGATTTCAATTTCGAAGTCTTCCGGGGTGAGAGCAGTTGAGATCCCACGAAGACGGAGTATCTCCCGGGTGAGCAGGAAGTAGATCATCGAAAGTGCCTTGCGACCTTTATTGTTCGTAGGGATAACCAGATCCACAAACCTGGTCATGTTGTTGGTGTCGCACAGGGCGACAACGGGAATTCCGCTCTGAACTGCTTCGTTTATCACTTGTGCGTCACCGATTGGGTCAGTGACAACAACTACCTGGGGCTCAATATATCCATTGAGGACAGGGTTGGTGAGCAGTCCCGGGATAAACCGCCCGGTCGCTGACATTGCGCCAATTGTGTCGGCAAATTTCCTGGCCGGGTACTGTCCGTACTGCCGGGAGGTGACAACGAGTATGTTGGGGGCCTCGTACTGGTTTAAGAATTTCGCTGCGGTCTTGATCCGTGAATCCGTCTCGCGGATATCAAGGATATAGAGTCCATCACCGCGGACGCGGTAGATGAATTTCATCATGTTCTGGCTCTTCTGCTGCGTACCGATGTGGACACCTGCAGCAAGGTACTCCTCGACAGGGATGAGCGGTTCTTTTAATTCAATTTCCATCTCATTTACAGTGGTCATAGCTGTTCCTCAATGCGTATCAGTTCATTCAGTTTTGCAATGCGTTCTCCGCCCACAATACCACATTTTAAGAAAATACAGGAGAATGCGGTTGCGAGATGCGCGATTGTTGTATCGGTTGTCTCTCCGGACCGGTGGCTCATGACAGTGTCCAGACCATGGGTGTGAGCAAGACGGATCGCTTCATACGTGTCAGTCAGCGTCCCCACCTGGTTGGGTTTTATGAGAACGCAATTTGCGGCGTCCATCTCGATACCCTTCATGATGCGGTCGACCTGCGTGACAAAGATATCGTCCCCGCAGACCAGGCAACGGTCGCCAACCTGGCTGTTGAGCTCTGCAAATGCGTCAAAATCATCTTCATGGAGGGGGTCTTCGACGTAAACAAGGTCATAGCTGTCAACGAGCTCGGCAATGTATGCAATCTGCTCTTCCGTCGTGCGTACCTTGTCACGGTACTTGTAGCCATCCCCATTCCACATCTGGCTCGATGCAACATCTATACCCATATCAACCGAGATATTCATCTCGTCTGCAACAAGTCCGGTCGCCTCGGCAATGAGCTCAAATGCGAGGGCATCGTCAATCTGCGGTGCCCATGCACCCTCATCACCCTTGCCGCAGGATTTATTGTGTTTCGCTAAGAGTTCCTTTACATGCCGGTGCACAGCAGCGTTTGCAAGAACTGCTTCTTCAGCATCAGTAGCATCTCCGGGCACGACAAGGAATTCCTGGATCTCGGTCGAGTTTGCGGCATGAGCACCACCCCCAATAACATTCCCCAGCGGCAGTGGCATCTCATTCACAAACACCCCGCCAAGATAACGGAAAAGCGAAAATCCCATCGATGATGCGGCAGCCTTTGCATTTGCAAGCGAGAGCGCTACAGCGATATTGGCACCGATTTCAGCAAAATTTGCCGTTCCGTCAATATCGCGGAGCTGCTCATCAAACCCCTGCTGGTCACATGCATCCATCCCGATCAGTGCAGGGATGACATTCTGGACAGCATACTCAACAGCCTCCCTGGGCGGTTTGACCTTTGCTTCAAGAGAGCCGGTACTGGCACCGCTGGGGGCTGCAGACCTGCCAAAACCACTGGGAGTATGAATGTCAGCCTCGACGGTCAGGTTACCCCGGCTGTCGAGAATTGTCCGTAGCTCAATTATCTCAATAGTTGTCATACGTCTTCTACTTCCTTTTCACGGTAATGGGGATAGTGTTGTTGTTGTATTCCTCAATGGCGATCTCCAAAGGATCAATCCGTGTTGTGGTGATAAGTAAGGGAGCACCCATTGATATCTGCAGAGCCCTTGCTCCAATAATTCTCGCCCGTTCATACCGGGTATACGTCTGCGCCTGCATTCTTCGTCCTCAAATTGATGATCTGATAATGTTAATATGGGGTCGCTGAGATTCGAACTCAGGTCACTGCGTCCCGAACGCAATAGGATGGTCCAGGCTACCCTACGACCCCTTGCTCTTATGTCAATTTACTGGTACGGGTTGAGCTCATCAATGATCTCTTTATGAGTCAGGAGCATTCGCCTGCAGCAGTACCGGGAAATATTAAGATCGTCGAGGATCTTTTTGGGATCCTCGCCATTCTCCCGTCTCAGCTTGAACTCTTCCCAAGCTGTTGAGATTGGTTTTCCACAGGTGAAACATCGAACGGGTATCACGATTTTTGACCTCTCATCATATCTTTTATCTTAACGATAAGACTTTTGGAATTTCTTGCGTGCTCCACGGCCGTGCGGCTTCTTTGCTTCTTTCTGCCGCGAGTCGTTGACGAGGAGCGTCCTGTCATAGGTTAGGTAAATATCCTTAATCTGGGGATCGTTGTGCCACTGGAGGATACCACGGGCAAGGGCGGTACGGACCGCTTCTGCCTGACCCATCACACCGCCACCGGCAACATTGATGATTACATCGACACCGTGTATCCCTTTGGGTACAAGAAGGAGGGGTTCTGAGATCTTCATCCGGGTGACATCACTGCCGTATGCCTCGAGCGGCACAGAGTTGACACGGATAATGCCTTTCCCTGCCTTCAGGGTCGCTCGTGCGATTGCCGTCTTGCGTTTTCCGCTTGTATTAATGATCTTTGCCATAGGGACTCGCCTCTAGAACTTCGCTCCGAGGAACGTGCACACTGCACCAAGCGTTACATATGCCGGGTTGTTCAGCCGGTTCATGTGTGCATCATCGATCACTTCCATCTCATTTCCTGCAAACCCGACCGGAACACCGACATAGCACTTTATACGCTTCATCGCGTCGGCTCCACGTGGACGCTTATAGGGCAGCATGCCGCGGATAGTGCGTTTCATAATATGGTCGGGTCGCCTTGGGAAAAATGGTCCCCAGCCGGTCGAACCACGGCTCCGCTTGTGCTCGTAGTTCCCGAGCACCCGGGCGCGGCTGCCGGAGATGATTGCCTTCTCTGCATTGACGATGGCAATCTCCTCGCCGGAAAGCGCTCGCTGAGCAATGATGCTTGCAAGTCGTCCGAGAAGCAGCCCGTCACCATTGATTACTGTAACCATGTCTTGTTCACCTCAGGATCCGGACACCGCTACCCTTCGGATTGTCCAAAAGGAGTTGTTCGATCGACATGCACTGCCCTTTCGCGTCCCTGATCTTGCTCGTTGCTGATGCCGAGAAATTCAGCGCTGCAACCTTCACAGACTGCTCCAGCACACCGCTGCCCAGTACTTTTCCGGGAACGATGATTGTCTCACCATTCTGGGCATAGCGGTTGATCTTGGACAGATTGACCTCGGCGTAATTCCTGTTCGGGGTCTCTAACCTGCTTGCGATCTCGCGCCAGATCTTAGCCTCATTCTCCCGTGATTTGTTCTTCAGGAGTAATATGAGGTTGGTAAGACGGGGGTTCGTCTTTTCCACAATTCTTGTCATTTCTTTTCATCCCCTGATATCTCGCCTAACTGTCTCTCCAGCTCGTTTGAGTGATCCCTGATATATTGCAGTGCACGGTCCATGATCTCTTTTACCGGCAATGAACCATCGCTCTCGACCACGAAAATATACCGGTCTGCTTCGGCGGATATGGTAATTGCCGGTTCGTCCCCGATTCCGCTTGCCATGCAAGCACGCTCGCAGAGCTTGCACATGGAGCAGTCAGGAAGTTTTCCTTTTACAATTTCGACTTTCTTGCCTACTATTGCAAGGACATCACGGGGACATTCTTCCACGCACATGCCACATGCATCGCAGGCTTCACTGATGGATACTTCAGGATAATTCTTGAATCCGCATATGAGGGTCGGCTGCCATTTTGCGTGCATTCTGCCGGTATTAAGGATGGCACTTGCTTCAACGACAAGTTTCTGCCCTTTGGTGAGCTTCACGATGGGAATGTTATCATATACCGGTGTCGCTTTGGGGTCCTGAGGAATGAGGTCACTGGACAGGACCGTCTTAGGACCTTCGACACTTAACGTGAAGATTACCTTGCAGCCCGGACATCCCGCGCCACCGCACGTGCAGTTTTCCTGAGTCGAATATGTTGAAAGGTCGGTTTTTATAGGGATAAGCCCGAGCCGGTGTGCCAGCATTTCATCGAAGAACGCACTCGTATTGTCATAGATACGCACGTCTTCGATTGCCAGTGTCGGTACTTCACCAATCATTGCCCGCCGGAACGCGTTGGCAAATGCCGGGCTAGCTCCCGCAAGAGTGAATCGTGCCAGGGAATCGTCAAGACTGCTGAATTCGATCTCCATCACACTCTCCTTCCTCGCCTGCCGCCTTTTGCGCGACAGGAATCGTGGGGGACAGGTGTGACATCTTCAATACGCCCGATGCGCATTCCGGCTCGGGCGAGTGCACGGATTGCTGCCTGGGCACCGGGCCCGGGACTGCGCTGTTTTCCTTTTCCGGGTGCACGCACCTTGACGTGGACACCCACAATTCCCTTCTCCCGGGCATTCTGGGCAACGTTACCTGCCATCTGCATTGCTGCATAAGGTGAGCCCTCGTTCCGGTCCTGCTTGACCACCATGCCACCGCTGCTTTTGGTAACGGTCTCTGCGCCAGAGAGGTCAGTGATGGTGATGATGGTATTGTTGAACGATGCAAAGATATGTGCAACGCCCCACTTTTCCTTATCGTTTGCCGCCATCTTATCTCACCCCTGCGGGTTTGGTGATCCGTGACTTTTCCGGGTGCGAATCGCTTAAAAACGGTGACTTGCCGTAATAGGTGATCTGTATCTCTTCGTTCCGGTTTACCCGGTAACCCGGAATACTGACGCGCCTGTCACCAATTGCGATGTGCCCGTGAGTGATGAGCTGCCGTGCCTGTTTTGGTGAACGGGCAAGCCCTTTCCGGTATACCATGCTCTGGAGCCGGCGTTCGAGCTGTGCCTGGACCTTCAGTGCCAGGACATCTTCGATGTCTGCATTTGGACCAAGCAGTCCTGATCGCTGCATATGGGAGATCAGCTCATTCTTCTTTACCTCAAAAAGGGTCCTGTCAATATTACTTGACATAATGGCAAGGAGCCCACGTGCCGCTTTCCGGTATTTACGTAAGTAGCTCTGTGCCTTCCAGACTTCCCGCTTGTTGCGCAGCCCGTATTCGATTACAAGTCGGGTCTCAGATTCGATCCGCGTCTTTTCGAAAGGGCGCTTGGGGGTCTGGTAGGATTTATGATTCTTTCCCGGGTATCCCATGGTTAGCTACCTCCCTCTTTCTTCCTCTTGACACCCACGGTCGTCCCGGTTCTTCCGGTAGACTTGGTGCGCTGCCCGCGGACTTTCTGCCCGGTCTCGTGCCGGATACCACGGTAGCAACGGATCTTTCTCATGAGGTTGACGTCTTCGTCCTTTGAGAGCGCTACATCGGGACCTAAGAGGTGCTTTGCCTCGCCGGTGTAGATATCTTTTGGCCGGTTCGCCATCCATGATGGGATCTTCGATGAGTATTGTTCAACAGCAGTGCGGAGCCGGTTGACCGACTCCTCGTCAATGCGACCGAGTAACGCGTATTCGTCGACTTTCGCCATACGGGAGATCACCGTAGAGGTATGCCTGCCTACGCCAATGATTCCGGTCAGGGCAACCCTCACCGACTTGGTTCCATCCAAATCGGTTGTGCCTACCCTTACAAAGTATTTTATGTCTTCTTCCTGAGCCATCCAATCCCCTCGTAGTGTGAGATTTTCTCTTTTAGCGCTGAGGGAGGGATTTGAACCCTCGAGTCCCAGGGGGACACAGGTTTAGCAAACCTGCGCCATACCAGGCTTGGCTACCTCAACAGAGGAATCTCGCATCTTGTACAGACACTCGCAGTGGATAGTCACTGCTCCATGAATGGTGCTTTATAATATGGGCAGGGTCTGGTAATAAGTGTTTGGGGGAGTTTCACGTGACTGAACGTGGGAGCGAACCTGCGAACATATTCATCGGGACATGTATTCGTGTTCTACCAAGGATCCCCAATCGGGCAATACATGCTTTGCACGCATAGTGAAGGTTTTTCTTTCCCGGGTTTTAAGCAGGAACTATTTTTTACAGGAAAGACCCTGTAATTACCTAAGATAATACTGTGCGATTGGATATCACTCTTTTTCTGGATAGCTTAATGCTCATCTTTCCATCGCGAATATTTACATTCGGAAATCCACTTTTAAAAACGGTGCGCTATTCTTAACATTATTAGTGGATCAATCCCCATAGTGATGTGTGAAACTCATAAGGTATGCAATTATTATCGGCCTCATTATTACCTTCATACTTACTATCGCCATCTATCCGGCAGTTCCGGATCGGGTCGTTTCGCACTGGAACGCTGCCGGGCAGGCTGACGGATACATGTCGAAATTCTGGGGACTCTTTCTCATCCCCCTTATTATGACGGGTCTCGCCGCCCTGATGGCCGTTTTTCCCCGCATCGATCCGTACAAAATGAATTATGAGAAATTCAGGAACTATTACGAGGGGTTCATTCTCCTGTTTGTCCTCTTCCTGCTGGCCATCCAGGTCCAGATCATACTCTGGAGCACCGGGTACCAGATCAGCCCGAACCTCACGTTTCCCCTCCTCATGGGGATGCTCTTCATCTACATCGGATTTCTTCTCGGGCATGCGGAGCAGAACTGGTTTGTAGGTATCCGCACACCCTGGACATTAAGCAGTAAAACAGTCTGGAAGAAGACCCACGAGCTCGGCGGGAAATTATTCAAAATCGCTGGCGTTATTTCCTGTGCCGGCATAGTGGCCGGGGCGTACGCACTCTGGTTCATCCTTGTACCGGTGCTTGCGGTTACGGTATGCACAGTAGTATATTCTTACCTTGAATTCCAAAAGGAAGTAAACAGCCAGAAAGGAGAAGGCTGATATTTTTTTCATTCTTTAAAAAGACATGGATAATCTTCTGTGTCCAAAAAAGAGGATAGCGTACTTTTTTTACCTTTTTCCTCCTGACACGCTTAACACCAGAACCGACACGTACAGAAATAACAAGGGGGCGATGATTGTACCCAATAAGGTCAAAATTTCCGGTTGATTGATAATCGGGGTTGTTATACCAGCGATACCGGTGTAATTTTTTGGCAAAATTCACGATTGAAAAAGTGAGGGGATCTGCCGTTGCTTACAATGCGTTCACAAGCGAACGGCGGGTGATAATGCCCACCAGGTTACCCTTGTCCACTACCGGGACAGAACTGATATTCTTTTTTAACATCATACCGACAACATCCGGAATCTTTGCACTCCGGTCGATGGTGAGAATCGGGGTTGTCATGATTGTCCGGATAAGTATGTTATGGAACCGGAAATCCTGGTGCCGGTCTTCAATTTTCTCCCGGAATTTCCGGAGTGAGATGGCTAGATCGGTTTCCGTGACGATCCCGCTGATTTTTTCTGCTTCGGTCACCACAAAACGGGAGATATTGTGTTCTGCCATCCTTGCCTGGAGGTGCGAGAGCCGTTCATTGGCATCAATGGTGTGGGCAGGTTCCATCGCTCCCTCTACACTTCCTGTTGGCTGGAGCACCCTGAGCACTTCCCCATACCCGACCTGCCCGATAAGGCGCTGATCGTTATCATGGACAGCCACCAGTTTATGCTGTTTTAAGAGCGGTATGACGACCCCGATTTCCTGGTTAGGGAATACCGAGGGGATATTCTCCTCAAGCGAACTGGCAACATGAATCTTTGCCGTGGAGATCGGTGCTTTGTTTTTACTCCCGAGCTTATCCGCAATCGATTTACGCGATACCGTTCCCACAACCTGGTGACTGGCAAGCACGATAAGCGGGTCAATATTTTCATTGAGCATCTTATCCAGCGCCTCGTTAACTGACTGGGATTTCGAAATGGTCACCGGCTTTGCCATCACGTCTTTAACAAGCAATTGAACTGTCATGGTACCTCCTCATTTCCATCCCCCGCCCTCAATTTTTTCCCGTTTCCGTATTTACCCTTCACCTGTCATCTGATATGTCTCAGATTGTGTATCACCCTCACACGGTCTACAGCGCATTAACCAGAGACCGTCTTGTTATGATACCGAATAGTTTGCCGTTATCCATAACAGGAACCGAACTGAAGTTCTTTTTCAGCATCAGATCTATCACTTCCGAAGCTTGTGCTGTCAGATCGACTGTTATAAGCGGCGAAGTCATGATGTCCCGGACAAGCATATTCCGTATCCTGTGGTCCTGGTACTTGTCCCTGACCCCCTGCCGGAATTTCCGCATCGCAATAGCAACATCGGTCTCTGTCACAATTCCCAGGTATTTTTCATGATCCGTCACGACAAAACGTGTTATGTTGTCATCGAGCATACGGCGGCGCAGGTGAACAACACGCTCATCGGCCTCAATGGTGATAACCTTCTCGATTGCGCTTTCAATCCCGTTATCCGGCTGGCACTTTTTTAACAGGTCGCCGTCACTTACCTGCCCGATCAGATTGTGATCCCCGTCATACACAACGACCAGTTTGTGGTGCTGGAGCAGCGGGATCAGGACGTTGATACTTTCGTCAGGATAGACACTCGTGAAATCTTCCTCAACCACACTTGCCACATGGATAGCAGTGGGTGCAATATCGGAGTTCTGTTTGCTGCCCAGCTTTTCTGCAATTGCCTGCCGGGAAACAGTACCGACTACGGAGTTATTATTGACTGCAATAAGGGGATCAATGCCTTCCGCAAGCATTTTATCAAGTGCTTCGGTGATCTTTGCCGATTTTGAGATGGTTGTTGGTTTTACCATCACATCTTTGATAAAAACTTCTTTTGTCATTTCGCCACTTCCTTTATGATATCATCCCGTTTTATAATTCCGGATATCGCACCGTTCTCCATGACAACAAGACTGTTGACATGGTTTTTTCTCATCAGTTCAATGGCATCGGGGAGCAGTGTTTCCGGGGGCACCGTAATAACCGGACTGGTCATTACATCCTCGGCAATCACTGATGCGACAGTACGTAAGCTGTGACTGCTCGTCCCGTCCGCCCATTCGCGTCTCTTTATCGTTACATCTTTTCCAACCACCCCGGCAATCTTTTGCTCATTTTCAAAGAATGCAAGGTTTGTTTCGGTGATTATTCCCGCGATCGTACCATCATTGTTCATGACAACAATTTTGTCGTTGCGTTCACTCATCACCGCGATCACATGGTCGAGCGAGTGATAGCGACTGACAGTCGCAACATCCTCCATCACGTCCCCGACCGTGCAGGAAAGAGCGCGGACAAGGCCGGATTTCATCAAATCTGTCTTTGTAACTATTCCCACAACCTTCCGGTTTTCAATAACCGGAACACAACTGATATTTTTTGATGCAAAAATACCCGCGATCTTCTTAATGCCTGTATCAGGAGACACAACGGTAAGATTACCCGATGCAAATGCACCCACAGGAATCTGGTCGATGGGTCGCCTGCGCCATTCGGGTTCTCCCTGTCGGAGACGGTATGCAATGTCTTTTTTGGTGAGTATTCCTGTGAGCCTGCCCTCCTCCATCACAAGGAGACGCGAGATTTTGTGCTTCACCATCAGGTTCCTTGCGTAGGCGATCATATCATGGGGGGATACAAAATAGACCGGTGCTGTCATCACATCACGTGCTAACATTCAGATCACCCTTTTGCAAATGCCCGCACAAGATCGAACTCGGTAACCAGTCCAATCAGGCGGGAGCCCTCGATCACGGGCAATGCACCTATGTTCCTGTTCAGCATGTCACGGGCAGCCTGGTTGATGCTCTGCATCGGCGTGGTCGTGAAAAGCTTCCCGGTAACCAGCGTTCGGACAGGCAGTCCCATGACGTCTGCAGCATCGCCGGTCGTGAGACGGGAGAAGACCTCCCGGCTCCCAAGATACTGCATAATATCCGTGGCAGTTACGATACCGTAGAGCACATCGTCGCTTACCACGGGCAAACGCCGGAACCTGTACTTTGTCATATCATGAGAAACCGTCGCAATCGGGCAGTCCGGCGCGGTCACACGGAGTGATCTACTCATAACATCCTCAACATTGAGCGTACTTCGCTCCGCACCAAGCACCCGCAGCACGTCCCGTTCGGTGACAATCCCATTCAGCACACCATCTGTGTCAACTATGGGGAGCCCGCCGATCTTTTTTTCTACAATAATATCCACTGCATCCCTGATCCGTGAATCGTGTGGAAGCGTGGTAATCTGCTGGGTCATGATAGTACGAACGCTCTCGTTGACCGCAGCCAGCAGGTTACCGCCATGCCTGACCTGTACGAGTTTGTACTTGTCTCCGCCACCCATGAAATTGATCACATCACCGGAGGTGATGATCCCGCGCAGTTTCTTTGTACCTGCATCGGTAACCGGTAAACGGCGGAACCCGCACTTCGTCATGATCTCCACCGCCCCGATAATACTCTGCGTAGGAGGTATCGATATAACATCGTGGGTTGCGATCCCCATGATTTCACCTTCCTGCTGGACAATATGGGATTTGAACTCGACCGGGCCCCGGTCGAGTTTTCCCTGCATCTTCAAGAGCCTGTCACCCTGTTTGACGCCCCGGTCATTCTGGTGCATAATCACACTCCGAATGGTTCAATGACCATGGTTTTATGATACTTCCGGAACGAGACCGTTCACAGATTATCAGAATTTTTCTCACTTCAATCACTATTTTTGTGGCCGTTCACTAAAAAGGCCAGAAAGTACGTCGTGCCGGTCAACAATTCCGACAATGCAGTCCCTTTGAATAACGGGGAGCCGGCTCACGTCATGCTTTACCAGCAGTTCCGCAGCAGAGCTGATAGGTTCATCCGGGCCAATAGTGATAACATCCTTAGACATTATTGCCTCAATGGTGGTGTGGGCGTGGTGGGCAATCACCGACTGAACCCTCCGTGTGCGAATCAGATCGCGCCGGGAGATTAATCCCACTACCCGCTTCTTTTTAACTACCGGGAACGCGGAAAAACCGCTCTCTATAATCATGGTGTAAACCTTCTGGATCGTGTCTGTCTGGCTTGCACTGGTCACATCCCGGGACATATAGCCGGCAACCGTCCCGTGAAGTTCATTGCGGGAGATGAGAACGGGGAATACATCTGAAAGAACCACACACCCGATAATCCGGGAGCTGGGATCAACAACCGCAACACTGTCCGTCTTGTATTCCCGCATCTTTCCCGCCACCAGCTCAATGGGATCTTCCGGACCAACTATGGGCGCTTCCTTGACAAAACCTTCAACGGTTACATTCGATTTTGTCGCAGTAACCCGCAGCCCGTCCGTGAGGTCAATATAGCCGAGGAGGTTTTTCTTTGCGTCCACGACATAGACTTCCCGGAACCGGTCGTCTCTTAAGATTTGCCGTGCCTTTGTTATCTGGTCATTATATTTCAGCACAGGGATCTCAAGCATGAAATCCTGTGCTGTTTTCATGTAATATTGTCCTCCTCACGGCAGCGGGAACAGAGCATCATATTGTCAACCCGCTTGAGATCATCAGACATCTGGCTGCAGCGATTGCACATTCCCTGCTCGACAATATCCTCGCGGTTGATCTCGATGAGATCCGCTAGGAGCTCATTGAGTTCATTGGATACGGTAAGGAGATCACGCACGGTCACTATCCCGATGACTTTGTTTTTTGCATCGATAACCGGCAGTCTCCTTACCTTGTGCTTCACCATCATACGGGCGGCATCGCCAACAGTTTTGTCCGCACTCACCGTAATGAGTGGCGTACTCATGATTTTGTTCACATGTACAGTGCTTGGCTTGAGATCTTTTGCCACCACCTTGCAAGTAATGTCTTCCTCAGTCACGATACCGATAGGTATGTTCTGTTCGATGATGATGACACTGCCAACCTCGTCGTGGCACATGGCTTTTGCCGCCTTTGCGACCGTCGCGTCGATGCCAATCAGGGTAGGATTGTTTTTCATTACTTCACGTAACGGAACCTGGGTCTCAAACCGTATTCCATTGGATGTCTTTTTCATGAGTCACCTCCTTGAAGTGCTTTTCCTGATGATTACAATTAGCATACTTCCTCCCTTTTGTATAAATACAATTTGGCGGTGGCAACCAATAATGCGGGGCAGTAATAATGCGAGAGGATTTCCTGCCGACACCGGCGAATCAGGAACGGTAGATTATAAGAAACATAATAAAGAGCGATTTCTATACACTACTATCGAATTATGGTGAATATTTTGTACCATTGTACAATGCGTTGCCATGGAGGATTCCCATGAGGATATTTTATCAAACTTATGGTAAGGTAAAGAAGAAATTTTCCAATTTCCTCAACAGGTTTTTTAAGAAGAAGCGGACCCGTATTGGTATCTACGGACCACCCAATGCTGGCAAGACAACGCTTGCAAACCGCATTGCCCGGGACTGGACCGGGGATGCAGTCGGCCCGGTGAGCGAGATCCCCCATGAAACCCGAAGGGCACGGAAAAAAGAAGATATCCTCATCTATGGTGCAAATGGCAGCACAATAAGGATGGATATTGTCGATACCCCGGGTGTTACCACCAAGGTTGACTACCATGAATTTTTAGAATTCGGCATGGATAAGGATGAAGCAATCATCCGCGCCCGGGAAGCAACAGAGGGAGTCGCCGAGGCCATGCACTGGCTGCGCGAGGATATTGACGGGGTCATCTACATGCTGGATTCATCCCTGGATCCTTTCATGCAGGTCAACATCATGATGATCGGTATTATCGAGAGCCGCAAACTCCCGGTGATTATTGTCGCAAACAAGATCGATCTTCCTGATGCAACCCCTGCGCGGATACGGAGTGCGTTCCCCCAGCACCCGGTTGTTGCCATCTCCGGTCTTGAAGGACGGAATGTTGAGAGCCTGTACGAGACCATGCTTGAATACTTCGGGTGAATTGTATGCCTCACAAATGTACGAAATGCGGGAGGGAATACAAGGACGGTTCAACGGAGATTCTTAAAGGTTGCGCGAGTTGCGGTGGCAAAAAGTTTCTCTACGTCAAAGATACCGAGATCAATAAGGATGTTTTGGAAGAGAAGTCCATAGAGGAAATTGCTGAGGAGTCTCATGAGGAAGTCCTCCATATCGTAGAACCCGGGACCAAAAGAGAAGTGGAGATGTATAACCGGGTGGAGACAATCCGGATCGTCGCTCCTGGTACCTACGAGCTCAATCTCGAAAAGATGGCGCAGGGTGATGAGCGGATCGTGAGCGTGGGAAAAGAGGGAAATTATATTATTGACCTCATGTCCATGGCAAAAGACGAGCCAAAGAAGAAGAAATTGAAGAAGAAATAAGTCCGGCTATTTGGTCTCTAATTCTTTTTTTATCCAGTCATAGGGTGCGGGCAGTTCAAGTTTTTCAAAAAATTCATCCGTGTATGAGAGGCTGTTTACAACCGCCCATTCTGCACATCCATGACCAAGGCATCTATCCGGAAAAAACGGGCGGTTTTTATAAGCCAGCGGATTTTCCACAAATTTGTGCCTGAGCACCGTCTCCAGTTTTTCTCCCAGTGTTTCTTCGTTATCACCCGGCATTTCACCTTGTTGCACAACAATCCATTCGCGTCTGTAATGCATCAGGTAATTTCGGATTTCAATTAAGATGCGGATATTTGAAAAAACAGGATTATCTTCATTAAACTGGGGTTTTTCTGCGATCATGAGAATTTTCTGGTACTTGTTTACCATGGGGGCACGATCAAAGTTCTTTTTATTTTTCCATTTCTCGCCGATGGTTTTTAAGAGCGTCTCATTCTTTTCATCATAAAAAAAGTATGCATTATCCGCAGCATCAGAGTAGAGCTCATTGATGGTCGATTCCAGGAAAGCAACGGATGAGAGGATCGAGTTGAGAATGAATGCCTCGTGCCTGAGGCGTGCTTCTTCGGAAATTTCTCCGGATTCTAAAAAATCCTTCTCGATCCGGTACCCCAGCCTGCACAATACTGCAGCAGACTGGATATATCGTACAGAGAAGCAGTCCCGGAACCTGATGGCTGATTCATCGTCAATCGTTTCCAGAGG
>DATKZP010000106.1:0-12032 GCA_035527915.1 Methanoregula sp. | reverse complement strand
TGCCTGAGTAATTGGGTTTCCCCGTTAAGTTCGATTTCTGCCGTCCCGCTTACCACGACCCAGTGTTCACTGCGGTGATGGTGCAGCTGGAGCGAGAGTTTCTGGCCCGGTTTGACGCTGACTCGTTTAATTTTATAGATTTCACTCTCTTCAAGGACCGTGTAAGATCCCCACGGGCGGTGTACCTGGCGGTGGAATTTGGTGACCGGATCATTGCGCTCATTATACCGGGTCACCAGCTGTTTTACCTGCTCCGTATGTCGGTTATCACAGACAAGGAGTGCATCATCTGTGTCAACGACAATCAGGTCATTGACGCCGATCATTCCTACATGTTTACCCGGTGCATGCACAAAGTTGTTTCTCGCTGAAAAATACTCTGCATTACCAACATTCCCCTCACTATCATGCAGTTCGACATCATACAGGGCTTTGAAAGTTCCAAGGTCACTCCACTCGGTTTCAAGAGTTACAACAGCAACCCGTTTTGAGTGTTCCAGAAGTCCGTAATCAATGGAGATTGATTCAAGTTTCTTATAATCCGCAACGCATCCCTCATCGAATGCATCGGACAGTTCCGGGCAAAATTTCTTTAGTTCCTCAAAAAAGCAGTCGGTAGAGAGGAGAAATATCCCGCTGTTCCAGAGATATCCATTCCGGACATATTCTTTTGCTGTTTTTTCATCCGGCTTCTCTTTGAATACGTCAACAACAGCCCCCCCGGCAAGCGGTTTTCCAGGTTTGATATAACCGTAACCCGTATGGGGGGAGGTTGGGTGGATACCGAACGTGACAAGGTTTTCTCTGGCCAGCGGTTTTGCAGCGCGGATCTGATCCAGTGCTGTATCTCCCAAAAGGTGATCACTGGAGAATACAACCGCGCTGGTAGAAGTAAAAAGAGTCCGAATACGCTGCATCGCCCATGCAATGGCAGGCAACGTGTTTTTTCCTTCCGGCTCTGCAAGAAGATGATCATCAGAAATAGTGTATCCCATATCCTCAATCTGGTCACGGGCGAGGTACTGGTGGATTTCATTGGTCACCACAAATATCCCGTCAGGATCCGAAAGCCGGGTTGCCCGTTCGTAGGTCTTTTGAAAAAGTGAATGACCGTCGAGATGGATGAACTGCTTGGGATAATACTCCCGGGAGAGCGGCCATAGTCTCGTCCCGATACCTCCCGCAAGAATGATTGATTTCATGATGTATCCATATTCCTGAACAGGTTTTTTTAATTGCTTTGCCGTTTAGAGGCATATCACATAATTCTATCCAGAGTCACTATTTCGAGGATTCGATCCCGCACAGTATGGTAAAAATAGACCGTCTATGATTAAAAAAGATGGTGGATAATTTCCCTTGGGAAGAAGTATCATTTCTTTGTTGATGCCTGGTTTTTTCGTTTGGATTTTCCTCTGCTCACACCTTTTGTCTGACAAGGTATGCATTGTTCGAGCTTCTCGTCGAAAATACGATAGGAGTTCGCGAGCACCGATGAGTTTGATATCATCCCGGCCAGCAGGATGACTTCAAGGATCTCTTCCCTGCTCGCGCCCATTTTGAGAGCTGCCTGCATATGATAACCGGTACAGTGCGGGCATTTGAGTGCCGCTCCCACGGCAAGGCTGATAAGTTCCACATATTTTGGATCGAGTGGACTGGTCTGTGCCACCGTTCCCTTGTACAGAAGATGGGAGATAAGGACCTCCGGGCGTTCCCCCATCCGTTTAAAAATAAGTGGTACACGCCCGTACTCCTCCTCAATCTCCCGCATCCATTCATCAGCAGTGACATCTGCTCCACGCGCAACAATCTGCGCAAGGCGTTCTTCAAATTCTTTTTTGGTTGTTTTTTCCATTATATCACCGTATTCGTTTCTGAGAATGGCAGGATTTTTACCAGGATATAATCCCGCATTCGTGAAGGCACAATTTCGGAAATATCACCAAGCTTTATTCCATCCTCTATCTCAAGCTGCCTCAGATCCCCGGCAAACGTATCGTAGGGCAGCTTAACCCGGAGCCCGGCCATCTGAACCGTGAGAGGGGTTGGCGAGGTGACTGCATGGATGGCAGGCACCTTTTCTTTAATCAGACCCATAAGTCTCGCAGGAGAAACAGAGAGGGGATCTTTCTGGATTTCTTCACGCTTTTTTTCAAGAACCCGTGTGATCTCGTCAACGATCTCATCGAGTTTACCAATTTCATCGGCCTCTTTTGTACGGCGCATGAACCTGCCGACATTACCGACATATCCGTCGACTGGTGGATCAATAATCTTTTTAAGGGTCTCTTTATCCGGGCCCCCGCAGAGCACGATTGGAACTTCAATACCTCGTATGAGAGTGGGCATTTTATATTCAATACAGGTTTCAAAATTACCCATAAGGTATACTGCAATATCGTGCTCGTTGATGACATCCCTTTCCTCATCATTTAAACCTGCGATCCTTTTTCCCGGGCCGCGTGCGAGACTGACCATGTTGCTCTTGGCCCCGATCCTTCGCACATATTCCGCGATATCACAGGAAGGGTGTGGCAGATGGTGGATCTCAAGACTCATACTGACGATTGCAATCTCTGTGCCGACAAGTGGTGTATCGGTTACCTCCCCAAAAAGCGGCTTTGAGATCTGGCGGATAAGTTCGATATCGTCTCTGGGAACAAAGCACTGGAGCACGACTTCTGCCGCGATTACGTGTTTTTGGATAATATACCCACCAAGATCCTCAATGAGATCGATAACAATATCATGCTGGTAGATACCTCCCTTGTAGGTAATCGGGACAAGTGTCATGGTACCTCCCCCATAAGCGCAAATTTTTCCCTGACAATATCATCGATATCCTCGGTAAGGGTGTTTTCACTCGCCACAAATGAAAATTTTTCTTTGTTGAATTTCTCGCTTCTCAGGCGGAACCCTTCTGGTGCAATACACCGGAACGCATAGATGAGATCCTTGTAGAGCGACTCGCTCGGATCAGCGACAATAATTTCTTCAATCTCTTTTAGATCTGCCTTGACATCATACAGGATGACGGTGAAACGATCCGGCTGGTCAACATGGTCCTTACCGAATTTTTCCCAGAAAATCTTCAGCATGGGTGCAAGGTACGTTTCATCTGAAATAACGAGGGTGATCTTGCCTTCCAGTGGATTCACATTCGCAAAATCCCCTACACGGACGCGTGTGGTGATCTTTTTCAAAATGCCCACTGCAACAAAGATCGGCACCTTCGGATCGATATAGATATGAAGCTTATGGATAACTCTCAGGAGGTTGTGATCCAGCAGGACGTCATTGGTGATCTGCCTGTAGTATTCAGCACCCACCGGCTCGGGACATTCCACTTCAAAGTACTCAATGGCAAGCATCTAATCGTCCTTTATAAACCCTGATACAAGCAGCGCCGATCCTACAGCACCAATATACTGCGAATAGGGCGGTACGACTATCTTTGTCTGGAGCAGTTCACTCATCGCAAACACAAGCCCCTCAATGAGTGACGTACCCCCGACCATAATCACCGGCTCTTTGATATCAATTTCCTGCAGCTGCTGTTCGAATACCTGTTCGGCCACACTATGACACGCAGCGGCAGCCACACTCTCGCGGGAACTACCCGCTGCGAGTGCGTTAACCAGGCTCTGCGTCCCAAAGACGATACAGTAACTGTTCATTGGCACACGCTCGCCAAATCCTTTCATGGAAAGTGGACCGAGCTCGGTGATATCAACGCCCAGCCGCTTTGCCGTCATCTCAAGGAACCTGCCGCTTGCCCCTGCGCAGATACCTCCCATGGTGAACACACCCGGGATGCCATCCATTACAGAAATCGCCTTGTTGTCCATCCCACCTATATCAATAACGGTTGCGGGTCCATGCTGCCGGTTGGCGAGATATACAGCCCCCTTCGAGTTTGTCGTCAGTTCTTCCTGGATGAGGTCAGCATGGATCTCTTTTCCTACAAGGAACCGGCCGTAACCTGTGGTGCCGACTGCCTGTACCTCATCCCGGGTAATTCCTGCTTCCTGAAGGGCATGGGTAATTACTTCCTGCGCACTTTTTATGACCTCGATTGTGGGTTGCCAGCCGGTACCGATAATCTTGTTGTCCTTCATCACGACCGCTTTTGTTGTTGCGGAACCCGAGTCAACCCCCAGTGTTATACCCTGCTGGGTTTCACGGGCAAGCAGTGCGCGACGCCGGGCAATGGTTGTAAGGGCCTCCATACGGGTGAGGAGCGTTCCCGAGGTTGTACGTTCAGTAAATGAGTAGCTGACTACCGGCAGTTTCGAATGCTCATTGATATACCGCCGGAGTTCGTTCCGAACGATTGCCGCTTCTGCGCAACGGAAACAGGTGGCGATGAAGACCGCGTCTGCCTCCACCCGCCCCTCCACGAGTGCCACAGCCCTGGCTATGGTGAGTTTTAAGTCCGGGCTCTTCACATCCAGCCCGAACACATCAAAATCGCGGTGTATGTCCTTGAGGGCGACATCCGGGTAAAAAATCTCGCCGCCAACTTCTCGTGCTGCGGCATCGATCTCATGCTGGATACCGGAATATTCCGGCCCACAGGAGAGTTGTGCAATGCGTACAAGAGGATTCATGTCGATCCTCCCAGCTCTGCGAGGAAGCGTTTGATGGCAGCAACGAATTTCACGCCTTCCTCTTCATTCTTCGGGTAATTCAGCTCGAGTTTGGGGATCTCTTTCTGATGAATCAGGAACTTGATCAGCTCATTGGTGCGGGCACATCCCATGCACCCAAACGCGAGGTCTGCATCGTTGATGATAATCGCTGCCTCACACTCCCCGATCATCGGCCCATAGAGTGACATTCGGCCCCGAACACCGGCGGGCACTTCGACTGCAGCCCACTTCAGGCCTTTTTTGGGCTCCTCGGGAGTGATCTGGAGTGGGGCGGATTCGAGTCCTGCAGTCTGGATGCGTTCACGGATGGCTGTTGCAGACGAGAGGGGCGTGTGCCCGAAGCGTGCAACCATGTCAGAGAGGATCAGGCTCGTTGCAGGGTAAATGAATACTTTTGCCATTTCAGGACTCCTGTGCGTCGATCAGTTTCTTGAGCTTATAGATGTCCAATGTCTTATGCTCCAACGGGTTTTCCGGGGCAGGAATGGTCTTCTCATCGCGGTTGTTAAGCTCCTTAAGCCCGTGCGAGATATAGGAGATGATGGTCATCTCGTGCTCAATACCATTGTATCCGGGCCGTGCACCGCCAAGATTCGCCCGGCAGCGGCGGGGATCACCGGGAGGGAAGCCCCGGTCTTTTACAAAGATATGATCGGGATCGATCTTCCGCAGATCGGCGATAATGCGGTCGACCTCTTCCTCTTTGCCGTTGATGATAATCCCAAAACAGGTTTCCTTGATTATTGCACCCTGCGAGATCTCATAGGCACGTAGTGCAAGATCAGCCGGGGTAACATCAAACGACTCCACCACCACGTACTTAGTTACGGTACCTACAAGTGCCGGAGTATATTCGGTCACCGCTTTACCACCCTGATATACACATTCTCCTTCTCCTTTACTTTTTTTAGTTTTTCCGTATCGATAACACGCCCGAGAATATTGGTACCCTCAAATGGTTCGGATGTGGGACCGAATTCTTTATTTGCCGAAAGGCGCACACCCACCAATCCGGAACCCTTGCGGGAATCATTGGTGATGGCAAGTGCTGCTGCAGGGACCTCCTCTTTTGGTGTATTCTCAGGATTGATCTTTGTCCCTGGCGGGATGATTGATCTGAACAGAACAACATCATCGAATTTAAAAAAGACCGGGATCATCCCGGCATCGTGTTGCTTAAGGCCTGTAATACGGCGGAATATATCGCAGCTGACTGGTGCTTTTTCGTCATCCAGCTTAATAGTTATCACTTTATCCAGAGGGGCTGTCGTTACCGTAACCATCCGCTCTTTGAGGACATCCAGGGTATTACCCGGATCCTGTGAAACGACAATCCTCTCTCCCTCCTCCTTATCGATGTTAAGTGAAATTTTCTCAGTCGTGGCGATTACCTTTGCCTTAGTTAGGGGGAGTCCGAGAAGGTCAATCCGTTGTGGCAGAACACTGATGGTGAGGATATCGTGCTCTTTTGCAAGTTTTACCAGTTCAATGCCATGAACAACCTGGCCAACTACATCGTGAACGAGACTGCTGGGCACATCATCCCGGTAAATATAGATGCTTCCAGCCAGTTGCCCCGTGGTTCGCACGGTTACCGTCCCCTCCCTGCGCGGGTGCCGGTATTCTGTATCAATATCCGCAGTACCGGCAAGCCGGGTATCAAGGATGTGTGTGCTGGTTGCCCGCCCGACCATAAACTTCCCGGACTTGAGTGCAAGGAGCATGTGCTCCACGCTGCTGGCAGCTTCCGTGGTAATCTTACCGGGTGTGTACCCCTGACTCATGATCTTAACGTATGTGACGATCTGCATCCCGTCTTCTATACCAAGGCTCATGTCACTTGTGGTGAAGGAACGGCTGGTGTCCGCCCAGCTTATGATTGGTTCAATACCCGTGATGCGGTCTCCTGTTGCCCAACGGTTGAGCACCCCTTTACCGCTTACGACTTTTGCAAAGACCCCGCCACCTTCGTCAGCTCCGTGATCTGCAGAATGTCGGGTTTTGGAAAAAATCAGGTAGGATCGTGCCGGTTCATAGCCTCCACAACCAAGGATCACATCCCCCCGTTCGTAGACATGGGGTTTACGCAGAGGATGAATTGGAGAGGGGAAAGGTCCGAACGCTGTCGCGTAACGATCCTCCCAGTGAAGGGTGAGTTTTTGCACAATTTCCGGGGATTTGAGGAAACCATCATTCCGCCCGGTAATCTCAATGGTAACTTCCCCCGCGGTGGTACGGATTGCAAGATTACCCGTCTTTGCCTGCTCCTTGGTTGCAGGGCGAATAATCCCCACACTACAGTCAGGTGGATGGTTGGAAAGGATAGAACCGAGTGTACTCCCCTCACTGACTTCCATCCTCTCTCCATCGAGGTGGATGGTAATCATTGCTCTCCTCATGCAGCAGGCTGACTCATGAGCTTGCGCTCTTCTTCGGTGAGGATCGCGAGCACGTCTGCTGTCTTCCCTATTTGCACGATCTTACCGCCACGCATAAGCGCAAGCCGGTCACAGATGTCCCGCACAAATTCCATGTCATGCGAAACGACAATGAAAGTTTCCTCCATCTCTTCGCGTGAGTGCATGATCGAGTGCTTCACATCGATCTTGGTGATGGGATCCATCGTGCCGGTCGGCTCATCAAGAATCACAAGCCGTGGTTCACGGATGAGGACCTGGGCAAGTGCCACACGGTGCCGCTCTCCCTCGGAGAGTTGCCCGGGCATCCGTTCAAGAATCTCCTTACTCTTCTCATCAGAGAACCCTGACATTTTGAGTGTTACGAGCGCCTTTCGCATAGCAAGCTCTTTTGGGAACTCCAGCCCGATCGCATCAGTGAGGTTGTCAAGGACCGTACGATGGGGAAAAAGGTCATATTCCTGGTGGAGGAGTCCGATATACTCTTTTGCTCTTCCACGCTGATCGATACCGGCTTTTGTCATATCGACCCATTCCTCCCCGATCTTAATATTGATCTCACCGCTGGTGGGTTCGATGATACCAGCGATGATCCGTGAAAGGGTTGTCTTTCCCGCCCCGCTTTTTCCGATGATGCCAAAAATCTCTTTGGTGTAGACATCGAAATTGATGCCATTGACCGCTTTTACAACACCCCGGTCAACGGAAATATATCGTTTGGTTAGATCCAAAGCAGCAACAACCTTCTCACCTAATTCGGCCTCTTCAAACTTCTCACTGTCGTCATAACCCTTCATGAATTGCTGGATAACGTCTTTTGGCGTTCCTATCGTAGCAATCCCACCGTCTACCAGGAGGATTGCACGACTCGCCACGTCCTCGATAACCTGGGAGAAGTGGGAAGTGACAACCATTCCCATATTGTTTGTCTTTGCCGCCCCTGCAAGCATTGAATGCACTATCCGTGCAGTACCGGGATCGAGTGTGCCGGTCGGCTCATCGGCAAAGAGCATGAACGGTTCCTTTGCAAGCTGACGGGCGAGGACTACCCGCTGTTTCTCTCCACCTGAAAGATCACGGGCGATATGCATCATCCTGTGGGATAATCGTACCTCATCAATAAGGTCAGCAGCACGGTTGATGGCATTTTCCTGGGGGTAATCGATATCATCGAGAGCATGAAGCACATTTTCGATAACCCTGTCATCCCCGTAGAGCGCGAAGGTACGCTGGAACATGATCGCGGTCCGCCGCATAAGCCGGCGTTTCAGCGTCTCGTCTTTCTCGCTCCAGAGATCTACATCAAGTGCGGAGAGCGTGCCCCCACAATGAGGGCATGTTATTCCTGCGGCACTCCGGACATCCATGTAATCGCATCCGTTACACGCGGCAACATGGTATATTATTTTCCCGCTTGTCGGGGGCTGCTCCACTCCCCGTATAAGGTGCATGAGCACCGTCTTACCTGCTCCACTCCTGCCAATAATTCCCAGGATCTCCCCTTCGGCAATCTCAAAAGAAATGTTCTTGAGTACCCTCGTGCTATTAAAATCCATGCAGAGGTTATCGACCGTGATCAGTGGAGCCTTCATAATACCCTTATACCTAATGTGATACTTGTGACATATTACCTTTTATATGATGCATTATTGTCGTCACGATCGAAATGTCCTGTCGATATGAGCAACTCCTGCACAATGGTAACCACTTCACTGACGTTTTTTACCACGAAATCGGCGGCTTTGTAGAGATCCTCCGGCCGGTCACCGGCCTGCTGGACGGTAAGGATAGCAATATCGGCATTCTGCATGGCACATAAGTCATTGATCCCATCTCCCACCATCAGCACCTTGTCGTATTCCTGTCGTAGATCGTTGACTATCTGTGCCTTTACCGTGGGTGTTGCTACGCCATTTACCCTGTCGCGGGGAATACCCAGGTGGTCTGCCATCTTCTCCAGTGTAGTTACCCGGTCGCCGGATGCGATGAAGGTTGGCACCCCCATGCGGTGGAGGGCGGTGATCGCTTCTTTTGCACCGTCAAATGGCCAGCCGCCGGCAGTTATGGCAAATTCAATGCACTTGTCTGCCATGTTGACAATCGCGCCGCTGTTTAAGGTTACGATCGATTCCGCTTTACAGACGGTCCAGACATTCCGGATACATTCCTTGAGATCGCTCACCCGCACCCGCTGGTCAGTATAGAGCACATCCCCGATCTCTTCTGCGGTAACAATCTTTCTGGTGCAGCTCACCCCGAATCCGACATTATGTTCTACAAGGTAAGAAGAAAGCAGCATTTCACCCGGTGTTTTCATTATATCCTTTGTGTGCACGGGCAAAACGACGAGCACACGATCCGGTGAACTGAACGTCAGGGTAGTAGTCTCGATACCGGGAAGCAGTTTTTTGTTGCTGATATCTTTTGCAACCCGGTAGGTATTCAGGAGTGTGCCTGCACTGTCAAAAACAACAGCAACCGACATGATGATACCCGGTTATATACTTATATGTAATTCTCTGTACATTGAATTATTGAAGCTGATGTTTGTTACTGAAACTGCAGAGAAGATAAAGAACATGGAGATCCGGGGTGCCGGCCGGATTGCGCGTGCGGGCGCTGAAGCACTCCGACGCCATGCCACAGAGACGCGGGCTGGTGATCTTGCTTCTTTCCGAAGGGAAATGAAGAGTGCAGCGCAGGTTCTTGTCGACACGCGCCCAACCGCTGTCTCGCTCCCGAACGCTGTACACCTTATTATGTCGGGACTTGAGCAGGCAGTAACTCTTGATGAGGCGCGAAACGGGGTGATCGTTCGTGCGGAGCAATTTATTAACTCGTCAACGCACGCAGTAGAAAAGATCGCGCAGTTCGGCGCACGCCATATACGCGACGGGGATACCATCCTCACTCATTGCAATTCTGAAGCTGCCCTCGGGTGCATCATAGAAGCGCACCGCAGCGGAAAAGAGATTGAAGTCTTTGCAACAGAAGTGCGCCCGCGAAACCAGGGACTGGTCACCATCAGGACACTCAATAATGCCGGGATCAAAACCAATTTCATTGTTGATTCTGCTGTGCGTTCGTTCATCCACGATGTTGATCTTGTGATCATGGGAGCCGATGCGGTCACCGTTAATGGCGCAGTGGTAAACAAAATCGGAACATCTCAGGTTGCACATACCGCGGCAGAGGCACGGGTGAATGTTCTTATTGCGGCAGAGACCTACAAGTTTGCGCCCCGCACAATTATCGGGGAGCTTATCCAGATCGAGGAGCGCGCAGGGAGCGAGGTGCTGGCTGATGAGATCTCCCGTTCACTCCCGCATGTTACTGTGCGTAATCCCGCATTTGATGTGACGCCAGCAGAGTATATCGATCTTATCGTTACGGAAGCTGGTGCGATTCCGCCGCAAATGGCTTATATCATCATCCGGGAGTATCTTGGATGGGGCATTGAAGAATTCCATAAACTCTTTGAGAATCCTACCGGACATGAGAAGTGAGTATATGAAAGATGTCATTGCAACGTACTATTTCCGTCCAAGGGCAGACACAAAACCCGACCAGGCCGCACGGGCTATCTGTGATGAGGAGACGACCGGTACCTGGACTGACATTTCCACGCGCACAGAGTACGTAAAACTGCTTGATGGTACTGTGGAGAGCGTTACGCCACAGGGGGAGGGATACATCACCCGCATTCATTATCCTGCTGAGATCTTTGAGCCGGGAAACGTTGCACAGTACCTCTCGGTCTGCGCTGGTAATCTCTTTGGTCTGGGGCGACTGGACGCGGTCCGTCTTCTGGATATTGAATATCCGGACTCACTTATCATCCCGTTCAAGGGACCAAAGTTTGGAATTTCCGGTGTCAGGAAGATGATCGGGAGCAAGAACCGCCCGCATATCGGCACCATCATCAAACCGAAGGTTGGCCTGAACCCGGTTGATACCGCTTCGGTAGCATATGAAGCAGCGATGGGAGACGTTGATCTCATAAAAGACGATGAGACGCTGACGGACCAGGCATTCTGCCCAATAGACAAACGCCTGCCACTTGTGATGAAACGTCTTGAGGAGGCAAAAGATGCGACCGGGCGCCAGGTCCTGTATGCGGTGAATATCACAACCCGTGCAGACAGGATCGTTCAACGTGCGCTTCACGCAATCGATCTCGGTGCAAATATGATCATGATAGATATTTTTACTTCAGGATTTGGTGCTCTCCAGGCACTGGGAGAAGAATCACGGATTAAGGTGCCAATTCATGTCCACCGCACCATGCATGCCGCATTCACCAGGAACCCGGAGCATGGAATTGCAATGCGTCCTCTGGCGCATATCATCAGAATGCTGGGTGCCGATCAGCTCCATACCGGTACAGTGAGTGGCAAGATGAGTCATACTACATCGGAAGTAAGAAAGAGTATCGATGTTCTGACCTGCAATTACCATGGCATGAAGCCGACTTTCCCTGTATCGAGCGGGGGTTTACATCCTGGTAACGTTGCTCATGAACTAGCGAGTCTCGGCACCGATATCGTCCTGCAGGCTGGTGGCGGTATTCATGGCCACCCGGACGGAACTGCGGCGGGTGCCCGGGCAATGCGACAGGCAGTTGATGCCTTCATGGAAGGAAAAACTGCTGAAGAGTACGCAAAGAACCATTATGAGCTTGAACGTGCACTCAAAAAATGGGGCAGTAACTGAGGGAGATTTCCATGGAAATACCATTTACCAAACTACACGGAAACGGCAATGATTTCGTTTTGATTGATGAGCATGAAAAAATCATCATACCGGATGATATGAAAGGGCAGTTTGCTGCCATCTATTGCGATCGTCGTTTCGGGATTGGCGCGGATGGGGTCATCTACCTCTCTAAATCTGAAAAAAGCACGATTAAAATGCGTATACTCCAACCGGACGAGAGCGAGGCGGAGATGTGCGGTAACGG
>DATKZP010000105.1:0-20402 GCA_035527915.1 Methanoregula sp. | reverse complement strand
ATAGACATAATCGCACATGGAACAGATATAGCGTGTCGGCCGCCATTCATCAAAGCCCCACGTTCCAATCTTCCCCTTTCCCTGAAACCCGCATACCGGGCAAAGATATGTATCCGGAAGATCTTCAAAGGCAGTACCTGCAGGTATGCCATTATGCGGCTCCCCGCGAAGCGGTGAATAGATATACCCGCAGATCCTGCATTTGTACCTCTTAACGATGACGCCTTCCTTTTTTGATGCTGCACCTTTTTTTCCAGCGGTTGTTGATTTCTTTACTGCTGTTTTCTTTTTCGCTGCAACCGGTTTTTTGGTCTTTTTCGCACTGCCCTTTTTTAATGTTGTTGCTGCTTTTACCATAAGAAATTCACACCTTCCTACGCTCTTCATCAACATCTTTTTTTTTTAAGAAGAGCCGGTATAACTGAAAATGGAAACTACCGGCTATTATAAATTTTGTTTAATACAAGTATGAAAGGGCAAGACATGGCAGAGGCTGGGGTTTACAAACGATCACTGGGGTTGTTTGAACTCGTCAGCCTTGGGGTAGGAGGGACAATTGGTTCGGGTATTTTCGTAGTCCCCGGCGTAGCCGCGAAACTGAGCGGCCCCTGGTCACTCCTTGCATGGTTGATTGTTGCCCTGTCTGCATCCTGTGTTCTTCTTTCTCTTGCATATGTGTCATTCCGGTTTACGTCATCCAATGGTTTTTATTCACTATTCACATCGGTATTCGGTGCCCGGTTTGCTGTACCACTCATCATACTGTACCTCATTTCTTCCCTGTTTGGAGTGTCAACCATTGCAGCGGGGATAGGTCAGTACATATCCTACTTTGGCATTTCAAACGTGCTCCTCATCGAGATAGCCATCATTGGTGCCTTCTGCTGGCTTAACATCAGTGGTATCTCTCTTTCGGGAATGACCGAAAATATTCTCACCACACTTAAAATTATTCCACTTGTGATCATCGCGTTCCTGCTCATTCCCCTTATTAACATTGATAATTTTGTTCCACGGACGCCGGTTACTTACACGGGTTTACTTGCCACGATCATTATCGTTTACTGGCCGTTTACCGGTTTTGAAATCAGCGCGATCTTGGTTGAAGAGACGCGGGACCCGAAGATAATCCGGCGATCGCTCATACTGGTCATGGTAATTGTGGTGTCAGTGTATCTTCTTCTCAATGTTTCGCTTATCGGTAGTGTTGGCGCAGAAGCACTTGGTGCATCACCCGCTCCAATTGCCACTGCTGCCGCTGTCCTCTTTAACCGTTCAGGTTCCTTTGTCGCAATAATTGGGATTGTGGCAATGCTCTCCGCAATAAACGCCTATATAATCGGAACTTCCCGGATACTCCAATCCATGTCAGCATGGTTTTCCGTTCCGAAAATCCAAAATTTAACCCCGCAGGGTACTCCTAAATCTGCACTTATTGCAGGTTGTGCAATCAGCGCGGCTCTCCTGCTCTTTTCCAACCATTTTGATCAGCTCGCGACAATTTCCGTGATCACAATCCTGATTCCCTACATCTTTTTCTGTCTTTGTTCATGGGTGCTTGTCACCGATACCAGATCCCGTCTGGTATCTGCCGCCGGGGCGATCTCAACTGCGGCTATCCTGGTCATTTACTTTATCATTTAGGGATTGTAGCTCAAAATTGCATGCAATCTGCAACCACCGCATACCTCAATTTTATCCGTTATCAGTGAGTATATCTTAAATCAGAACTATGGCAGAGATATTTTCCGGTATTATCTATTCATTTGCTGCTCTGTTCATCATCCTTGACCCGCTATTGTCAGTGCCCATTTTTGCCGCAATGACCAAGGGTCAGACCCCGGCAGAAATCCACAAACAGGCATTCATTGCAGTCGCTGTTGCGGGAGGACTGATGTACCTGTTCCTGGTTTTCAATACGGTGATTTTTGATATTCTGGGACTTAACATGCCCAGCTTCCAGATTGCCGGGGGTGTCCTCCTATTCCTTCTGGGCATGCAGGAGGCACTGGGAATTGAGATCGGACATGCCAAAGAGCATGCAAAAACAGCCGCAGGGGTAGTCATTGGTACTCCACTCCTGTGCGGGCCGGGTGCCATCACCACCGTGATGCTTTTTTCGCGGGATCTTGGTGCACTTATCACGTTTGCTGCAATCACTCTGTCACTGCTTGCAACCTGGCTCATACTCTACTTCTCAGAAAACATCCAACGGGTCCTGGGGAATGTAGTCACCGACATTATGGGAAAAGTCCTTGGCATGTTTGTCGCAGCCATCGCAGTTAAGATAATTGCATCAGGGATCCTGGCATATATTGCATTGGCTTAACATATCCAACCATTTTTCCTGATACTGCAGAGAGATCCTTTAGAAGAAATCGATCTTTTGCATCATATCTGCCAGCGCTAGTTCTGTCCGATGAGAGGCAAACAGGAGATTATTGAGGGCAGATACCAGCGTTTTAATTTTTTGTTGAAAAAGGATAAAACAAGTTATTTTTAAGAATCCCGCTTCAGGGAATATACTTCAACCATGTGGTCGGGGTGATATCGCATCTTTGCCTCACGAAGTCCTGCTATACCAAGATCGCTTTCCCTATTAAGATACGTATATTTTTTTGTCAGAAATGTCGCGGTTTCGGCATTGATCACTTTATATATCCCTTCGCAATCGGGAAGTCCTTTTTCGAAATGCACCAGCGCGGTATCAGCATTGAGAGGCTCAAAGAGCGACATGGCACCTATTTTTGAAAAGACCTTAATAATCAATCCCTTGATCGACAATGCATCAAAATGATCAATAGCAAAAAAGACCGCTTCTTTTTCGTGTGCAAGAACCTTATCGTTTTCACACCCTTTCCATTCGCACCATTCGATCAGGAACCGTTTTACTTCCTCCCAGTTTTCCCGGGTAATCGGCTCAACAGAATGTTCACAGTTGCGGCGGAACTTGTTTATCTGGTGACGGATTGTCAGGTAATTCTTCCCGGGAAGCTGTGCGAGGTCTGCAGAGCGGTAAACGTACTCAAAATGATTACGGTCAGGAATAAGGTTTATTCCAGGACATATTTCCCGCATCCAGCTGGCGGTTTCCGGATCTATCAGGACGACAGGTTCATTGTCGCTGATATCCGATGCAAGCCGTATCAACGATCGAAGGAGCGCGGGATCCCGTGGACCAATCGGGGGGCGGAACCGGGTGATCTCATCAATGGTGCTTGCGATAATGAGATTTTTTTGCACATACGCATACTGGTAGTGTGCGTAATGATTCCAGCAGACCATATTCGTAAAGGTATTATCACTATGTGTCTGCGGATAATGTGCGTAGTGCCGCTCGAATAAAGCCCGATCTGCAAGAGTAACAGGTTTAAAATTTTCCTGGGTGAGCATCACGTATCACTCCGGAATATCAGAGGGGTATGGCCTTCCATGGGGTGAAATCCGGAGGGCAGGTAAAATTTTTCAGTTTCTGGTTCTGCAATAAGACCAATCCAGAAAATTCCCAATTCAACGCATTTTTTTACTAATGTTGAAACGATCTGAGTCCCGATTCCCGTTTTCCGGTATTCCGGCAGCACAACAAGGTCCTGGATATATCCATCGGATACCCCGTCAGATATGACTCTGCCCATACCTACTGCTCGACCGGTTTTTATATCGACCGCAACGGCAAACAGGAAACTGCCCTGGATCAGACGGGGTAGCTCCTTTGGATCATATTCCTCCTTCCACCAACCGCCGGCCTGGTACAGGTTTGCGATCTCAACCTCATCCCATGAATGAACCAGCTGGACTGCAATGTTATCTCCCAAAGTAATCACTTTTCCTGATACTCGCTTTAGGATTTCTTGTTCGATACCCCGGAAAAAACGGATACGCGATTTTTAAACGATCTGGTATTTTGTTGTATGAATATAAAAAAATTACAGAACTTCATGTGGCTTCAGCTGCATGATCGCCATATCAACGATTGAGCCGAGTCCTTCAACACCCCAGTGGTCGGAGTTCAGGATAAGATGATAGATTGAGAGATCGGTGATATCAATATTATAATAAGAGTGATATCTTCCTGCTTCGCACTCTTCACGCTCGAGTGTGGTGCGTTCTGCAGTCTTTTCATCCGCTATCTGATCCCGGAAGATAATCCTTTTTATCCGGCAGCCAATCGGGGCAAAGAGCCAGATCCTGAGTTCTGCATCGGTGACCATCCAGCCGGATAGCCGGCCTTCGACAATAATATTGTCCCGCTGTTCTGCAATCTCTTTTTGCCGGGCATCAATCATTGTATCAAATGCCCGGTTTTCCTGTGCGAGACGCCCGAACTCTGCCAACCCCATGTTGTGCTCCTGAGCCAGCTGGCGGAAGACTTCCCCGGCAGAGATCAATGAAAACCCATGTCGTTCTGAGAGATACCGTGAGAGAGAGGTTGTGCCACTCCCGGGCAGCCCGCTCACGGTAATCCGCATATCAGAGACCCCCGATGTTTAAGGATTTCCTGACCACCTGGCTTACGGTAATTGAACAGATCATGTACCAGAAGATCCATGCAGGGATGATCCAGATTGCAGAATCTTGCAACCCGACGGATCCTACATACGGGAAGGTGATGGTTGATTGTACCTGGTTGAGCCGGAAGAGCAGCCAGAAAAATATCGGAACCGTCATTATCAGAATATATGCCATCGGTTTGAACTGCTGCTGTGACATTTCAAGCTGTTCGCGCATCACCCGGTCTTTTTTCGCTTCCAGTTTCTTGATCTTCTTCTCATCCTGGGAGAGCTGAGCTTCGCGATACTCGGTCTGGAATTCCTTCATTCTCTCCTGGACATCAGTCATCTTTTCGTAGTCTATCGTGTATTTCTGGATAATTGACGTGTATAGTCCCGTGAATCCAGAGAGGATGACTATGAGAATATAAAAGGGGATGTTAAACACGTCAATCAAGGGTGATAATGCACTATCGATCCCCTGACCAACTCCGACACGCAGCCATTCGATGCTGTATGAAAACATCATCAGCATCATAAAGGCTAACGCTATGTACATTCCGTATTTTTCTCCGATCTTTCCAAAATCCATGTATTCACCTTAATACGGCTGCCATATCATCAGCAGCGCGTTCGAGTAGGAAATCCGCGTTTATCACAATTTTTACGGTGCAGCCGGTAAGCATAGCATAGGCGGCAGCGATCGAGCGGTTGAACTGCTGGTGTTCTGCTATCGATCGTGACCCCTCTTTGTCCCGTGACCGCGTTTCATCCGTAAGACGTCGCATGAGGATCTGGTCATCATCGGTTTCAACGAGAACGATACTATCCGGCATTATCTCACGCAGCACCCATTCCGGGAGCCCCGCAAAATAGCCTTTCGGGGTTTTGACCGATGCATGCGTATCAATCAGCACGTTACCCGGGATCTGTGCAATCCCCTGGGCAGCACGCTGTTGCAGTCGTTTCTGGACTGCGCGGTCCAGCGTGCGCATCTGGTCGCGGTCCTGAACAATTTTTTCGTTCATTGCCACTTCAAACATGAAGGTGCCGAAATTGATTGATTTATAATCGATACCTTCTTCGTTGAGTTTCTTTAACGCCTCGTTGACGACCGTCGTCTTTCCGACACCCGGTACTCCGGTTATGATGACCTTTTTTCCAACCATCCTGGTCCCTTCCAAATCTCACTCTTTGCCAAAGAATGTCCGCATGAACGGGTACATCTCCATGATCTGCTGGCTTGCAATTTCCTCATAGAGACGATAGGTAATACTTACCGTCAGGAGCAGTCCGGTTCCGCTCACAGCACCGATGACACCAAAGAGGTTTGCAATTACACTGAGCACGCCTATGAAGACACCCCCAATGACCGTGACCCGGGGGATGTACCGGTCAAGATACTTTTCAAGTACCTGCGGGTTTCTTCGGTAGCCGGGAATGGACATGCCCGAGAGCTGGATTTGCCGGGCCACATCTTTTGAATCAAGCCCGGCAGTTTTGATCCAGAAGAGCGCGAAGA
Source organism: Methanoregula sp. (assembly GCA_035527915.1). GTDB lineage: Archaea > Halobacteriota > Methanomicrobia > Methanomicrobiales > Methanospirillaceae > Methanoregula. The sequence goes on along the minus strand of DATKZP010000105.1, from coordinate 14,390 downwards.
TCGCACCGCCGACCACCATGAAAGTAACATCTACCCCCAGACGTAATAGAACCTGCCATGGAGCATGCCCGAGGTCTACCAGCCACCACATCCAGTCCGTCGGCCCATTGATCGGTGCCAGGTAATACATTATACCGTTGAGTGGTTGCGAACCATCGAATGTCCCGAAAAGGGTAATATTCACATTGGAAAGGAACATTCCCACCATCTGGATATTCGCCTGTAACACCCGGACAAGGATCATTGGCAGGACACTTGCGTAAATCAGTTTTACCGGGAATCGCGCCCGTGCTCCACGCACCTGGGCATGAGCGAGCGGGATCTCAATGCGCGTTGATTCGACATAGACAATTATTAAGAAAATCGCAATCGTTGTAACGAAGGCAAGGAGGTCCTTGCCAAAATACGTGAAATAATTTCCACCATCAAGACCAATCTGGATAAGACGCGGGAAAAATCCCACTGGATACTGATCGGCAACCGGTGCCCAGTTGATGAACCCGTTAACTATTGCCTGGGATATCCCGGCGATGATGAAGAGACCGACACCTGAACCAATACCCCATTTTGTTACTACTTCGTCCATGAGAAAGACAAGGACGCCCCCGATACAGATCTGAATGAAGATGAGCAGGGATACCGCAAAGAGGTTGCCACCAAAGAATTGCTGAGCGATAATTGGATCGGGTTGCAGGAATCCCCCCACAAGGTTCGGGGCAGCTTCAATGACGATCATAACCATGATGAGGATCTTCTGAAGACCCATGTACATGACCTGTCCGCGTGTCTCGCTTGTATCGATGTGCAGGATATCTGCACCTTTAAGCAGTTGGAGTACGATAGATGCTGTGACGATTGGTCCGATACCCAGGTGAACGATTGAACCACTTGCACCTGCGAGAAGTGCACGCCATGCCTGGAATAAATCCTGGGACTGCGGTGCAATTCCAAAAAGCGGAATATTCGTCAGGGCAAAATACAGAACCAATATTCCTATCGTCCAGATCAGTTTATTCTTGAAATGGACATGTCCCTCAGGACTGTTGACTGCAGGCATCGCAGCGAGCAGGGGTTCCATTCGATCCAGCAGGTTTCCCATTGTTTCACCAAAATTACGGAGATGGTCAGACGATTTGCGTCTTTCCACCCATTTTCTCAATCTTTGCCTTTGCTGATTCAGAGAATGCCTGCGCGGAGATATTCATCTTTTTTGTGACTTTGCCGCTGCCCAGCACCTTATCGATGCCCATATCAGCAGTGTTGATCACAATGACATCTCCTTCATTCTTTGCAATACCCTGCGCCAGGAGCGATGGTATGATCTGATCAATGATCCCGACATCTATTATCGTTACGGTAGTCTGGGAACTATTCGAGAACCCGTTCTTTCCAAAGACCGGCCCTCCCATCTCTTTATACCACTTGACAAAGTGGTGAGCGTTTATACCGGCACGTCCACGGCCACCGCGGTTACCTGCACCGCGCCGGTTTTTATGGGTGCCGCCACCGCATGTCCGCGATCCGCGGTACTTAGAACGTTTGTTGGTTGGCATGCTGCTTCACCTCATCTTATAGAGGAGAGTATTGATCTCCTGACCATAATAGCCAAGCGCCCCACCCTGGGGGAAGGTACGTTTGGTGGTCTTGTATCCCTTGCGCGGTGGATGAAGGCGCAAGACGGGTTTTAGTCCCGGAATTTCGCGCAGTTTGGTTTCACCACTTGCAAGCGCCAGTGCAAACTCAGAAATGTTGCTGTAAGTCGAGTTTGATTTGATGTACTCATCAGTGAGCGGTGCATCACCAATTACCCTGCCACGGGTCAGCAACAGGGTCTCAATGGTTGGTGCATCCGCTTCGCCATAGGCAACATAATCTTTTACTTTTCGGATCATGCCAAGGTTTTCCGGTGTATCCGGAACGAGCACGCAGTGGTTGATATGGTGAAGACGCAGCATCTTGAGTGTGTCTTTTATGTCCCGTCGGGTTTTCACTACGCCGCGGACCTGAACAACAGCGTACATTTACTGAGACCTCCCTGTCTTGATCATGTTGGTCTCATTGAGCGCGATGAACGTAGCTTTTGCAAAATTGATAGTGGTACGCGTCTGTCCACGTGCAAAAGTCCACACATCCTTGATACCTGCGAGCTGGAGCACTTTCTTACTGATATCCCCCGTTACAAGGCCGATACCCTGAGGGGCGGGTTTGAGCGTGACACGGACACTGCCTGCAGTGCCCTGAACCTGCATCGGAATTGAGTGGGCAGCATCACACCCGCATTCCCAGCTGCCGCAACCGCGCCGGACCTTGATGATATTCATCTTTGCTTTCACGATCGCCTTCTTGATCGCATTACCGACTTGCACGTCCTTACCCTGACCAAATCCGATATACCCGTTCCGGTTGCCGACAATAACAACGGCCCGGAACTGAACGCGGCGACCTGAGTCGGTCATCCGCTGCATCATGGCAATATCAAGAACCTCATCTTCCAGATCGGGAAGGAACATATCAACGATCTGGGGTTCTTTGATCGGCCTTCCGCTCTCAAGTACCTGGTCGATATTTTTGATCTCTCCCGAGGCGACGAGTTTGCCAAGACCGGTGACCGGGCGCCACTCTTCTCTTTCATATGCCATTTACACCAGCTCCTTTTTTATGGCGTCTGCCACCTGCTCGACATTCGCAACAATATCGCTGGCGTTTTTGTTGTATGCCGCGATATGTGCACCTTTGGCCCGTTCGTCTGAGGGGAGGATCTTCTCCCCATGGGGTACATCAAGTCCAGCTTCAACCGCACCTTTAAGAGCGGCAAAGACTCGTGCACCAGGAGTTGCGCGGTTGAGCCCGATATCCAGAATGGCCCTGCCATAATCTGCTTTTTTCGCTTTTACCGCAAAGAGCATCCCGGTCAGGTAGGCCGCCGGTGTGCTGGATGTCGATCCCTTGTATCCGTATGATTCCAGCTCGGCAGAATTTGCTGCTACGAGAGTACGGTCGCCATCCATCTCGGCTGTAACGAGCTGGATGATGATGTGCCGGTTTGTCTTACGCACAACCATTCGTGGCGCGTCAGCTACGACGAGCCGGGTGCGCTTATAGTAATCGGTCCTGCCCTCTCTTCGTCTTCGGAAGGGGACAAAATACCGTGGTCCTGTCGCCATGTTACTTCATCCTCCCTGCGATGATCTCCATCTGAGCCTTCATGTGCGCAACGCTCCTGAACTGCCCGCCGGCTGCTTTCCGGTAGATTAAGCGGTACATATGCCGTTCAATAGTCCCGGAATCGCGGAGTTCAACGAGCACTTTTCTGATAGCACGGATCTTCTGAACCCATGCCGTTTTGCTCGGGTTGCGCGCTCCTGACGCACCCTTCCTTTTTCCGGCGCCTTTGCAGTGCCCGTATGACCGTTTTGCAATCCGTGCACGGGCCCTGCCGCGGCTTACGCCTTTCTTCTGATGTGCCTTGATTGCGCCATCAGTAATAAGCCCTCTCATGTCTTCACGTGAGATTGCGTTCTCGATATCCGAGATACGGGCCGGGTCAAACCAGACACGGTTGACACCGCACTTTAATACTGCGGCAGCGATGCGTTTCTGGCTGGCGACATCACTCATTGTTTTTCACCTCTGACTCGGGCTTCTTTTTTGCCTTTGGTTTTTCAGCTGCCGTGGGTTTGGCTTTTGCTTCGGCAGGCACTTCTGTCTTTGGTTTAGCAGTTTTCCTGGTTGTTTTTGCAGGAGCTTCTGCCTTAGTTTTTTCCGGTGTTTTTTCTGCAGGTTCCGCTTTTGGTTTTGCAGATTTCTTTTCTTTTACCGGAGCCTTTTTCTCTTCTGCCTCGGGCGTTTTCTCTGCCTTCTTTTTAACCTTCTTGACGGGTTCTGCCGGGGCTTTTGACTTTGCGGACTTCTTTTCTTTACTCTGCTTTTTGTCCGCCACCGTTGCTGGTTTTTTGATCTTTTCCTGTTTTGGTCCGGTCTTTACCACGCGGGCATTCAGCACTTTGAAACCTTCCGCGATTGCTTTTTCCTGGAGACCAACACGTGTGCGCTCACCAACTGTTGCTCCTATCCGGATCGCATGAGTCTTTGGATCAATGCCCTCAAGTTCCTTTACCGAAGAGATCAACACCTCGAAAAATCCGCTGGGGTGCATTCCGCGTACCGCAATCGGGCTTCCGAACCCGGGCTTGGGGAGAGCTCCCTTTGCCTTCTTCTGCTCTCTCTGCTTATTGTGCTGCCCCCGGGGCTTTCTCCAGGAATCAGAGAGTTGCTTCTTCTTACCGTATCCGTCACGCTTGAAGGTTGCACCTTTTTCTACGCGCACCCGGATTAACCGTTTTATTTCAGTGGTCATCGATCTTCAGCCCCTCTGAACAATATAGATGCCATCCTGGAAGACCCTGGGATCACGGTTACGGATATGGGTAGCATGCTCAATGTTTGCTGCCGAGGTCCCGACCAGTTCGCGGTCGATTCCCGTGAGCACAACTTCATCATTTGCAATCTTTGCTGTAACACCCGCTTCAATCCGTGCGGAACGTGCCTTCTTCTCACCAAGGAAGTTGGCGATCTCAAGCCTGTTTTCCTGGAGTTTCAGCTGGATCGGGAAGTGGCTGTAGACCATTTTCATACGGTACTCAAACCCTTCACTGACACCCCGGCACATGTTTTTGGTATGCGCCTCCAGTGTCCCAACCATCGCCGCCATCTCTTTTCTTTTGGACTCGGTTGAAATAGTAACCTTATTTCCTTCGCAGGTAACGGTTACCTGGGGGAACCGCATGTTACGTGAAAGCTGCCCTTTTGGCCCTTTCACACGAAGCTGCGAGCCATCCAGATGGGCTGTTACACCATCGGGAATATTAACTATTCTGACTGCTGACATAATCTCGCACCTTTTAATAAACATACCCGAGAAGTTCGCCACCGATACCCTCTTTCCTCGCCTGTTCGTGTGATAGTACACCACGCGAGGTCGAAAGTATCAGAAGCCCGAAGTTCTTTCCGGGCAGGTACTGCTTCTCCCAGTATTCCATCTCATCCATCTGTACCGAAAACCGCGGGGATATCGCACCACATCGGTTAATTTTGCCCGGGAGGTGAACCTTAAGCTGCCCACCCCTGCCATCATCGATAAACTCGAAACTGCTGATGTAACCGGCGTCCTGCATAATGCGGAGCATTGCGCCGAGAAGTTTACTCGCTGGTTCGATGATGCACACGGACTTACCGGTGTCACCGGCATTTTTTATGGAACACATTCCGTCTGCTATTGGATTACTTCGTGTCATTGTGCATTCACCTTCAGCTCATCTTTTTAAATCCAATTTTACGGGCCCACTCGCGGAAGCACTGCCGGCAGAACATGATATGATATCTGCGCACGAGTCCCTGTTTGCGCCCGCACATCTTGCATTCGTTCGCACCGCGACCATAGATCTTCTTCTGTTCTCCAGCCATTAGCGCACCTCAACCTGGTACTGTTCTTTGAGAAATGCAATCGCATCCTCTTTTTTCACTCGCTGTTTTGCCGGGAGTTTTTTCTGCTCCATGCGCCTGCGGGTGATCCGTATGCCTTTTCGTTCGAGTACGACATTGACATCCATACCAAAGATGCCAATCTGTGGGTCGTAGGACATGCCGGGAAAATCCATATGTTCTTCAATACCAAATGAGATGTTTCCGCTCTTGTCGAACTGGCTCTCAAAGACCGTTTTGTTGATGATCCCAATCGATGTCGAGAAAAAATCCCGGGCTGATTTGCCCCGGAGTGTGACCTTGCATCCGATCGGGGCACCTTTCCTTATGGAGAATGCCGGTTGAGTCATCCTGGCAATGCTCCTGATAGGAGTCTGTTTGGTGATCGTCTTCATGATGTTTTCAGCTTTTACGAGCTTTTCACCGCTCTCGCCAACCCCCATGTGAACAACCACCTTGTCGATATAGATATCGCGCATCGAGGTCACTGTTCAATCCCCCAGGTTGCTATTGCGGATGTCTGTTTACCGACTACGTAAATATAGGGAAAGATCGTGTCAAACCGTGTCTTTGTCGCTTCATCCTCTAAGATGATCTTATTGGGCACGCTGCCCGGTATTTTAACGATATCAACGATTCGTGCGACCTTTCCTGAGTGACGACCACCTGTTACCATTGCCATATTACCGACAGCAAACGAGAAGTGGTCGACTATTTTGAACCGTGTTTCGGGTTCAAGTGAAAGAACGATCGAATCACCGGCTTTGTAGGTATTATCAGCAAGCAGGTTTGCTCCGTACCGCATGTTGATCTGAACCTTACCACCCGTAACAGTGGTCTTGTTTTTGATCTTGCACAGACGAGTCTTGGCTGCTTCTGCATCAATCTCAATGGAGACATGACGACCATTCTTGTCACGCAGGATGCGGTAGAATTTGTTGATCTTCGGTAACGAGATAATATCAAAAATACCAATGCCCATCTTTGCGTCACGGCAGGGCCTTCCATTGATAATTAGATCATTCTGGTTAAGGATCTGTTTGACTTCTTTTAAATTCCGGGCAAAACCCATATGGTCACGGAGCCAGACAGCAACCGGCATTGCATTCGCGTTGTGCGGTCCGGGCGCTGTTTTCGTAATGAATTTCCTGGTTTTCTTTGCGATGTGCCACGATTCCGGGGCGTTGAGTCGCTTCAGATGGTCTGACATTATTCAGCCTCCGCTAGTTTTTCCTGACGGCGCGTATCGGTGAGATTCAGCTTGGTGATTTGCACATTTGACGCATCGATGAGACGAGGAACTTCGGTTCCATCGGCTTTCGTTAACGAAACACCATGGACTACAATTTTTGACTTCTTGGTATCGACTGCATCCACAAGTCCCTCATCGCCAACAAAATCTCCACGGGTTACCTTAACGGTATCTCCCTTGATCACACGCAATGTCTTTTTCTTGTATTTTTCCTTGAGCACAGCGGAAAGTGGGGCGTTGAGATATTTGGTCTTCACGTGTGAAGGTGCCTGATAGCGCGCCTTTCTCTGCTTTCTTGGCTGTTCGCTTTCAATTCTTACCATACTGCACACCTCACACAATGATCGTTGCCATGGAACCGAGCTTGGGGAACCTTTCCGCTACCTCGCGGGCTATCGGTCCCTTGATCTCTGTCCCTTTTGGCTCATTCTTCTCATCCACAACAACAACTGCATTGTCATCGAAGGATATCCGCATTCCGTTAGGTCTGCGGATTTCCTTTTTCTGACGGATGACGACAGCACGCACAAGCTTGCGGCGCATGTCGGGTGTTCCTTTCTTGACCGATACTGTGGCAAGATCTCCCAGTCCCATCTTGGGCTGACGCCGGCGTACTCCATGGTAGCCAAAGACCGAGATTATCTGTACTACACGTGCACCGGTATTGTCTGCACAGGTAAGCTTAGTCCCGGTGGCAAGTGCGCGAGGAATGGTGGACTGCTTTGCCTTCATGGTTGCAGTACCTCCACAACAACAAAAGTTGTGCTTTTCGATAGCGGTCTGCACTCAGCGATCTTCACCAAATCGCCAACCTTCGCCTGGATACAGGGAGGGTTGTGGGCGTGAAGTTTCGAGCTGCGTTTTTCATACCGCTTGTATTTTCGGATGTAGTGCAGGTAATTACGTGCAACTACGACCGTTCCCATCATTCGGTCGCTCACGACTTTGCCGGTGATCACCTGGCCGCGCACCGGTAAAGTGCCGTGAAACGGACAATTAACATCCTGGCATTCTTGTTTTGGTGCCTGAACGTTCAATCCAATGTTTAGTGCCATTATTTTATCCTCTTCTTTTCGTGCAGGTTGATTCTCTTTTCAGGAGCTAAAACCATCACGGATCCATCTATCTCAACAAGTTCACTGCCTGGAAGGTGCAGCTGAAATCTGCTGTGCATCTTGGGGATGCGTTTGACCCCTTTTGGGGTCTCAATTATCAGCAGGTTTTTTGTTTCATCGATGATGCGCCCGTAAAGTCCCCGGTGAAGGGGATTTGAAGCTGCCGATACCAGAACGTCTTGTCCGATCAGTTCATACCGGAGGACATTCTGGGGAGAGATCATACGTTTCTCCTGCGGTTCTGCTCAGTCATCAAACGGGCGATTGTTCGCCGGAGTTCTCCTATATGACCCGGGTTCTCTGTTGCGCCACCGGCACTTACTTTACCGTAATGCTGGACGAGCTCCATCCGGAGTTTTTCCATCTGTTCCTGCAGTTCTACTTCAGAAAGCTGCTGGACATCCCGTGCTCGTAATATTGCCATTACCGTTCCTCCTGGAATGGTATTTCATCGGGAAGGGCTGGTTCATCAGAGTCAACGTCCCCAATATCAGTGACGGTTGCTATAGGTGCCGGGCGCTTCTTCTCCTGTTCAATAATTGTAAAGTGATCCGGTAGTCTCGCACCGGCAGGAACAAGCTTTACCTGGACACCTATAACACCGAGTTTCTTGATAGCTACTGCATAGCCTTTCTCAACAATGGTGTTACTCGGTTCACCACAGTGCTTGATGTACCCTTCAGTAAACTTCTGGGTACGGGCACGGGATCCGGTTAATTTACCGGCAATCACGACTTCACATCCCAGCGCACCGGACTCCATAACCCGGCGAAGAATACTTGACCCCGCTTTACGGAAGTACCAACCTCGTTCAAGGGCATTTGCCAGCCGTTCTGCCATAATCTGGGCGTTAAAGCTGGGATTTGTAACCTGCTGAACTTCAATCTGGGGAGATTCAACTCCGAAATTCTGAGCAAGGTTCAGGGTCAGCTGGTGAACCAGTTTACCCCCTTTTCCGATAACAATACCTGGTTTTTCTGCAAAGATGGTCACCTGTGTTCCCAGAGGGGTTCTGGCGATATCCATGCCACCGTATCCTGCACGTTTCAATTCCTTTGTCAGGTACTTTTCAACACGGGCTTTCCGCACACCTTCTGAGATAAACTTCTGTTCTACCGCCATCAGACCACCTCACGGACCACAACTTCAAGGTTTACGGTTTCACGGACCTTGGGAGTCGCCCGTCCCATTGCACGGGGGAAGAATGATTTCTGGGCGCGACCGCGGTTTGCTGATACATGAATGATCTCAAGATTGTCTGCGTCAAGACCGATATATTCAGCATTCTTCTTTACTGATTCAAGGACCCGGATATACGCTTTTGATGCCTTTACCGGGTACCTGCCTGCATCCCAGTTTCCCGGGAGACCGCGTTTGTGCGCCACATTCCGGTTAAATTTCCGGAACGGGATTGCTTTCTTTAAACCGACGACCTCATTCAGGTACGCGATTGCATCGTTCACGCGCTGGTGCCTGATGAACGTGGCAATTTCGATCGAATGCTTGGGCGACATATTAAGTTCGTTAGCCTTCGCTTTTGCGATGTTGTCACCGCTGATTTTTAGTGAATAATCAATTCGTGCCATGTTCATCACTTCAGCGGAACGTATTTGCTGCCTCGTGTTGCACCGATACCGGCACTACCATGAGCGACCTTCCTTCTTGTCAGTGCAAACTCACCAAGATAGTGGAAGACAGACTCCGGCTGAAATTCGACTTTCATGAATTCCTTGCCGTTATAAATCTCAATGGTTTTGCCCACCATCTCGGGCATGACAATCATTTCGCGCAGGTGAGTTCTGATCTTCTCGTCACCTTCACGAACCTTTTCAAGCAATGTCTCTTCACCACGGGAGAATCCGCGTACTATCTTGCGGCGTGCACGGGCCGTCATGAGCGGGAGGAGTTCGCTTATCCCCATCGCCTTCAGCTCGTCAATCCTGTATCCCCGATAGGTGAACTCTTCACGCCGTCTTGGCATTCTCTTCTGTGTCTTTTTAGGTGCTGCCATACCCTTCACTTCCTGCTCTTACCTGTCCTTCGTGCAGCCACGTGACCAACCGTTCTTCCCGGCGATGTTCCCCGGGCAACCGTCTTGGGGCGACCGGTATGCTGGTGACCGCCACCACCAAACGGGTGGTCGATGACGTTCATCGCGACACCACGGACGCGTGGCCAGTTTGATGCTGTGTTCTGCATCTTGTGGTACTTGTTGCCTGCTTTCACAAACGGCTTGTCGACACGACCGCCACCGGCAACAATGCCGATGGTTGCACGGCAGCGGTGGTTGAACCATTTGGTCTTGCCGCTGGGCATCCTGACGCCAACCCGGTTCTCAATCCTGTCGACAACAACTGCCTGAACACCCGATGCACGGACAAATTTGCCGCCATCGTTCGGGCGTGCTTCGATATTGCATATGTATGTCCCGGGGGGAATATTCTGGAGTGTGAGCGTGTTTCCGTTCTTTACCTCAACATTTGCTCCCCAGGTAATGATCTCCCCAATGCCGAGACCTTCAGTGACCAGCATGTACACTTTAGCACCAGTCTCGAGTCTGACGAGTGCGATCGGTGCGTTGCGTGCCGGATCATGTTCAATATCGATGACACTTCCCGTGATTTTTTGGGTATCATCACCGATGTGCTTCAGTTCGGCCTTGTACCGGTGGGATGGTGCTCGATAGGTCGGGCCTCCCTTACCCCGGGCTTGTGTTGTAATACGATGTCCCATGTTCCCACCTACATTATGCCAAGCCGGCTGAGAATTTCCTCGGCGGCTTTTTCGTTCTCAAAGCTGACAGTTGCCTTCTTTTCACCGTGCATGGTCATGAGCGTGCGAACGCTTTTGACGTTCTGTCCAAACGCTTTTTCTATTTCACGTTTGATCTGTTTCTTGGAGGTTTCACGGCTGACAAGGAACTGGAGTTTGCTCTGGTTCTCTAAAAGGACCATTGCTTTTTCCGTGACAAACGGGTATTTCAGAGCCATTTATCTCCCCTCCAGGCGCACAAGGGCGCTCTCGGTCCAGATAGTCAGGCGTCCTGCCAGCATACCTGGTGCAAGGTGCTCGACATTCAGCTGGTCAACAGTCACTGCATCGACACCGGAAAGGTTGCGTGCTGCACGCAGCGGTTTTTCAGCGGTGACAATGAGCAGACTCTTTCTCTGCTTGAACCTGCGACCACGCATCTTACCTCTTCCGGCACGGACTTTCTTGCTCTCCTTTGCCCGTTCGATGTCATGATAGACACCTGCAGTGGTAAGTGCTGATATGACGTCCTGCGTACGGTCGAGTAACTCAAACTTATCCTCAAGGATAATGGGGACAGCGCCATCGAACCGGTGACCGCGACCGCGGATGAGATCCGCAGAAATACTCGCAGCTACAGCCGAACGGAATGCCTTTTGTTTTTCTTTCTGGTTGATCTCTTTGATCAGGATTTTGGCAACCTTCGGGGGATGTGCTTCACGGCCTCCTTTTGCCTGCGGAACTTTTGCAGCGCGTGAACCGTTCTTGATACGGGGCACGTGCGATGAACCTCGACCACTTCCCCAGCCTACTGCTGAAGAACAGATACCGGCAAATGGATTCGTTCCATGGGGTTGGCGCCGCGTGCTCTGAAGGGCCATGACTGCCTTTTTGATCAGATCGGGGCGGTACTCCTCGGAAAAGAGTTCCGGAAGTTCAATATCTTTCGCGATTCCGCCATCAAGTGTTTTAACCTGTGCTTTCATCTCTGATCATCCCTGTTTGCTCTGGACGCTTACAAACTGGATTGTCGGCATCCTGACAATATGTTCACCCATGCGCATCGCCGGGCGAATACGCACAAGCCGTTTTACCGGGCCGGGAACAGAACCTTTGACAAGGACATACGGGCTCCTAAGTACACCATAGTGCAGGAACCCACCGGAGGGTGTGATCTCGCTGGAGTTTTCACTAACCCTTAAGATACGCTTGTTAAATTCTGTACGCTGCTGGAATCCCAGCTGACCCATCTGGGGTACCTGCCACATGACATGATGAGGATTCCAGGGTCCGAGAGTACCGAGATGGCGCTTCTTTCCACCAACGGCGTGTTTGCGCTTACGCAGCGCTATACCCCAGCGCTTTACAGCACCATTCGTACCCTTACCGGTGGTGATCGCAGTAATATCGGCATATGCTCCGGTCTTGATGACATTGTTCAGCGAAACCTCTTTTCCAAGGATACCCTGTGCAAACTCCCACTGCTTTTTGATGTCCCCGCCACCCACCTTGATCTCCATAAGATCGGGGACTTTCTTGGGGACACCCGATAGCATTGCGGGTTGTGTGTAGGAGACCGTGTAGATCTCGGCAACAGTACCTGCTGCAACTGCATCCGAAAATTTCTTCTTCGCAGCCTCTTTGTCATAGTCCTTTGGCAGGGTGATCCGGCGACCAAGCACGGTATCGAGCTGGTCGGCCCAGACTTCTGTCAGCGCATGTTTGCCATAGGTATCTTTGGAGTAGGCACGAATTGCAGCGACCTTCATCGAGGGGATTTCAATAACGGTGACCGGCACCATAATTTCCTTGCCCTCTGTGGGACTGTTCTTGTGATCATCTACCATGATAACATGCGTCATACCTACTTTATATCCAGCAAACCCCTGTAGTACCGGTGCCCCATCATAGAGAGGCCACGATTGATATTTCGGGATCGGGCTCTTTGCACGCTTTCTTGGGCTGAATGCAAGAGAACCACGGCGTGGTCTGTTCGTTTTTGGCATGTGTTAATCAATCCTTTTTCTGCGTGTGGGTTGTTCCCATTGTGACACGAATTACGATTAATCCGAGACTGTGTGATAACCTTGCTTAAGATGCCAACACGCGACGCCAGAGAAAAAACCGGAGAACATACGTAATACACTGGTCCGCATGTGCGGATTTTTTATGTATTATTGATTATCCAGTTTTTTCCGGCTACGGACATATGGATGATATTTTCCTCATCCGGGAGCTGATGTGCACCAGCATTCCTGTCTCGCGAAAGAAGATCCTGACAAATATACGCATCCGTCTGCCTCATGTTTGAAGCAGCTGGAACGGGCTCGTTGCATGAACGTCGACCCATGCGTACCGGTCAGATCCCACTTAGTCAGCCTGTTGTGACGAATCACAACTCCTTCTCGGGTTGACCCCGCGTTTACGCGGGGTTCACCAATCGAGGCTTACCCACGGCACAACCGTCTTCCCTGTGTCCGGAAGTCTGGTTCCGCCGTATGCTGTACTCGAAAATGTGCTTCCCATCATGTCAGCACATCAATACAGCTAAGGATAATCTCATATCGGCTTCCTTAATTATTGCATAAAAAAGGATATAAATATATGCTACTTGGGAATCTCAAGAGTTTATGGAAAATTTGTGATAAAAAATATACATTTACGTTTTTTCATTTTGCTTTCATTTTGCTTTCATTTTACTTTCATCCAAAATACAATTCCCCGATATCGGTGATATACACAACGATATCTTCACATACACAGCGTGCTTTGCAGCACTGCGGGCGCGACTCTCTTAACCGGTTTATCAGGGAGATTGTATCATACATCACTTTTATGTTAATTTTTTCTGCTTCACCATAAATAATAGCGGGTACATCAAAAAGATCAGTCCCTGATGGGATAGTACACAGGTGTGTGGCATCCAGCGTATAGAGAAATTCAAGGGTTTCTTTTGCCCTTCGGATATTCTCCATGGCGCTCTTTTCAATGGTGCAGACATTCGCTTTTGATGTGGAGATAATATCTGCAATCTGCTGCTGGGTCAGCCCTTGTTTGCGGTACCTGAGAACCTCCATCTGGCGTTCGGTGAGCAGCCCATCTTTCATAGTATTCTATCTTCTATCTAAACTTAAACACTTTTCGTTAACTATGCCAAACACAAACATACTATCGGTATGCCTTCCTTAAGATATTCTTTTGTACTCTAAAAAATTGTTATTCGATAATTTTTTTCGATTGTTCTTTTAATACTTTTCCGGCGAAAGAGGACAATTCAAAATGTTTATATGAATACCGGGTCATAATAACGTGTTATAAAAAAAATTTAGGTGATAAAGATGGTTGTAAAAGTAGGAGTTGCCAAACTCGGCAACATTGCAAGCGGTGTAATGGCAGAGCTGCTTCTCGATGAGAGAGCAGACCGTGAAGACATGCAGACATTCATGGCGACCAGCGGCACAAAACTCGAGCCGGCTGATGTTGACCGTGTCGTTTCTAACCTGAAGGCATATCAACCTGACTTCTGTATTGTAGTCTCCCCCAACGGGGTTCTCCCCGGACCAACCGGTGCCCGCGAACAGCTCGCTGCAGCAGGTATCCCGGTTGTCATCATCACCGATGATGTAACCACGAAGAAGGAATGGGAAGGCGTCAAGGCAAGCAAGTTCGGGTACATCATCATGAAGGCAGACTCCATGATCGGTGCACGCCGCGAGTTCCTTGACCCCGTCGAGATGTCCGACTACAACGGGAACCTCGTCAAAGTGCTGGCACTGACCGGTGCATTCCGC
>DATKZP010000104.1:0-5089 GCA_035527915.1 Methanoregula sp. | reverse complement strand
CCCGGCAAACGGAAACGAGATGCCGGCAAAGTTGGTACCGCCGCCGACACAGCCGATCACCACATCCGGATAGTCATCCACCATGGCAAGCTGCTCGCGGCACTCCTGCCCTATCACCGTCTGGTGCAGACAGACATGGTTTAAGACCGAACCGAGCGCATAGTTGGTATTGCTGTGGGATGCTGCGTCTTCAACCGCTTCAGAGATGGCCATACCCAGACTTCCCGGGGTATCGGGATCTTTTTCGAGCATTACACGACCGGCATTTGTTTTGGTGCTTGGGCTCGGGATGCACTCCGCTCCCCAGACCCGCATCATCGATTTCCGGTAGGGTTTCTGCGTGTAGCTTGACCGGACCATGTAGATAGTGCATTTGAGACCATACAGCATCGTGGCGAACGCAAGAGCTGAGCCCCACTGCCCGGCACCGGTCTCAGTGGCAATCCTCTCTACTCCCGCCTTCATGTTGTAATACGCCTGAGGGACTGACGTGTTTGGCTTATGGCTCCCGGCCGGGCTGACGCCCTCCCACTTGTAGTAAATCTTTGCCGGCGTCTTTAAGAATTTTTCAAGCCGGTAGGCACGATACAGGGGGCTTGGCCTCCAGAGCCGCAGGACATCCTGCACCTCTTCCGGGATATCGATATGACGATCGGTGGTCACTTCCTGTCGTATCAGCTCCATCGGAAAGATGGCAGCAAGGTCCTCAGGACCGATAGGTTTCTGGGTCTTTGGGTGGAGCGGGGGATCGAGTGGGGATTTCAGGTCCGCCTGAACATTGTACCACTTTTTTGGCATCTGCTCCTCATCGAGGGAGATTTTTGTCTGCATACAAAGTACTAGTTTTGTATAAATATATACATTGTGCAACAAATTTGTACACTATTTTGGGATATGTACATTATTTTCATGCAATTGCGGGATGCGAATCAAGGAGAAAGTGTGATTATTCGAATCAAAATCTTCAATTCATCTGATTTAAAAAATCAAACATTTATTCTTCAACCTTATGATAAAAGCCAAGGGGCGGATTGACCGGGCGGAAAGTCTGTACAAGGAAGATCTTCATTTGGCAGGAAAGATTACCTCGCGATAAAACCAAAAATACCAGCTGTCAGAAGCATGATGGACAAAGCGCGTGAAGCGCTCTCCGAAGCCCGGAATTCGGGATAAAAAACCTCTGAAGTTTTTCCTTATCGCAAAAGACACAAGGGTATAGATGCGGTACCTGCACTCTCTCGATGAACATGAGGATCAATTCCCTGTTATTGAACACAGGACAACACGTTGAATTCCGCCTCCCATAGCATTAATATACTCTGGAGAATATCTGTAATGAAGTTGTTATTCCTGCAACAACAAAAAGATCCAAGAGCGGAACAGGTGATTATTCGGAACAGGTGATTATTAGATGAAACATTCACTTTTTGATATTCTCATCAGACCCGGGGCATTCTTCAAGGATGCAATCGTGGAAAAGGAAAGTCTCAAAATTCCCGGCCTTATCGTACTAGTTCTGGGGATTGTCTCAGCAGTATATGGGTATCTGATAGGTGGATTAACGGGAAAGATGATGACGGGATTGATTCCCGGCATGGAATCAATAATTGCCATTTTTACGATTCTTGGTGCTTTATTAGGGATATTCATCTTCTGGGTGATATGGGCTGGCGTATTCTACATTGTATCATTGGTATTCAAGGGCAATGGAACCTTTAAAAGAACGCTGGAGTTTGTAGGATATGGTTATCTTCCCCAGATTTTCGGGGCGATACTCACTCTGATTGTTGCGATGCAGTACATCCCCAGAGTGATTGTTCCCCAGATTGCTACGAATGCAGCCGAGGATCCCCAGCTGATCCAGGAGGCGGTCAATGCATTGATGCATGATCCTGCAATGATGGAGATGACGCAGATCACATCAATAATTTCTATTGTATTTCTCCTTTGGAGCGCTAATATCTGGATCTACGGTTTACAGCACGCCAGGAAACTCTCTGTGAGAGATGCGGCACTCTGTGTTGGAATTCCGGTTGTCGTCTACATTCTCTATATTATCTATACTATGACAGGGATTTAAATGAAAAACACTCGATATATTTTACTCACTACTCTGTTCCTTATCCTCTGCACAGGGATTGGAACTGTAAGCGCATTCCAGACACCGGAATCTATTATCGCTGCCGGAAATGTCTATATATCCAATGTCACGTCTGATCCGGGATCGTATTTTACTGATGATACAGGTACCATCATGGTATATGTGACCAATGGTAACTCTGATACCAGTGTCGTCGTCAATCATGCAACAATCGGTGACAATAATATCAGACTTTTAAGCGCACCGTATGATTCATCAGCCAATATCGGTCCTCTGCAGACTCAATCGTTTGTTTTTTCCGTTTCCGCTGTTGCCCGGGATGGTACATATTACCCGACATTCTCGCTGAGCTTCCGTGATGCAAACAGTCTGTATTACCGTGCAGTAATACAGGTTGATAACACCCCGCTCGAACTAACGATTATTGATAAACCTGACACGTTCGCCCAAGGAAAGAGAGAGACCATTTATGTGCAGGTGGCCAATCCCCGGAAAAATGATGTGAGGAGCTTAATTCTTGAAGTTGCCGGGACAGGCATAACCGCAACACCGGAAAAAATTTTCATCGGGAACCTTGCATCCGGTGCCAAAATGCCGGTAAACTTCACAGTAACTCCTGATCGGGAGATTCCCCTTGT
This sequence comes from Methanoregula sp., assembly GCA_035527915.1. Lineage (GTDB taxonomy): Archaea > Halobacteriota > Methanomicrobia > Methanomicrobiales > Methanospirillaceae > Methanoregula. The sequence continues at coordinate 2,350 of DATKZP010000104.1, read as the reverse complement.
TATTACAGCAACATACAATAATGGTAATAATCCTCATAAAGTGAGGATGGATCTCCCAATCGTCTTCGGGATCGATAAAAAGCAGGCAAATCCTGTTATCAGTAATATCCAGATAAAATCTGAAGGCGGCATTTACCATATCACAGGTGATGTGAACAATGCCGGGCTGGAAACAGCAAATACCGTAATGGTCACCACCCTCTTACCAGCAGTTCCGCAGGATCCGTATAAAACCTATGTTGTTGGTGCCCTCAAACCCGATGATTTTGGCAGTTTTGAAGTAACCTTCACCGCAAATAGCACCACAAGCATCCCGATTCAACTTTCTTACAAGGATTCTGATGGGAACCTGTATACTTCTTTGCAGGATGTAAAAATTTCAGCACTTGGAACCAACTCACAAAATAGTGGGACCTTAAATCTTCTGTTTCCCATTATCGCTGTCGTAATTATCGTCGGTGCCTGTATTGGTGGATGGTACTTCTACTTCAGAAGGAACAAGAAGTGACTGCATCTATGAACGAACAACACGTCATGGTGTTCAAAGACGTAGTCAAAGTATACCCACTTCCTTCAGGGGACGTTACCGCCCTTGGAGGTGTATCTTTCCAGGTTGACCGGGGAGAGTTCATCTCGGTTATGGGTCCTTCAGGTTCCGGGAAGTCTACACTCCTGAACCTGATGGGATGCCTTGACACACCAACATCCGGAGACATTTATATCAGCGGGACGCGTACCAAGGACATGTCCGATAAAGAACTCACTGAACTGCGGCGGGACCGGATCGGATTCATATTTCAGTATTTCAACCTCTTCCCGCTTTTAAACATCATTGAGAACGTGACATTCCCGATGATGCTGAAATCCCAGAAAGTGGTGGACCCGGAAAAAGGGCGTGCGGCGCTCCGGTCGGTACAGCTTAATGATTCGCTCTTCACTCATACTCCGACGGAGGTTTCGGGCGGTCAGCAGCAACGGGTCGCCATCGCCAGGGCTCTCATCAATGATCCTGATATCCTGCTCCTGGATGAACCAACGGGCAACCTTGATTCAAAGACCGGTGCCGGTATTATGGAACTGATGTCGGAACTCAACCGGAAGGGCACGACGATTATCATGGTCACGCATGATCCGAACATTGCCAAATATTCCCGGAGAACTATCCGTATTACTGACGGGATGATCGTGGAATGATTTTTTGGGAAATTGCCAAACGCAATATCAGGATCCACCTGCTCCGGTCATCGCTTGCCATGCTGGGGATCGTTATCGGAGTGGTTGCGATTGCATCCATGGGTATTCTTGGTAATAGTCTGGTGCTCACTGTCTCAGACAGCTTGAATACAGTCGGTGACAGCGTGATTGTAACACCCCATGTCGGCAGAACTATGGGAGGTTTCAACGGGGGTGCCGGGGGATCATCATCCATTAGCATAACCGAGCAGAATTTCCTGCAGATAAAACGTGTTTCTGCCCCGAATGTAGCGATCCCTGTTCTTCAGACTTCGGATCGCATGAAACTCGGTGTAGGAAGCGATGACATCGTTACAATCATCTACGGTCTTAACCCGGATGATGTCCCGGACCTTCTTAATTTGAAAGAAGGGGGATACAGCCGCGGTGATTCGGGGTGCCTTGTCGGATCAACATTCGCCAGGGACAACAATGTGAAGGTCGGATCCCGGATCGCAATCGGTACTGATGGCAATAAGGGTACACTGCGTGTCACCGGTATCATTGAGGAACGTGGTATGGCTTTTGATGTCAGCACCGATTCCGCAATTGTCGTGACGAAGAACTGGTTTGATCAGGCATATAATCGCAATGATTACGATAAGGTGGTTGTCAAGGTGAAGAATCTGGATGACCTCCCGGCCGTAAAAACCGCTATCGAGAACCAGATGAACAAGCGCGATAAAATTGTTGACGTTGTGGATACACGAAAGACCATGGAAACCATCTTTGAGGCATTCGGCCAGATTACCACATTTGTATCAGCTATTGGGGGCATTTCGATGCTGGTTGCCGGAGTTTCCATTCTCAACATCATGATGATGTCAGTGACCGAACGGATCAAGGAGATCGGCATCATGCGCAGCATCGGGGCGCAGCGAAAAGAAGTGATGTCGATGTTTATTTACGAAGCGTTGATCCTTGGCGTTGTCGGAAGCCTGATTGGAGGTATCATGAGTCTCCTGGGAGGATATGTGATCAGCAGTGTGCTGATACAAACCACAAAGTACCTGTTCGTTCCTTCAAGCCTGATCTATATCGTTTATGGTGTATCTTTTGGTATTGTCATCAGTCTGATCTGTGGAATCTATCCTGCGTGGCGGGCGGCAAACCTCAA
>DATKZP010000103.1:0-3598 GCA_035527915.1 Methanoregula sp. | reverse complement strand
GATGGAGAAGAAAAAGAGCGTTGCGGTCTGCGGACTGTGCCTGTATGTCTGCCCGTATGGAAGGAAATCAAAAATTTCGAACCGGAAATAATCAAAAAGGGATTACGCATTCGTTAAAACGTGGCAATTGATTATTTTCCCTCGATTTTTAAAATCCTTATAGCAAGGTGCGCCGCATTCTCGCCGTTGTCGACACCAACACATGCAACCGGTACTCCTTTTGGCATCTGGGCAATCGCAAGGAGTGCATCGAGCCCGTTGAGTGTCCCGCTCACGGGAACACCGATCACTGGTTTATCAGTTTTTGATGCGATAACACCTGGAAGTGCCGCGGAAAGCCCGGCGATTGCGATGAACACCTTTGCCTTGCTCGTTTTAATATAAGAGTCCAGCTTATCCGGGTCACGGTGTGCGGAGATAATCTGTTCATCAAATGTCACACTATTTTCTTTCAGGACTTTTTTCACTTTTTCCGTAATGGCTGCATCAGATGAAGATCCGGAAATTACTGCGACGTCTGCCATATCTGCCATCCAAACTTATATCCTGTCTATATAAATATACTATGGGCAGATTCACATGGAAAAAGAACCACTCCTGATGCTACCGGGTCCTGTACCGATGCCGGAACGGGTAAGGTATGCAATGATGCGTCAGGCAATAAACCACCGCAGCGCCGAATTTGGTGCTGTTTATGCCGACTGTGTGCGGGTATTAAAGACCGCTTTTGGAACAACAAATGACCTCTTTGTGATCAGTGGATCCGGAACTGCCGGCATGGAAGCTGCAGTTGCGAATTTTGGCAGGGACAAGGAGATCGCCTGTCTTGTCAACGGGAAGTTTGGTGATCGGCTCTACAAGATCAGCCAGCGCTATGGAAAGGCACACGAGATCGGGTCTGCGTGGGGAACACCGCTCAACCTGTCAGCACTCGAAGAACGACTCGAGCAGGGTGCACAGGTTGTCACGCTCGTACATAACGAAACTTCTGCAGGCATTAAGAATCCGGCAAAAGAAGTCGGCAGGCTTGCCCGCAAGCACGATGCGCTGTTTTTAATGGATGGCATTACGTCGATTGGCGGTGATGTTGTTGAAGCAGATACCTGGGGTGCAGATGTTACCATCGTCGGATCCCAGAAATGTCTCGCCGCCCCGGCAGGGCTTGCCGGAATCTCGGTAAGTAACAGGGCATGGGAGAGGCTTTGTAAGAATCCCCCCTTTTATCTCGATCTCGCGGCATACAAAAAGAGTGCCGCTGGTAAACCTATGGAGACCCCGTATACCCCGGCAGTTCCGCTCTTTTTAGCGCTGCGGGAAGCGTGTCTCATCATCGAAGAAGAGGGAATTGCAAACAGGATCGCACGCCACCAGAAAATGGCGCAGGTTATCCGGGCAGCAACGAAAACCTGGGGACTATCCCTGTTCCCGAAAATTGATGCAAAGCACGAATATTCCAACACAGTTACCGCAATCTCATATCCTGACGGTGTGAAGGATGATGAGATGCGGACAATGATCAAGAAGATGGGGATTGTCATCGCCGGTGGGCAGGATCACCTGAAGGGGAAAATCTTCCGGATCGGGAGCATGGGTGCAGTCAGTGCTCCTGAGATCCTTGCAACACTTGCCGCAACGCAGCATGCACTGAAGAAGTCCGGGTTCAGGCTGCAGGGCGACGGGGTTGCTGCAGCCTGCGAGGTGCTTGGATGAGGGTGGGTGTTGCCGATACCACCTTTTCACGCGTTAACATGGGAGCAATTGCAATCGATGAGCTGAAAAAACATGCGAGTGTAGCGATCGAGCGGGTAACCGTGCCGGGTATTAAGGATCTTCCGGTAGCCTGCAAGAAGCTCATTGAGCAGCGCAGATGTGATATCGTGATGGCACTCGGGATGCCGGGAGGACAAGAGAAAGACCGGCTCTGCGCCCATGAAGCTTCGCAGGGACTTATCATGTGTCAGCTCATGACCAATACCCATATAATTGAAGTTTTTGTACATGAAGATGAAGCAAAAGACGGACATGAGCTCGCGTGGCTTGCCGAACAGCGCACCCGCGAACATGCAGTCAACGCTGTAAAACTGGTTCTTCATCCAAAAGAGCTCGAAAAAGAGGCCGGGACCGGTCAACGCCAGGGATTTGCTGATGCAGGACCAGCACGCCGCTAAGGTAAAAACACCAGAGCGTACAAATTTATCAGGATCGATTTACAAGAGATGATCAACTATGTGTGATACAAAGCCGATAAAACTGGGATTCGTCGTTGCGGAGTTCAACCGTGACATCACCTATATGATGGAGATTGAAGGAAGAGAACATGCAGCGTTTCTCGGAGCAGAAGTGACCGAGTCTCTGTATGTCCCGGGGGCATATGACATGCCGCTGGCAATCAAGAAGATGCTGCAGGCAGGAAAAGTCGATGCAGTCGTTACTATCGGCTGTGTTATTGAAGGTGCTACCCAGCATGATGATATTGTCGTTCAGCACGCAGCCCGAAAAATTATCGATCTCTCGCTTGAATTTGGCAAACCGGTAACTCTCGGTATATCCGGGCCCGGTATGACGCGCCTTGAGGCAAACGAGCGGATCGATTATGCAAAGCGTGCTGTCGAATCTGCCATCAAACTTGTCCAGCGATTGAAATGAGGCAGCTCTCAGAGAAGATTGCTGCCGTCTCACCTTCCGCAACCCTGGCGATCTCCGACAAGGCAAAGAAGATGCAGCGGGAGGGCATTGATGTCATCAGCCTCTCGATAGGTGAGCCGGACTTCGATACCCCGCGGCATATCAAGGATGCCTGTATTGATGCACTGAACCGGGGCGAGACGCATTATACACCGAGCAATGGCATTCCTGAACTCATTTCTGCCATCAGCGAGAAGATCAGAAACGAGAACCATTTTCCCTGCACCCCTTCGCAGGTGATTGTCACGTGCGGTGCCAAGGACGCGATCTACGAGGCTATGGAAGCCGTCCTGAACCCCGGCGATGAAACGATCCTGCTCACCCCTGCATGGGTATCGTATGAACCCTGTGTCCAGATCGCCGGGGGAAAGATTGTCAAACACGCGGTAAATCCAAAGACCTTCCAGCTCGATGATTCCCTGTTAGAGCGGGTGAATGCAAAGACCAAGATGATCGTCGTCAACTCGCCTTCAAACCCGTCGGGTGCTGTCTTTGACAAACAATCCATGCAGCTCATAGCGGATCTCTGCCAGGATTACGATATCTACGCGATGTCAGACGAGATCTACGAGAAAATGGTATACGGCAAGGAACACATCTCGCTTGCCGCGCTCTGCGATATGGCGCAGCGCACAATCACCATCAACGGGTTCTCCAAGGCATACGCGATGACCGGCTGGCGGCTTGGCTATGCAGTTGCACCGGTTGAAATCATCCGGGAGATGTCCAAGGTACAGCAACATTCAGTCAGCCAGGCAACCACGTTTGCGATGTGGGGTGGGGTGGCAGCACTCAAAGGGGATCAGCGCTGTGTTGAGGAGATGCGTACTGAGTTTGACCGGCGGAGAAAATACGTCATCTCTGAATTGAACCGTATGGGCTACGAGACTGCGCCGGCAGACGGGGCATTCTA
>DATKZP010000102.1:0-19153 GCA_035527915.1 Methanoregula sp. | reverse complement strand
GTCTGCGTTTGAGGCACTGGCCACAGAACTCAAAAAAGAGTACGGTGAGCGGGTGGAGCTCAGGCTCACGCTGATTGATGACCATGTACCGGATTATGTAAAAAATCTCATAGAAACTGATTATCCCCCGCTGCCCATTGTTCTGGTGAACAAAAAACTCACCCGTATCGGGCGCATCGCGCTGGACCGGATAAAAAAAGAGATTGAACGGGTACTTTAACCTCATGCAATTTTTGTTAAGGCTCCTGTTTCAAGATCGTAGTACAATCCATGAACCTCAATTGACTTTTCCTTAAGCGCGGTTTTTACGAGGGGATATGTTTTTAAGTGTTCGATCTGGAGTCGGACGTTTTCCTGTTCGATCATCCGTGAACGTTGTTTTGTCTCCTCGGGAGTGGTGGGTTTTTGTATTTTGCTGTCCACCCTGTTTTTTGCCTCAATGGCATTATTAAGCCAGAGAGGGATGTAGACATCCTCCAGTTCTTTGTCGAGTGCCTTTATTGCACCACAATCGGAATGCCCGCAGATAACAATGTCTTTGATTTTAAGGTGCTTGATTGCGTACTCCAGTACTGTTGCAAAATTCCAGTCATGGATAGGGGCGACATTACCGATATTCCGCTGGATGAAGAGGTGCCCGGGTTTCATCTGGGTTATATGCCCGGTCTGGAGCCGGGAATCAGAACACCCAATCCAGAGGACCGGAGGGCTTTGTCCTTTTGTGAGTTCCTGGTAATGATCAATATTCTGTTTAAAAACAGTTTCACGGAATTTTTTATTTCCTTCAAGTAACTGGTCGATCATGGTTTTGCTCCTGCAAAGGGTCTGCATAGGTCACAGGTGTCCTGGCATATGCAATAGCTGATTCTGGAAATAAGATTTCATGAACCTTTCGAAACGATCCTGCGATGGACATATCCTGATAAAACGGGAGGGTACTCCGTATATGATAATCAGTTTTTGGAATTTTTACTGCCAGAAACAGAGTCAGCCGGGCTCACATTCAACCTGATAATTACCAAAAAAAGTAAAGGCGGGTTTCTTGAATTATCCCCAACCGTTCAGTTCCATGATGACATCGCCATCAGGAGATTTTGACAGCATCCTGACAAATCCCGGAACACCTGAAGCAGTCCAGTATGTCACGGTCTGTCCCTGCGAAGTAACGGTATATTTCGATGCAGTCGGGTAGGTACCTGCAGGAACCGTTACCGGTTCGATACCGACATAGTAGAACCTGACGTCGGATTGGACCTCATTGGGGTTGCTCTGTGTCTGCTGTCCCTGCCCTCCTTCCGATGAACAGTCAATGGTCATGCTGCCGCCGGGTAAATCTTTTCCTTCCATCCGCATTGTGCATTTGCCCGATTTTTCATATTTCATATAAACTGTCATGTCTGCTGTGGACATTTTATACTCAAACCAGTTATAGGGGATTGTCGCCCCAAAGATGTCTGTCCCTGTGACAACGGATCCTGCCTGAAGGCTGCCAGCCGCAGTTGTTGCAGCGGGAACTTTTCCCGGCTCACTGGAACTGGTCTGTGTGGTCTGGGATGAACATCCTGCAACTGCTACGGCAATAACAACGAGTACGATTGCGATGATACTGATACCTGAAATTTTCATACTGAGTTCTCCATATATGATAGAAATTCCTGACATGTCACCCGTGATGCGGGAACCTGTATGTCAGGATTATGTTGGTAATTACTATAAAATGTTATTAAAGAATTTCGATAAAACCTCGTAACGGGATTTATTTTTCGATTGCAATGTTTCTATTATCCTGTTATACTGGCGGCATCTGATGACTGATCCCATGACCGGGGGTACGTTAAAGGTCGTATGTCACTATGCTCGTGTGATGTTCATTGTCATCATTCGTTTTTTAAAAAACACAAATCAAAGATTTAACCACAAAGACCCTATAGAGAAATTAATTACAGGCTGCTGCTCATGGACGATATTTATCTTATTGAGATCCGTCTTTCCCGGACAAAATGGCGGATCAGGGAGACCATTTCTTATATCGGGCGGTTATTTTCTCTTGAACCGTACCTTGAACGGCATCCGCATGTCACGCTGTTTGGACCCCTGACCCTGGATGAAGGTGTCAGCTGCCGTCAGTTCCTTGACACCATCGGACGGGTGGCAGCCGGGTTCGATCCCACCCCGTTCACCATTGACGGCTGGGAAACGCGGGAGGGAATGCATGGTAGTGTGATTGCATTTCCGGTCAGGCCATCAGAATCCTTAAAAAAACTCACATCTTCGCTATCAGATGAACTGTCTTCCCTCGTGCACAGCCACAATACATGGGATGCCCAACCAGCCGGCAAATGGTTTCACGTGACGGTGGCAAATTATCTCAATCCCACTATGGGATTATCAGTTTTTTCCGATCTTACGGCATACGGGCAGGAAATGAAAGAACAGGCAAGGTCATCCCCCGGTATTCTTTCCCTCGTGACAAGCCTGATACAACGTTTCCTGACCGGAAGAAAAGGGCACGTAGTCCGGCCGGTCACCCTGGATGAAACAGGACTCAGGATTACGGTAATGCAGGGAGAAGCAATCATCGCTGAATATGATCTCTTAAAGAAACGGTGGATCACGGGTGATCACCGTCATACCAGTAAATCTTGGCAAAAAACACTCGCGCTCTTCCGGCAGCAATCGGGATTTGAACTATCAGATCCCCAGCTATCCCATCCCGATGATATCTTCCTGATTGCTGATCTTCACCTCGGTCATGCGAATATCATCCGCTACTGTTCACGCCCGTTCCTCGTTTCCGATGTACGGGAAATGGATCATGTACTGATAAAAAACTGGAACTATACAATCTCTCCTTTGAACCGTGTATATTACCTGGGAGATTTACGGTATGGAAAAGATGCATTGTCCGCCCTGCAGTACAGGAAAAAACTCAAAGGCTGCATCACCTTTATTGAAGGGAACCATGATGATCCTGAACTGGGGGCAGTTCCCCGTGTAATGCTAAAATACCGGGGTTTTACGTTCCTGCTGGTTCACGATCCGGCCTCTGCCCCGGAAGAATTTGATGGCTGGATAATCCACGGTCACCATCACAACAATGATCTCCGCGACTACCCGTTCATCGATTTTGAGCACCGGAGGATTAACGTGAGTGCAGAAGTGATCGGGTATGTCCCGGAAAACCTGAACACACTATGCACCATCCTCGAGGACCACATATCGCGTGGAGACACTACCCCCATCCTCCTGAACTATCCCTATATACCATAATAACAGGACTTTTTTGTCATTTTTATTCCGGTTCATAACCTATATACGAACTGAATGTATAGTTCCACGATAGAGGGGAAGACAAAATGTTGTTCGAACGGATTGTTTCTGAGGGTATCGCCCACAATTCCTATCTTATCGGATCAGGGGGGAAGGCAGCAGTGATCGATCCGCGCCGGGATTGTGACATTTACCTTGAAATCGCCCGCCGGCATGAACTGGTCATTACCCATATCTTCGAGACGCACCGGAACGAGGATTATACCATCGGGTCGCTGGAACTTAATAAAAGGTGCGGAGCGGAGATTTTTCATGGCGTAAAGATGGCATTTGCCTATGGAAAGCCGGCATATGAGGGCGACAGGTTCACTCTGGGGTCGCTGGTGTTATCGGTTCTGGAGACCCCGGGCCATACTGAAGAGAGTATCTCCCTTGTGCTGCGGGACACCGAGGTTGCTGATCAGCCATACATGGTATTTTCCGGCGATACGCTTTTTGCCGGTGATATTGCACGGACAGATTTCTTCGGGCAGGAACGAAAAGCGGAGATGGCAGAAAAAATCTATGACAGCATTGCAGATAAAATCCTGACGCTCGGTGACGGGGTGATCCTCTGTCCCGCCCACGGGGCCGGGTCTGTTTGCGGTGGCGAGATCGCTGATCACCCGTTCACTACCATTGGTTATGAAAAAAAGACAAATCCCCTGCTCGCATCAGGCCGTGAACGTTTCATTTCGCGGCGGGTAACCGAATCCCCGTATATCCCCCCCTATTTCCGGCAGATGGAAATATACAACCGGGACGGTGCACCAATTATGCACCATGTACCGGACCTGCACCCGCTTTCAATCCCCGAAGTCAACAATCTCAGGAAATCCGGTTGCCAGATTGTCGATATACGGTCACCCACCAGTTTTGGTGCAGGTCATATCCCGGGCAGCATCTCCATCTGGCGGGAAGGTCTCCCTGCATTCATGGGCTGGTTCCTCGATTACCAAAGACCGATTGTCATTGTCGATGACTTCAATCTGGATCTTGACAGTGTTATCCGCCATTTTATCCGGCTTGGTTATGACACTGTTGCCGGGGTACTCTCCGGAGGGTTTCCCGCATGGACCAAAAGCGCGCAGGACATTGGAACCGTGCCAACCTGTTCAGTCCAGCAATTAAACGAGCGTCTTGACAACGAAAATCCCTTCATTCTCGATGTACGGGACATTAAAAACTGGCGCGCTGTCGGCCATGTTCCCGGGGCTCATCATATCTATATCGGAGAACTGCCCCGGCATCTTGATGAAATCCCCAAAAATGAACCTATTGTGATCTATTGCGATGCCGGCTACAAAGGCAGCCTTGCTGCAAGCATCCTTACCATTCACCAGTACCACAACCTGACCAATGTTCTGGGTGGAATGACCGCGTGGAAAAAGGCAGGATTCCGGATAGAGAAATAATTTTTTCTTTTTTATTGTTTCAGCAGAGATTAATAAAGTTTATCAGGTACTGTTGGGAATTCCAATGGTGTAAGTGTATGGAAATCTTAAAAATACCGCGGATGGAGAAACAGGAATACGATCGGCTGATTGAAAAGGGTTATGTCTGCCGCATCGCATTCCAGGGGGAAAAATATCCTTATATCGCACCATTCCTCTATGTCTTTGATGGATCATTCCTCTACTTCCTGTCAACAAAATATGGAAAAAAGATCGAACATTTTCGAAAAAGCCCCTATGTTTCTGTTGAAATTGAGAAATACACAAAAGATCTGTCGTCATACATGTTTGTGACTCTCCATGGCTATCTCGAAGAAGTACACGACTCGATCGAGAAGAAGATAATAAGGGAGAAATTTGTTAACCTGATTGCTGAGAGGAACCTCTCCTCCAACATCCTTGCAGCGCTGGGGCACTCCCCGCAGGATCCCCCGGCTGCGATCGCCGAAGAGGAGCGTTCGCTGGTCTGGAAACTGGTCGGGGTCAAGGATCTTGTTGCACTGAAAAACCTCTGATTTTTCGGCTCTGGAGAAATGCTTGAGAAAAATTACATCATAACGCTCTTTTGGGCTTTTGGTTTCATCTCTGCCCCCGCCGCCCGGGCATCCCCCCACCGTGCGATTACTTCTCATAAGGTTAACCAGATTGCAGCAGGGGGCCAGGGGGATACACCCATTGCGGTGCCTCCCCCCTCCGGGGGAGAGAGGGGTCACCTTCGTATTTTTTTTAAGTCAGTGAAAAGATGAATATGATCAGGTTTTATCAGAGCCGGTTTTTTCTTTATCTAAAATTTTCGCAGCGTAGCAATTCCAGCATCCGCTTTGGTTCTGTTATTGGCATGACACAGGAATGGCCAGTACAGATATACGCAGTTGCCTTCCCCTCTTTTGCATGCAGGTCGCGGGTGAAAGGTGCGAGGCTGGTGAGCAGGAGATCATGCTCCTCAGGTGACCTGTAGACAATCACTACGCAGGGAAGATAGTGTTCCCTGAGGATAGTGATCATTGCCCGTGTATCATCAGCATCCCTCTCACCAATAATAACAACGTCATGAACGGGTCCGATAGCACTGGATAGTGCGCACAGGAACCACGCATGCGCCGAAGGTGACTGGTGCACAGGTGCTGCAAAACAGCGTAAAAGTTCTGACGCCCGCAGTTCATCGGACGCATCGCCCGTGAGATGGGATAATCTCACCAGATTCTCAAATGCAACCGAATTACATGACGGGATTGCTCCATCATAAATCTCTTTTTTTCGCACCAGCAGGATTTCGGCAGTATCCGCTATCGTGAAAAAACCTCCCTGCCCCTCATCCCAGAAATGTGCCACGAACCAGGTGTTCAGCTCACGAGCGGAAGAGAGGAACCCAGGCTCAAAGGTGGATTCATACAGTTCAAGTAAGGCTTTGATGATGAATGCATAATCATCACCAAAGGCCGGGATCGCAGGTTCACCGTCACGATAACGGTGCAGGAGCCCCCCGTCTGGAGTACGCATGCGGGTTAAGACAAACTGCATGGCCCGCCTGGCAGCTGCAAGGTACTTCTCATTGCCAAATGTCCGTGCAGCCTGTGCGAGCGCTGCGATAAAAAGACCGTTCCAGTCAGCCAGGATTTTATCATCGAGTGACGGGCGGGAGCGCTGCTCTCGTGCGGTAAAGAGCCTCGCCCTGATGGATTCAAGCCGGATTTCACTATCGGTTTTTGATATGCCGGAAGAGGATGCCAACCCGGCAATGGATTTTGTCCGGTAGAGAATATTCTGTCCCATGCCGGTTCCCGTTTCCTGATAATTTCCAGCGTCTGTTATACCAAAAATGCGGGCAGCAACTATCGCATCATCCTTTCCCAGTATCTTTTCGGTCTCACCTGCTGTCCAGAGATAAAAAGCACCTTCACCCCCGGGGCTATCCGCATCCTCTGCAGAGAAAAAAGCCCCTTCTGGAGATGTCAGGTCGCGAAACACATAGGAAATAATATCTTCAGCAGTTTTCCGGAATTCCGGATTGCGTGTTGCCTGGTATGCTTCGGTATATGCCATGACAAGGAGTGCCTGGTCATACAACATCTTTTCAAAGTGCGGCACCCGCCACTGTGCATCAGTCGAATACCGGTGAAACCCCCCTCCAACCTGATCGAAGATACCACCACTGCGCATTGCACCGAGTGTCTTTTCCACCATAGTAAGCGCCCGGGTAGTGCCCGTCCGCTTCCAGAACCGTAACAGGAAAAGGAGTGTATGCGGCGCAGGGAATTTTGGTGCACGCCCAAACCCTCCATGCTCTGCATCGAATCGCAGCACCAGTTCATCATACCCCTGATGAAGTAGTGAAATATCCGGAATATCCTCGTCATATGATTGTTGTTCCTGATGAAGTGCAGCTGCAATTTCCTCTGCGGATGCAACAAGATCGTTGTACCGCTCCTGCCAGGATCTGGTGATACGGGGAAGAAGGTCCATAAGACCGGTCATCCCAAACCGGCTTTCTTTTGGGATGTATGTTCCTGTAAAGAACGGCTTTTTTTCCGGTGTCAGGATAACAGTGAGCGGCCACCCTCCCTGGCCGGTCATCATCTGGCAGACTGACATGTAGATGCTGTCAATATCCGGGCGTTCTTCACGATCCACCTTGATGCTGATGAAATCCTTATTCAGTAAGTCGGCAATAACGGGGTCTTCAAAAGATTCATGCGCCATGACATGGCACCAGTGACAGGTGGCGTAACCAATGGAAAGAAAGACGGGTTTATTCTCCCTCTCCGCACGGGCAAACGCTTCGGTTCCCCAGGGATACCAGTCAACCGGGTTTCCTGCGTGCTGGAGAAGGTAAGGACTCTTTTCGTGGATGAGCCGGTTATAGTGTTTTTCAGGTGAACCGGGACCCTGATTGGGCAAACGTTGTTCCGGTGTCATACCTGCTCATAGGCAGCGAAAGATAATGAGACTTTCAGAAGTATCATATCACAAAAACGCTGCGCTTATGTGTGTGGCAGATCCAAACACCACAGGAAAATCCTGACCATCCATGCAGGCCGAAGCATTCCTTCTTGTCATCGCAACGGGCATTGTCGTCATGCTCATATCCATGACGCTGGACGTTCTCTGGGCACAAGCCATGCCGGTCCGGGTTTTTTATTATTTCATAAAGGCTCCCGGAGTAATAATCCACGAATGTTCGCATGTTCTCGGGTGCTTCATTACCGGTGCAACGATCAAAAAGGTCGTGCTCTTTTCCCGGGATGGCGGCTCGGTCACCTATTCGTCGCCGAAAATACCCTGGCTGGGTCATGTCGTAATCAGTTCGGCACCGCTGTTCTGTATTCCCCTCGTGCTCGCGGGATGTACCTGGGTATTTTCGCAATATCTCGGATGCGCGCTGCCCCCGCTGCCCTCCAGTGTCGGTTCGATGGATGCCGTGCTGGGACTCGGCAGGGGAATTGTGGAAATGTTTACCCGGAATCTTTTTGTCCGGTTCAATGCGTGGTTCCTTGTCTACCTTTACCTGACTCTCAGTCTTGTCCTTTCGGTTGCACCAAGTTCCCAGGATATCAGGAATGCAGCGATCGGCATCGGCATCATTACCCTTGCAGGCCTGGTGATTCTCTGGAGTGGCATACCTTTTGCGGTGAGCGTTCTTGAGGAAATCACCCTGCTTGTCGGGATTGGTTTTGCCCTGGGTCTTGTGTTTGGCATCATCGCACTGGTAATCTCCGTTCCTCTTATGATCTGGTATGTGCACAACCATTTCTGATACAGTCCGGGCATGGCGATAAGATCGGTATTAATTGATCCGGAAGGCTATTTTTCTGCATACATGACACGTGATTCTCCCGCACAACTTTCAGAAGTGGTTGAAAATGGTGCCCGTCTCACCCCCGTGATGCGGCAGTACCGGGAGATCAAGGAAAAGCACCCGGATACCATCCTGTTTTTCCGTATCGGTGACTTTTATGAGACATTTGAACGTGATGCGGAACTCATCTCCCGGGAACTGGAAATTGTTCTCACCTCGCGTTCAAAAAGCGGCGATAACCGGATCCCCCTTGCGGGTGTGCCCTACCATGCCGCGGACGGGTATATCGCCAAACTGGTTGGCAAGGGTTACAAGGTAGCCGTTGTCGACCAGGTGGGGGATACAAAAAACACCAAAGGAATTGTGAAACGCGAGCTGGTTCGCGTGATCACCCCCGGCACCGTGATCGACTCTGCCATGCTTTCTTCTTCGGCCTCATCCTCCCTGCTCTCACTCTGTCCCGATTTGAAAAATAATCTTTGGGGAATTGCACTTCTCGATATCTCGACCGGGGAGTTTTTTGTCGCCTCCATCGATCACGATCATGGTTTTGAGAATATTCTCTCAGAGATTGCCCGGTACCGCCCGGCAGAATGCATAGTTCCGTCAGCAGTTCCGGACAAGCTGAAGGAACGTATCCGTGAGCGGGGGGTTGTTGTCACCATTCTTAAAGACGAGGATTTCTCCGAACAGCGGGCGCGGCGTACCCTTATGGAGCACTTCCGTGTCGCGTCACTCGCCGGCTATGGGTGTGACGGGCTCCCTGCATCAATCGGTGCGGCAGGTGCAGCTCTTGCGTACGCAAAAGAGACACAGAACTCTTCTCTTGCCCAGATCACCAGTCTTTTTTTGCGCTCAGCTGCGCAGGGCATGATGCTCGACGCGATCACGCTGCGCAACCTTGAAGTGAAAGAAAGCATCCGAAGTGAAACAAAAGGGGCGACACTGTTATCCTGTCTTGACCTGACAAAAACACCGATGGGAAGCCGTATGCTCAACCGTCATCTCTCACGTCCGCTCACCGATATCGAAGAAATAAACAAACGACTGGATGCGATTGATTTTTTAATCGCACATACACCCGTGCGACTTTCACTCAGGAGCCTTCTTGTCCGCTGCGCTGATATCGAAAGAATTGCGGCGCGGGTTGCATACGGGAATGCAGGACCCCGGGATCTCATCGCGCTTGCAGACTCGCTTTCAACCCTCCCCTCAATCAGGAGCACGATACAGGATGGCAAAACGGGGGATATCCCGCATTATATTGCCGACGCTCTGAAAAATCTTCATGATTTACCGGATAGTATCGACCTTATACGGAACGCAATTGTCAAAGAACCTCCCGTTATTGCACGCAACGGGGGAGTAATCCGGCCCGGTTATTCAAAAGAACTGGATTCCATCAAAGGAGTACTCCATTCGGGAAAGGACTGGATCATTGAACTCCAGAAAAAAGAACGGGAACTGACCGGTATCAAATCCCTCAAGATCGGGTTCAACAGGGTCTTTGGTTACTACATTGATATTACAAAACCAAATCTTCATCTCGTGCCTTCCCATTACCAGCGCCGCCAGACAACAGCAACGGGCGAGCGCTATACGCTTCCCGAGCTGCAGGAAAAAGAGACACTTATCACCAATACGGATGAGCGTGTCCTTGCACTTGAGCGCGAACTCTGGTCGGGAATTATTGAAGCCCTTCGTAGCGTAATTTGCGATCTCCAGGCAATTGCCGGTGGCATTGCTGTTCTTGACGTCTCTGCGGCACTTGCTGAGATTGCACAGACCCATGATTACGTACGCCCGCACCTGAATACCAGTGATGCGATAACCATCCGTGACGGGAGACACCCGGTTGTCGAACAGGGGCTTTTAAGAAACTTCGTTCCCAACGATACCGATCTTGCCAGTTCCGGTACCCAGGTGATGATCATCACCGGTGCAAACATGGCAGGAAAGTCTACGTATATGCGGGCAGTGGCACTCATCTGTATCATGGCCCAGGCAGGAAGTTTTGTCCCCGCCCGGCACGCGAGTATTGGCATTCTTGACCGCATCTTCACCCGCGTCGGGGCATTTGATGATCTCGCCAGCGGTCAGAGCACGTTTTTTGTTGAAATGCTTGAACTTGCAAACATTCTCAATAATGTGACCTCAGGGAGCCTTGTTATCCTTGATGAGATTGGCAGGGGAACAAGCACCGGTGACGGGTGCTCAATTGCAAAGGCCGTGCTCGAATACCTGCACGGGCGGGCAGGTGCCGGGCCAAAAACACTTTTTGCTACGCACTTCCATGAACTCATTGAGGTGGAAGGGGTACTAAAAAGGGCTAAAAATTATCATTTTGCGGTAAGAGAGACAAAAAATGAGGTGGTCTTCCTGCGCAAGCTCATACCCGGTGCAACGGATAAGAGTTACGGTATCCATGTCGCCCGGCTTGCCGGTATCCCCAAAAAAGTGACCGGGCGTGCCGAGAGTATCCTCATTGAGACCATGAACCGTGATGTCCCTGCAGGAACCCGCCCCCAGCGGTATACCCAGGTCCTTCTTATCGATAATGACAGCGCAACAAAAACCGCAGTACAACACCCGGCGCTCGATGAACTTGCCCGTATCATTCCTGATGAGATGACGCCCCTGCAGGCGCTTGCAAAGATAGCAGAGTTACGAAAGATGCTGGAGAATAATGAAGGGTAAGCATGAAGAATAATCATAATTTTTCTCCGATCCACATCCTTGACCCGGCAACCGTCAACCAGATCGCTGCAGGTGAAGTGGTCGAGCGTCCTGCATCGGTAGTAAAAGAACTTGTGGAAAATGCAATTGATGCCGGGGCCCATGCAATTCGTATCGATATTGTATCATCAGCAGAAGGAATTGTGAGTGTCCGGATCATTGATGATGGATGCGGCATGTATCTTAACGACGCTTTGCTTGCCTTCACTCCCCATGCAACAAGTAAGATTACCCGGATCGATGATCTTTTCCATATCCATACTCTTGGATTTCGCGGAGAAGCTCTTGCCAGCATCGCCGCTGTCTCCCGGGTCACCCTGACCACACGACCTCATGGTACGGGAGTTGTTGCGGGGACAAAAGTTGTAATTGAGGCAGGGGAAATAAAAGAGACGGGAGATACCGGGGCACCGGAAGGGACCACGGTGCTTGTAGAAGACCTGTTTTTTAATACGCCGGCACGAAAAAAATTCCAGAAGAGCAAAAACACCGAAATCTCACATATTCACGCGCTTTTGGAAGGTATCTGCCTTGCCCATCCAGAGATCTCATTTCGTTTGTACACCGATCAAAACGAGCATCTCGTAACGGATCGATCCCCCCGGATACTTGATACCATTGCCCGCCTCTATGGCAGCAATGTTGTACAGGAACTTATTCCGGTGAGCACGACTCTTCCGTTTATTAAGATTTCCGGTTATATATCACGCCCCTCCCTCTCTAGGAAAGATCCATCCCGGATGATGATAGCAATCAACCAGCGATATGTATCTTCATCCGTAATCACCGGGGCCATCAAAGAGGGGTATGGCACCCTGCTCCCCAAGGAGCGGTTCCCGGTTGCTTTCCTTTCCTTAGAGATTGATACAGGACTTGTCGATGTAAATGTACACCCGACAAAAAAACTGGTCCGCCTTTCCCGGGAAAAAGAGATTGTACTGGCAATCCGCGAATCGGTTAACACTGCGTTGCTCAGCCACGACCTGATTCCCGCAGTCAGGTCCCCGTCATCATTACCCAGGGGGGACCCCCGTACGGAAGCCGCAATAGAATCAGGGATGCGCTATGATCTCACCACACCGGCATCGTACGGAGTCAGCGAATCCACGCATGCAGGCACCGTTACAACCGACCGCCAGCTGCGGCAGACAGAGCTTACCACCGGGGTTGTACCGGTCGATGCAAAACTTCCGGTTATGGAGGTTATCGGGCAATTTGGGGGGATCTACATCCTGACCACAACGGAAAATGGTGAACTTGTCATGATCGATCAGCATGCTGCTCACGAACGCATTCTCTATGAACAGGTCATTGCACGAACAGGAGGGGATCATCGTTCACAGGAGCTCATAGTTCCGGCTATCCTTCACCGGACTGCACAGGAGGCAGCAATTCTTTTTGATCTTTTACCTGCACTTGCAAAGGAAGGTTTTGTTCTTGAAGAATTCGGCAGGGATACCTTCCTTGTCCGGGCAATCCCGGTGGTATTAGGGAAACTCGAGGATACGACCATGATCGATGAGATCGTGAGCGATCTTGTCAGTGAAGAGCCGGTACGTGCGGTAAACAACCGTGAAAAGATTACCCGCATTATCGCATGCAGGGGTGCAATCAAGGCAGGAACTGTCTGCACAAAGGAACAGTGCCAGCGCATCGTAAACCAGATCAGACACACCAAAAACCCGTTTACCTGCCCCCATGGAAGACCAACGATGGTAAGGTTCACGCGTGCCGATCTCGACACTATGTTTAAACGTACCTGAATGACCGTAATTTTCTGGTACACCCTGCATCCCCCGTCATCGGTGTTGCCATTACCTGAATGATTATGAGTGGTCGTGATCATACGGTAGGGATCGGGCCTGAAAATTTTGACCGGGCTTACGAATCATGAAAAATTCAGTTCAGGAAACCCTGTATCATACCGGACCTCAATTTTCCCTTACTGATAGTTCCAGCCCTGGCATTCTGGCATTCCGGCAGATGGTGCTGTCGCACTACGAGCAGTACGGTCGGGACATGGCCTGGCGAAATACTACAGATCCTTATCAGATCCTCGTCTCGGAGATTATGCTCCAGCAGACACAGGTAGAACGGGTCAATTCGAAATTTCCGGAATTTATCCGTGCATTCCCGGACTTTGCAGCACTTGCCGCTGCACCGCTTGGTAACGTTCTCACCGTCTGGCAGGGTATGGGTTACAACCGGCGGGCGATCGCGTTACAGAAATGTGCCATCCGGGTTATGACCGAATACAATGGTATTCTTCCGGCTGATGTGGATATCCTCGCAACGTTTCCGGGCATTGGCAGGGCAACTGCTTCATCAATCGCAGCATTCGCGTTCAATATGCCCGTTGTCTTCATTGAGACCAATATTCGCAGGGTCTTTATTCACTTTTTCTTTAGCGGCACAGACAGAGTAAGCGACAGAGACATTCTCCCGCTCGTAAAAAAAGCATTATTGCGAAAAAATCCCCGCGTATGGTACTGGGCATTGATGGACCTTGGATCAGCGCTGAAAAAGACGGTTCCCAACCCTAACCGGCGGAGTGTTCATTATACCAGGCAATCTGCCTTCGACGGTTCTGACCGGAAAATCCGCGGGGCACTCTTAAAAATAGTGCTGAAAGATCACTTCCTTGAAGAAGAGGAGATCATCGCCCGTGTTCCTGAAGATCGTCAGCGGACAAAAAGGATATTATGTGATCTTGAAGAAGAGGGGTTCATTCAACGAAAGGATAATGGATTTGTGCCATGTAAATGATCCAAATCAACTACAAAGCTTGGATCCGGTAAAAAATCGATAATATCAACCAGTTCATGCAGGAATTCCTGACGTAGTTATGAGATCTGTTTTTTATTGGTGATATCCTCATACACTATGCACTGTTTATTATCCGAGAGAGTAACCGGGCGAAATATAATCTCACGGTCAACGCCATTTTTACACCTTACGGTAAACGTCTCAGGTCGTTCATGACCCTTTTTGGATGCTTTGAGATCTGATTTCCACGTGGCGATAACGTGTTTGCGGTATTCCGGATCCGGATATGCCAGTGAAAACCATTCTCTTCCTGTTTTAAAATCGTTGAGATCATACCCGAAGGTCTCAATGAACTTCAGATTTACGTATCGGTATGTACCATAAGGTTCAATAATTGCAATGGGAACTGGCACTTGTTGTGCAACACTGGAAAAGATCTCCTCACTTTCTTTTAGTGTATCTTCTGCAATCTTTCTCTCAAGTGCAATCGATGCTGCCCGGGCATAGGTTTCTATCAGAGAAGCATTTTCAATTGTCTCCCCTTTTTTGAGAGCAAATATCATGTTACCCAAAAACAAATCCT
Organism: Methanoregula sp.; assembly: GCA_035527915.1. GTDB lineage: Archaea > Halobacteriota > Methanomicrobia > Methanomicrobiales > Methanospirillaceae > Methanoregula. The sequence continues at coordinate 4,509 of DATKZP010000102.1, read as the reverse complement.
GCCAGATCAGTCCGATGGAAAAGAACTCGCCGGGATGAAGGGATTTCCCGATCGTGGCGCAGGTATCGGCCGGGAGGTGCTGAAAGAGAATAGTATGAAGGTTGTGGGTTCTGTGGATTTTTCCTGTCATCACGTCTTTTAATGGTGTTGCATCATCGACGGGAATAATCGTCCCGGTAAGATCTTTTCCTATAGTTTTTCTTAGAATTTCATGATTATTCTCACTGAAAATTGCCCGTACCATCAGGGTGTCCGAATCCTGAACATAGGAGTTGATAAAAATTGCCGCCTGGGGGAGCATTTCATGAAGGCCTGCACCAATTGCATAAAAGATGTCAGATTCCGGAGGCAGTTCGATAAACTCCTGGAGTTTCCGGGAAAAAAATTCAATCTGTTTGATATGATGTTGTATTTTTTCCGCTGCTGCATGTGACTCCCTGATATCACGAAAAATTCCTTCTATGCCGAGTAATGTACCTGACTCATCATAATACAGGTGACTGTTGGTAGAGACGTAGAAGGGACTTCCATCCCTGCACTTTAATGTAACTTTATAATCACTGACTGACCCATTCCGGTAGACAGCATCGAGAAATTCATTTCGTTTTTGAGGCTCAAAATAGAATTTATCAGCGATATTGTAACCGATGCAGTCGTCAAGGGAATCATATCCGAGAAGCCTTGCCCAGCTCGGGCTTGCCATTGTAAGAATTCCATCCTTATCGGAACGATAAAAAACATCCTGGATATTTTCGATCACGCTCCGGTATAATTTTTCACTTGATTTCAGCGCATCATCAGTGAGTCTCCGGTGTAATACAATCGAAGCCTGCCGGATAAACATTTCAATGATCGATACGTTGGTTACTTTTTCACCTTTTCGTGGCGAAAAAGAAACGTTCCCAAAGATAATCCCGTGTCTTGTCAGCCCGATAGTGTACAGTTCATCTTCCAGGTCAAGACCAGCCCTTATCAGGTCGCAGGTATTCTGGGGAACCTGCCGGAAAAAAATTGTGTGCAGGTTTTCTTCGATATGCACAAGTTTTCTCTCCTTTAATCCACTGAAAAATTTCATCTTTTGTTCTTCTGGCAATAAATTAATATTGAACTGGAATCCCTGCAAATCAGTTCCGAGATATTTCATGAGGAGTTCTCTGTCACGGCTGGGCAGGACAGACCTGACGGTGAGGGAACCAGGTATTGCATCAATTGAATTAACAGTAATTAATGCATCAGGGATAATTTCGGAAAGGCCCTGTGCGACTGCCTGAAAAATATCAGCGTCAGCAGAAAGCTCAACGAACTCCAGTGCCTTCCGGGACAGGAATTCCATATCCCTGACATACTGGTTAATCCTCGTTGCGGCCTCACGTTTTTCTGTGTTGTCTCTTCCAACACCCTGGTATTCAATGGGTTTTTTGTTATCATCAAACAGCACACGCACGGTCCACAGGTTCCACCGAATCTCCCCGCTTGAACGGTGGATCCTGCATTCAAAGGTTTTAACAGGGTTTTGGATATCCAGGGACTGGATGCACTGGTTCATAACAGCTATATCATTATTATCAATATCGGGGATACCTGGTCTGCCAAGGAGATCCGCCTTATTCTTCCCAAGATACCGGGCGTATGCGTCATTGACAAAAACGAGAGTTCCGTCAGGCAGGAATCGCGTAATAAACTCGGTCTGGTCCTCTACGATGCCGCGGTATTTGGCTTCGTTGAGCTCCAGTGTCTCCTGGTATGTGATATGAGCCGTAACATCTTCGATGATAAGGGTAATACCCCTGCTCCCGTCTTCAAATGCCGTTTGTACCTGTCTTACTTTGTAATGGCGTTTCTTTTCCTCATGGGTACATTCAATTTCACTTACCGTTTCGTGGGTAGATTCGGTGTCTTTGGAGGGTATGGTAATTGGAATAGCGTTAAGGAAGGGGTGATCCAGGTCTTTGATGTTCCTGCCTACGAGTGCTTCTCTCCTTTCATTAACCAGCGCAAGAAGCGGTTCATTGACCTGGATGATTTTTCTCTCATAGTTAAGAATGATAAGCATATCATTAGAGTATTCCAGCATCGATGAGATAGGGACCCGATGAGAGAGGAAGTATACCTTTGCAGCACCCATAACCTGCATTTCCACATGGCCGGAAACGAGAAGGATATCAAGATATTTTGCTACCAGATTCCGATTCATTTCCATTTTGGTGGCGAGATCTGATATGGTGATACCTCTTGAATGCCACTTAAGGATCTGTTTGAGTCGATCTACTTTCTCCTGATCGAAAACTGGCATTATTGAAAATTGGAATCCATTTTAATATATATATATCGATTTTAATTAATTATTAATTTTATATCAGAAGAGGACTTATGTCTATTTAAAATAAAATAAATATAATTAATAAGAGGGAATTATTTGCATTAATTCTTTAATATTTTGGGAATTTATACCATAGTGAATAATTTTTCAAATATTTTTTTAAAATACCTTAATTGTACCTGGCTTGATGGTATCTCTGTGTTTTTAATCCCGACGAATGCATAATCCATTTTTCCCGGTACGATATCTGATCGATCTCCCCATTTGCATAGCAAAGAATTGGAAAGCAGGTTAGTAAAAACAAGGTAGATCCCAAATAAAAAATGAGGCAGGGTTTATGATAAGGAAACTTAGCGATTAATATCCTGATACTTACTTTGTAACAGTCTTGAAAATTTTCCCAGGAGATGATACCCCGCCAAACGTCTTTTCCCTCCCCTTCCTTCCCAAGGAATTTTGAGGATCCCTTCTACCAGACTTCGGGGAAACATCGTTCATTTGTCTGTTTGCACATACAAATACTCATCATGAGTTATCATAGTGCAAAAAAAAAAATTAATTGGAATAGGATGCTTTACCCAGTTTTGCCTCAAAGGCAACGTCTCCTTCCGTACGGATTGCATGCGAGAAGAGTGCCATGGGAATATCCATCGGACAGAGTTCCTCACATTGACCACAGTTGATGCAGCTGTCTGAAATGTGGGCAAACCGTCTCAAATGGAACATCGGGTTCGGCGGGAGCTCTCCTGGTTTAACCATAAGAGAGCCCTTTTTCAGGTCCTCGGCAGCGGTGAAACAGACCGGGCAGTTTTCGATACAGGAATAACACTTGATGCACCGGGATGTCTCTTTGTTGATTGTCTCCCAGAGGTTTGCCCCGAGTGCTGTGAAATCACGCCTGCGCCACTTATCGCCGAGCTTGAACATTGCACCCTCGACTTTGCCACGGATCTCAAGACCCTTGGGATTTGCCGGCTCGGTTACAAGAATACCTTTTGCTACCGCACCGTCGACAAGATTTGCACCCTTGTCGCTGCATACTTCCACAAAGGTTGCCTTACCGGCCTTTTCGCCGATGACACCCCAGTTCCCGCAGGCGAGATCCGCCAGGCGGGGGATTTTGTACTTGCAGCGGCGACAGTTGGACCTGCGGCCGTAACCAGCGTCTTCAAGTTCGTCGATCGAGATTCCTTTGTGTCCGCCTTCGTACTCGATGATGAACTGGCCCTTGTCAATCTCTTCCTTGTGGACCTTGTCCGGATCAACACCGAATTTATCGGCAATCATCCTGCGTGCAAGCATCGGGCTGACCGAGCCGCCGCAGTTGACACCGATCATGACGATGTTGTCAAGGTTGATCTGCTTGCGCTTGGCAAGTTCCATAAAGCCCATCACATCGCAACCCTTGACCGTCACCCCGATCTTCATGGTCTTTGCACCATCAAGGTATTTCTTGACGAGTTTTGGGAGCAGGAGGGTACCGCAGTGGAGGGAACCAGCAGTGTCCTTCAGGTCAGCCGGGTTGGTAATGAGCACCGGCTGGGCATCGTAGAGATCCTTACCCTTCTTGATGGCAAGAACTGCATCGACGGCCTTTGATTCAAGAGCGTGCTTCCAGAGTGCAGTGACTGCACCACCGAGTTCAGCTTTCTTCTTGATATCTGCGTCATTGGTCCATGCGTAGAGCATATCGCCTTTCTTTGCCATGTTACTTCACCTCCGCGATCTTCTCAATTCTCACAGCACAGGCCTTGTACTCCGGAATACTTGCAACCGGGTCGAGTGCGTTGTTGGTCAGGATGTTCGCTGCGCATTCCTTGTAGTGGAATGGTATGAAGGCAACACCTTTTTTGATATTTTCTGTGACCCGTGCACCGAGCGTGATCTCTCCTCTGCGGGTGATTGCCTTGACCATTTCCTTGTCCTTGATGCCCAATGCCTTTGCATCCTCGGTATTTATCTCGACCCAGCCGGTCGGTGCCTCGCGCTCGAGGTTTTCCGAGCGACGGGTCATGGTACCGGTGTGCCACTGCCAGATGCAGCGACCTGTGGTCATGATGAGCGGGTAGTCCTTGTCCGGTACTTCTGCCGGGTATTTGAACTCGATAGGCGTTAAGATGCCAAGCCCATCAGCGTGTGAGAACTTCTCCTTGTGCAGGATGGGTGTGCCGGGGTGCTCCTTGGTCGGG
>DATKZP010000101.1:0-25530 GCA_035527915.1 Methanoregula sp. | reverse complement strand
TAAAACCGTAATGTCACTATTTTCCCCCGTGCTAAAGTTCCTGACCACTTCCGATAAGAGTTTGAATAGTGCCTCCGGGGTCAAGGCCTGCTGGATGTCTGAAACCACAATGCGCCCAAGCATGGCATTAATTTCTTTTCTTAAGGAGAGAAGCAGATCCCGTCCCGCCTGGGCAAGCAGGGTTTTTCCTTTTTCATCTTCACGGCGAATCCTGTCTTTCGCGGCAGCAATCATTTCCTCTGCCTCAAGCCCAGCCTGAGCAAGGATGTCATCGGCTCTTTGTTTTGCTGCCGCCTCTATATTTTGAGCCTTTTCCTCCGCGGCCTTGATTCCTTCCTGATTTATTTTTTCGATCAGGTCTCTAATCTCTTCTGCCATAAAAACCCCTTAATTATTATGGTATATCAGGATGGCATAAAACATTTTTAATCAGCTCAATAACGTTTTTGCCCATTTCTATTGGAAGATCCGACTACTTGGTAGTATGTGCCCTGCTATTAAAAAATCATTGAGTCCCCCCATATTTCCGACAAGGAGAATAGGGATCAGTCTGGCAATGCAGCGTTGATTTCCTGCATCAGTAATAACGGTATATTCCAATCTGCCGGATATGGATAATTTAAATCATGACAAGAAAGAGAGTAGAACAAGACGGGGTGACGAAGACGTTTGGAAAAGTATTAGTTCCCACAGATTTTTCTAAACACGCAAAAAAACCATTTTATGCCTGACCAGGATCCCCGGGATACAGGAGATTGTCCTCCAGCATGTTTTCGATGCCACCCAGCACATTTCGAGAATGTTAGAATTCAGCGGGAGGAGGAGAAAAATTTCCCTGAATATCTGGGATTTGTCGTCAAGGTGACCGTTGATGTCATCACCAGTGGCAATATCTCGACAGCAATTCTCAGGAAGACCGAGTGCGAGAACGTTTCATCCATCATCATCGGTTCCCGCGGGAGAGGACGTCTCAAAGGCCTCCTGCTCGGGAGCGTTTCGGCTGATATATTACGCCATGAAAAGACGCACCTTTTGATTTTCCGGCACCTCGTTGCCGGGGAGCTGAGGGAGCAGTATTCAGCAGGTTCTGTCCCGGGATATTCTCCCGGGTACTATTCCACACAGATTTTTTTTAGAACCTGCCCAAAAAGCGCTGTCATCAATAAATGATATTGAAGGATTAGGTGAGGTACATTTACTTCATGTCGTGACGAAGGGGGAAACACATGAAGAGATCGACTCAAATGTTCAGGAAGCAACAAAGAAACTTGAGGAAATCAAAACCGATCCTGCTAGTACCGGGCTTCCCGTAAAGATTCATATCCGCATGGGTCGACCAGCTGACGAGATCATCAGCCTTGCAGACAGAGAGGATATCTCACTGATTCTTATGAACTCGCACGGGAAAAGTTTACTGACCGGGCTTTTCGTCGGGAGTACCACGCTCGGTGTCGCCATCCACACCAACCGACCTCTGATGGTCATTCGGACTCCGGCCAAACAGCGGAATTTAGACCGCGCGCGGTCTTTTTTTCGGAAAAAACAGTTCCGAACATCATAACCTTCCTTTTTTGGGTTTCCATGGGAATGACAGCAGGACTCAACTTCTTCCCTGATTGCGGCACTATACCCGCTTGCCGGTATTGTCCTGCTCTGCCAGCCCAAGACCCGAAATATAGCGGAACCGAAAGTTTATTCTGGCATATTATTTAAGAAACACTATTTAATCAGAGTCAAAAGATTAAAATGAGGATGGATATATGCCTGATGTGACAACTGACGAGCGGGGGAGAAGAATTTTTCAGCTGCACAAGGAGCGGGCTGTCGAGATGGCAATAGAGAAGATCCGCCACAACCCGGGATCCAAGTGGTCTGCTTTTTCACCGCAGGATATAAAAACGCTGAACTACATCCTTGGTGAGACGTGGGTTTCCGTGGGGAGACAAATCTGGGAACAAAGTTCCTTTACCCGCCTGACAAGAAAGGATCTGGAGGAGATTATCAGTATCGGAAACGATGTGAAAAGCAAGAAATTGCGGGAGGAGACGGGGATCAATAAGATCTGCGGGATCCTCAAGGGATCTATCTGATGAGGGGAAAAACAGGATCCTTGACTCTTACAGCAATAATATCATTGCTCCTTTTTTACTATTCTTTAAACAATTTAAGGGAAGCGGTTCTTGTTTTTAAGGAGTGAGATGACACTCCCAAAAAACCATAGCTGTGCCTTCAAAGCTGTCATGCACCTGGCACCTGATGCCTTCTTGTTCTCCAGACTTCACTCCTGTGGCTTTGATTCGCCCGTATGACAAAACAAAAATATCTGCCGTTTATGCCAAACCAGGATGCCGAGGAATAAAGAGAATGCCAAAGAAGCACACCATCAGAGCTCACCATTCTTTTCATCAGAAGATTTCATGTTCTTATGCTATCGATTGTCATATCCAAAGGGCGAGCCATAAAGGTTATCAGGTGTAAGGGTAATGAGAAAACTGATCACGCATTTGTGTGCGGGAAACGGGAGTTTTAAAAAATGCCGGATGTATCGCAGAAAGAAGTAGGACGGCGGTTGTACCATGTACACCGGGAAAAAAGAGTGGAAGAGACAATAAAAAAAATTAAACACGGCGTTGGCACTGACTGGAGCTCATTTACCATCGAAGATATCGATCTTTTGGGTCATCTGTTGCAATGCACCTGGAATGTGATTGATCAGAAGATCTGGGATAATCTGCCCTTCACCAGTATGACAGCAAATGAGGTCAGGAAAATCCTTTCATACGGTGAGAAGGTTGGCCCGGGAAGGAATCCTGAGCCGTCCGCAGTCGCGGAGATTAAAAAGATACTGGTCACTCTCAAGTGATCACAACACCATTTTTTTTATCTTGTCTTGCCTTACCTGCGTCGTGTTCCCAAAAAATATTAGGGAGCAGGATAGTTGATATCACGATGTCGCTACTGTCACACAATCTTCGATCGTCCCTATTCGCGCCACCGCCCCGCACATATCCGGCACATAGGCAAGCGCCTTACCGCTGTTAACCATGATCGCTGAGTATCGTTCCATCACCGGTGAGACCACCATGCAGGTGTCGGCAAAGACCCGGGCTCCGCTTTTCTCAATGGCATTAACGGTCTTTTGGTTGTTGCCGATGACGCCTTGTGCGGCAAAGATGTAGAATGGTTTTGTAACACTTTTTCCTTTCAGGAGCCGCGCAATATCAACAAGTTCAGCAGGCGAGCAGTGCGGACAGCCCACAGCAACTGCGTCAACCGGGATCCCGGTAAAGAGCATGTCGATCTCGGCGGGTTCTATCCCGATAACCTCAAGAGCGGAAAGATTGAACCGGTTCTTTTTTGCCTCCGGGGTTACATCTTCGACATGATAGAGTGCCACCGCCCCGGTTGCCGCCATTGCTGCACCGAGTGCTTTCAGCTGGTCGGGATTGGGAGTGATGTTACGGAAGTAAGGGATTTTATTGCCCACCATTTTCCCGGCATGATAGCCAAGCGCGCCGTAACGGGCGATGCTCCAGTTCTTTTCATCGGGTTTTACTTCAATGATCACCTGGGGATTACGGTTTTTTTCAAGGTGCAGCCCATAACAGGGCGTTTTTCCAATAAGGGCGGCAGCAAGCGCACCAGGTCCCCCCTCCCGGTTTGTCCGTGCCCCGATGACCGAATTGGCGTAACTGACAGCGGACGATTCCGACCATGCAAGATGATCGCCAAAAGACGTTTCACGCAGGTAATAGGGAGTGCAGGTACATTCAAGGTTCACACCGAGCCGCTCATAGGCCGTGATAACTGCCTGCTGTCTTTCTGCAAATGCTGGTTCGACATCCATCTCCTGCCAGCGCTCGCGTGGCATGCCTATCGGGTTTAACACCGACGGAACGACGGCACGGGCATCAAGACTCGACAGCCATGCAAGCCCATATTCCCCAATTGTCTTGTACGAAGCCCCGCTTACCTGTGCACTCCGGATCCTGACAAGCCGTTCAGCACCAAAAACCTTGCCAAGAGCGACGAGAAGTTCCAGCATCTTCTGCCGGGTCTCGCCCTGCTCACCGTCAAGGATCTTCTCATCGTCAGGATCAAGATGCATCAGGTCACCAGGTTGCACGTGAAAAGTCATCCTCGCGCCCAAGCACCATCGTTGCATCGACGCCGACTTTGACATTGGTCCCATCCTCGAGCTGGCAGGGATCGAGCGATGACCCCCGCACGCCGGTGATAACCATGACATCCCGGTCGCCGCTCACCCGGGTCGCAATCGCATACTCCACGTCCTGTGGATCACAGGGATCGATATCCTCGTCAACAACAATAACATGTTTCAGGGAGGTGTGAGCAGCAAATGCTGCCATAATCGCGTTCTTTGCATCACCCTGCGTACTCTTTTTAATCTGGATTACCGCGTGGAGGTAGCCACACCCACCTTTGGTCAGCACGACGTTCTTCACTTCAGTCACTCCGGCAACTGCACGGTAAATTTTTGGCTCATAGGGAGCACCCATTAACATCTTGTGCTCATCGCCCCCAGGCAGGATACCATGATAAATGAAGTCCGGTTTAAGGTGCATACCGGTGAATTCAATCAGCGGTTGCCGTCGCACGGGATCATAGGTTCCGGTGATATCTACAAAGGGCCCCTCCTCAGTTACTTCCCCACCGATATATCCTTCTAAGACGATCTCGGCATCCGGGACAAGCACCCCATTACCGCATTGCCGGACGGTAATTTCACCGCCAAGGAGTTCCGCCGCATAGCTCAGCTCCATGCCGGGGGGAACGCGGGTACAGCATGCAAACGTGACTGCCGGATGGGTACCGATAGTTACTGCTATGGGGAGTTTCTCCCCCTTAGCCAGCGCTTTTCCCAGCATGACGTGGGTGTGCCGCCCTTCAACAAGCCGGGCGGCCACCCGGTGGTTGTCCAGCACCTGCATCCGGTGGATCGATGCATTCTCCACTCCTTCAAACCGGGAAAAGACAATCCCTGAGGTAAGATACTTCCCGGCATCCTTAGGGAAATGATGCATGATGGGAATTGAGGAAAGATCAGGTTTTTTCATCGTGAGTGTCCCTGCAGTTTTTACGTTCCCGTCAAATTTCGCATCAGCAAGTGTTTTTACCATCCTGTTCTCGTCAATACCGAGAGCAAGCGACAGAGCACGCCGGCTCGCGGTGAGGTTCATCACCGCCCGGGCTCCTTCGATCTTATGGAAAAACAGGAGTTTGTCCGTGGAGGCCGCCATCTTTGGCACCTGCATGTCAGCCGAAACCGGCTCATCAACATCAACAACGAGCCCGTGCTCCCGCATTATTTTTATGAATTCACGCATCGTAACCGCTCCAGCGCTTTATAAGAGTATGTTCCACCCCGAGATGGTCAAGCACGCGGGCGACGACCATGTCTATTAAATCATCTATCGTTTTTGGATTGTGATAAAACCCGGGGCTGGCTGGCATAATCGTTGCCCCGGCATCCTCTGCTGCGAGCATGTTCTTCAAGTGGATCTTTGAAAGCGGAGTCTCCCGGGTGACAAGAATGCATTTCCGGTGCTCCTTTAAGCAGACGTCTGCAGTCCGGGTGATCAGGTTGTCTGCATACCCGGTCGCAATTGCCGCAAGCGTCTTTGCGCTGCAGGGAATAACTACCATCCCGTCAAACCGGTGGGATCCGCTTGCGATAGAGGCTGCCATCTGGTCGACAGGATGATAGGTCGCTTTGAACCCTTCAAAAGAAACCCCTTCATGAGCTGCGATCTGCTGCGCAACACCCGAAACGATGATATGCACTTTCGCATCCCTGCAGAGTACTTCAAGCAGGCGGTGGGCATAGCAGGCGCCGCTTGCACCAGTGACGCCGATTACAAACTCTTTTACCATCTCAACCTCGCGCTCTCCTGTGATACCAATGTCGGAGTCAGGATAAAAAGAGTTTATGCAGGAAAAACCGGGAAAAATAAAAATTCATTTTGTTTTTGGTGGCGCAAAGAAGCGGTACCGCACATGCGCTTCCTCAACGCGGCGTGCATGCGTTGGGTTGAGATCCCGGCGCGCTTCGATTACGAGAGTATTGAGAATATTGTGCAACCGGAGTGTGTCGTAATCCCTGTCCTTGTGTTCATTTAAAAAATCTAACAGATCATTTGTGCTCTTGAGCACCCCGGAGCTGCCAAGGAGATTTAAGCGGTTGAGCGTCATGGCGAGGTTCTTTTTTGCGATATCCATCTTGTAAGGATCGCCACTGGCAAGGTTCAGCTCGGTAATCGCATTCAGCAGATCATTATAGACCTTGAGTTTGTGGGTGCTTTCGTGCATCCTGCGCTCGGCACTGCGAAGTTTCAACAACGTGACGGCCATGACAACAACAATTGCCACCACACCGCATGTTACTACAATCCAGTCTTCTATCATCACATTCACCTCAGAATTTATGGGTTCCTCTTTGCAACGGTGACATCCACCTTGACGCGATTGCCCTTCATCTCGATTTTGTACGGCCCGGTGGTGTACATCGGATACAGCTGGTGTTTTTCGAAACCTTTGTCCCGTCCGAATCCAAAGATATCGAATTGTTGGGTATCTATGTTGGTAACTTTCATCTCAAACCAGCAATATTGCAGGTCTTCATTGAGGGGGAGCACATCAAATCCGACACCCCACGAGGGGTTGTCCACCCGTACCTGTTCCACAATTATATCCTTCTCACTCTGGAAGGAGTACGATTCCTGCAGGTAATGATCGCCCAAGGAAAACGATAGTTGGGGTACCGGAATCGTTGCGGCTGGAGTGGGGATTTGCGTTGCCAGTGGAGTCGGTACTGGCGTGACGGCAGGTGCCGGGACCTGGGTGCATCCGGCAATCAATACTCCTGCGATGAGTAGCGCAAGAAAGATGGCCATGCGGTTTTTCATTATGGTGAGTGTTTGGGGAGATGAATATATTATAGTTTATTTATGTTGCTCAGGAATCCGGCACGTTATTCCCATCAGTCTCTGATGAATGCTTTAAAAAATTCCAGCACTTTTTGGATAATTACAAAAATATTCCCGGGTGCAGTCACATCGTATGCCCCCTGATCCGAATCAGAACAGCGTATCCTGCCGTGTCGGTTTTTTAATATGCAGAACCTCAAAACCCACTTCGGCAACCAAATCCCTGTGTTGAGGGAGGGTATACACACCGAGGCGCCACTGTTCGCGCCGCGTTGCATTGAGGGTCCGGATGCGCGGGGAGATCTCTTTAAAACCAACAACCGTATGCCGGTTTTTCACCCGTACTCCAAGCGACATCTCGCTCGGAATCGAGGGTATATCCACCAGAACCTCGTGCGACTGGAGCCCGGCATCCGACGCGATCTTTGCTGCGAATTCCCGGCATTTTTCAATTGTTACTCCCTGCTCAAACATTGGTGTACTGACCTGATCGCTGCCCGCGTAGATTGCCCGTTTATAGAGACGACGCTCATACAGCCGTAAGGAGAGATCCCGGGCAACAGGTTTTTCTGAAGTACGCAACGTATGCATGCATGTTGCATCATCCATCCGGAGGAGGTGTTGACACGCCTCTTTTTTTGCACCTTCAAGATGTGCCAGTATGGCAAGCTGGAACATACTCTCTCCGATCCTGCTGACATGATGGAAGTATACCGTTGGTCGCATCAGCGTGCGGGCGATCAGGAGTGATTCTGCTGCGTTCACCCCATTCTCATCGAGCACGGTACCCGCATCGGTCCGGATCAGGTGCCGGATGAGGCGCTGTGCATCGACAGAACCATAGGGTGCACCGGTGTAATAGGCATCCCGGAGAAGGTAATCCATCCTGTCTACATCAAGGTCACCATGAATTATTCCTGACAGGGGATGTTTTCCTCTCACAACAGCGCAGAGTTCATCCGGATCAATTCCCGATGCACGGAGCAGATCGCCTTCCTTTTCCTCTACAATCACATCGATATCATCATGTGAACAATGCAGGAATTCCTTCATGAGCGGTTCACTCGCGTGGGAGAATGGTCCGTGCCCGATATCATGGAGGAGGGCTGCAGCGACTACCAGCGTGCGCTCATCATCAGAAAGCCCGAACCGGCGTGAGGCCACGTCCGCCAGAAACATGGTACCAAGCGAGTGTTCAAACCGCGTATGGTTGGCACCGGGATATACAAGATACGAAAAACCGAGTTGTTTAATGTAGCGGAGTCGCTGGAGCGTCGGGGAATCGAGCAGGGCAAGCGCAAAATCCTCCACCTCGACATAGCCATGGACCGGGTCTTTTATGATCTTCACGAATTCACTAAAAGAATCTTCATATACATTGCATAAAAGTATTGAGTAATGATCACGTTCCTTTCAGGTGGGACAGGAACCCCGAAGCTCCTGCGGGGCATGCAGAAAGTGATGGATCGTCATGAAATCTCTGTCATTGTTAACACTGCAGAGGATCTCTGGATATCGGGAAATTACCTCTCACCGGATCTTGACACGGTTATGTACTTGTTTGCCGGTATCCTCAATACCGACACATGGTGGGGAATCAGGAACGATTCGTTCACCACCCATGACGAGATTACCCGGCTTGGCATTGATGAGTTCATTACAATCGGCGATCAGGATCGTGCAGTACATATCGCCCGCGGCCAGATGATGCGAGCAGGGATGCGCCTGACCAACATCACAAAAATTCTCTGCGACCGGTTTGGCATTCGTGAAAACATTTTCCCGATGACAGACACCGAAGTGACAACCCAGGTAAAAACAGATCTTGGCCTGATCCACTTCCAGGAGTACTGGGTCCGGGGAAAAGGAAAGATCGGGATAACGCATGTGGTGAGAAGTTTTAATGAACCTCCTTTAGCAACCGAGGAAGTTCTTGCAGTGATTGAAGCAAGTGATACCATTGTGATCGGGCCGTCCAATCCGATCACCAGTATTTCCCCGATTCTTGCATGTGAGGGAATAAAATCTGCCATCAGGGACAAATTAGTGATTGCAGTAAGTCCGTTTATAGGTAATGCCCCTATAAGCGGTCCTGCTGCTGCTCTTATGCAGGCGGCAGGATTTGAACCCAGCTCGGTTGGGACGTTACACTGCTATGATGGGATCCCCGATATCTTCGTACAGGACATCCGCGATCCGGTGGATGTCAGTGGATCGGTCAGGTTTGATACACTCATGACAAGTGAAGAAAAAAGTATCGCGCTTGCGCAGGAGATCCTCCATCTTGCCGGGACACGTTGATTCTCTGTACCCCCGCGGTTTTGCAAACCTATATAATGCCGCACAATAACGGTTATCGTGAGAGATATGAAAAAAAACATGATCCTAAAAACGGTTATTTTTATCTTACTCTTTTGTACGTTCATATCCGGGTGTATTTCAAGTCAGGATTCCGGGAAAGGTACCATTCAACTTTCCTCATCGCCTTCCGGTGCTGAAGTATACCTGGACAATCAATATCAGGGTAGTACACCAGGCACCATTACCAATGTGGAACAAGGAAATCACACGCTTGAATTCCGGTACCCGGGATATCAGAGCTGGTCAGCAGGCATTTCGGTACCATCAGGTACATCTCATTTTTTTGCTGCATTGGCACCTCATTTAAATAATCAGCCCCAACCGAACTTATCTCCAATAACAACTTCAACTACCAAAATTACGATTCAGGCAAGTAAAAATACCATGATTGTAGGAGACTCGATCGTAATTTCAGGAACGTGCGTTCGCTGTGACAACGTGTTATTGACAATATTTGGACCGGGAAAATATTCCAACGGGATATCTCTGATTCAACAAAACGTCAATGAAGGCGGTTCATGGAGTTTTACCTGGAATCCGGGACAGTCTATCCAGTCAGGTTCATACATTTTCGTGGCAACGGATCCCCAGAAAACTACATCCGGCAGGGTTGGATTCTCCGTTGTGGGTGGGGGAGAAGTCTCGATTACCTCCAATAGTTTTTCCATTGCCAAAGGAGATACCCTGAGATTATCAGGTCGATGCACAACGGGTGCTCAAAATGTTTTACTGGTATTATATGGGCCAGAAAGATATTCCAGCGGTGTTGAACTGGGTACACTGTCTGTTATGGGGGATAAAACCTGGAGTTTTAAATATACTTTTGATACTACCACTCCTACGGGGGTCTATACAATGTATGTATATGACATCCCAAAAACCACCTCTGGTTCCACTCAATTCACGGTCGGTTACGCATAAGACTCATAACATACATACCTGGGATATCTCATTAATTCCCTGATTTTTTGCAGAAAACGGTCGATTCGCTCTGTTGTATCCCTGCAGTGTTTTCATCAATAACACAAAACCTGAAATTTCCGTGTTAAATGCACAGATCTGTCAAAAATCCGATTTAATCATCCAAAGGTTGATTAAAACCCGGCACAGGTACCCGATACCTATTTGAAGGTTTTATACAAATATTCGTTCGGAGAATTCATATGAGCATTACAAAAAAATTCCTTAACCTTTTTAAGTCAGGGAAGGGCGATGAGGACGGATCACGCGTCCTTGCACAAAATGAGCGCTATGAACGCTTCCTCGCCGCTCTTATCGAGGGGGATCTTGACACCCGCTGGAGTGCAGTGCGATCAGTCGGAGATCTTGGCGAGCCATTCATCGAACCGCTTATCCATGGACTCAAGGATGAGTACTGGATCATCAGGAGGGGATCTGCAGATACCCTCGGCAAGATTGGCGAGCCGGCTGTTGGACCATTGATTAAGGCACTGGACGAACCGGGTAACGATATACGGCAGGAGATTATCCATGCTCTCCAGTTGATTGGTGAACCATCGGTCGGACCCCTTATCCAGAGTATGAAACACAGCCACCCGTTTATCCGGCGAGGTGCCGTGCAGGCGCTCGGGATCATGCGTGAGACGCAGGCCGTCCCCCAGCTCATTGAATCACTTAAAGACCCCGATGCCATGGTCAGACATGAGGCTGCAGTTGCACTCGGCCGTATCGGGGATCCCAAGGCTGTCGGGCCACTCATCGAAATACTTAATGATGCAAAAGAGCACGTCCGAGTGGCTGCTATGGCAACACTCTGTTCTCTCGGGGAGCCATCCATAGAGCCGCTTATCCGTGCATGTATCGATCCAAACGAAGATATCTGCCGGAGGGCAACGCTCGCTCTCGTAACCATGGGCGAGCCCGCGATAGATCCTTTGATAAATGCGATCGGTGATCAGAACCCGGGTATCCGCAGGAGTTCAGTAGCAGTGCTCGGGGATATCGGGAACACCAGGGCAATCCCACCTGTCATGAAAGCACTCGATGATCCTGACAGGTCAGTCCGCATCGACGTCGTTAAAGCACTCGCTGCTCTTGGAGTTCCTGCGATTGCACCGCTCATGCAGGTTTTCCGCGAGGGAGATATGAGGATGAGGACAGGCGCAATGGAAGCCCTCTGGATGCTCGGGCAGCCTGCGACTACACCCCTGATTATGGTATTAAAGGATGATCAGAGTGATGTGCGGAAGCGTGCAGCGCTCCTGCTCGGAGAGATCGGTGACCAGAAGGCTGTTGATCACCTTACCGGTCTTCTCACTGATGAAAATGTTGCCGTAAGACGGGAAGCATTCGAAGCGCTTGAAATGATAAAGAAACGAACTGCACAATAACGTCCCTGTATCTTTTTTTCCGGTTTGCTTCGGATTACCTTTTTATTTGACATACTCCAATTGGAGAGTCCAGGCATCAACTTCAGCCAGGTGAACGTGGCGAAGGTAGGTTGGTACTGTAGTTTGATGCCTGATGTGGTTCATTGAATCCGATTGTCTTAAAAAAATCAATTTTATTCCCGGAACAGTGCCGGGTTCTACCTGCGAATCCGCCGGCGCCGAACCATTCCCGCACCGGGAAAAAGAACGACAACTACAACGATACCAAGTATGAGGGAGAATAGCGGCATTCCGCTCTTTACCGTTGGGGTGGGTGTCGCCGGTGTTGCCGTTGTTTGTGTAGCTATGGGCTTGAATGCAACGGCAGATTCCACAGGTGCTGGAGTAGCCTGAACCATAACTATGGAATGAAGGCATCAGCGAACTCTGATTCCCCCCTTACTGCCGCTATTTTCATATTCTCATAGGCCAGCTTCTCTTCATGGTTTCACTTGCAGATATCGAGGCAGCAAAAATAAGAATTACTCCATACATAATCCACACCCCCCTCGTGTATTCAACCACCATTTCTGAGATGACCGGGGCGAATGTCTACCTCAAGCTCGAAACACTTCAGAAAGCGGGATCGTTCAAGGTACGAGGGGCGACCAACAAAATTCTTTCCACTATCCCTACGTCCCGGGAACAGGGGGTAGTCGCGGCCTCAGCAGGGAATCACGGGCAGGGTGTGGCCGTAGCGGCACATTCTGCCGGTATTCCCGCTACCATCGTGATGCCGGAATGGTCTTCTCTTTCAAAGCAGGAAGCGACCAGAGGTTATGGGGCGCAGGTGATAATTCATGGCAAATCATTAGAGGACAGTATCGAGGAGGCACAGGAGATTGCTCGTAAAGGGTGGCTCTTTATCCACCCATATGATGATGATGAGGTGATTGCCGGGCAGGGAACCATAGCGCTGGAGATCCTCTCTGATCTCCCGGAGACAGATATGATTGTAGTACCAGTCGGTGGAGGTGGTCTCATTGCCGGTATCGCAACCGCAGCAAAAGCAAAAAAGGCAGATATCACCATCATAGGAGCCCAGGCACAGGAGTGTGCATCAGCCGCTGAGGCCATCCGGCAGGGAATCCCGTACCGGATTCCGGCAGGAAAGACCATTGCTGATGGTATCCGCGTGGCACAGACCGGCAGCCATACACTACCCATCATACAGCACTATGTCGATCACCTCGTCCTTGCTTCCGAAGAAGAGATCGCTGATGCAATGCTCCTGTTACTCGAACGCAAGCACGTGGTTGCAGAAGGAGCTGGTGCAGTCCCGCTTGCAACCTTCATGAACGGTTCCATTGATGTGAGGTCGGGCAGCAATGTCGTGCTTGTGATTAGCGGGGGAAACATTGAAAGTGCCCAGCTCTTCCGGGTCATACGGCAATCGCTTGCCCGCCTGGGCAGGATCATGCACTTTTCGGTAATGCTCGATGATCAGCCCGGCACTCTCGCCCGGCTCCTTGCCGTGATCGCACAGGAACGGGGTAACATCCTTCATATCCACCATACGCAGGGAGAAAACAATCTTCCCCTGCTGATGGCGAGAGTGAACATAGAGCTGGAGACACGAGGGCCGGCTCATATCGCAGCAATTAAAAAAGGGCTGGCGGATAACGGGTACGAGATCCGGCTGGGGTGAAACCCCACTCGTATGGATCAGGTATTAAAAAGAGTTACAGCTCACCCCTATCCTTCCAGTAATCGTACTCATGCTTCCAGAGATCTTTGTTGAACATCACCATGCGCTTGAAGTACTCCCTGCGTTCAGCCAGAATTTTCTGCTGCGCCGGATCCTTCCACTTTGTCCTGATCGCATCAACAAGTTTCCTGCCAAGTTCCTTTGCCTGCTTTTCCGCAGGCACGATCGCTTCGGGATTGCCTAAAAAATTCACCCCAACCTTCCCAACCGTTGTCGCACCAAGGTGAAGCAGTGTTTCGTTCATATAATCCGCAACCTCGTCTGCCATTGAGCCGCCTGCTGTTGAGACAGCACAACCGTATTTTCCGGTAAAAGACTGGCAGTGGATCGCATCCGCCATCCGGTCGAACATTGTCTTAAGCTGCGCAGTGATCGAATTGATGTAATTCGGTGAGCCGAGCACGATACCATCGGCGTCCAGCATCTTCTCAAGCAGCATCGGGAAATCGTCATCATGGATACATTCCCCCTTTGCGTAACAGGTACCGCACGCTGTACAGTACTTAATCTCAAGACCGCAGATGTCCACAAACGTTACATCCGCTCCACTCTGCCGTGCTCCTTCAAGAACTCCCATAACAAGAAGGCGGGTCTGGCTTTTTTCCTTTTTCGGACTCCCGTTGATGCCGATAATTTTCATAATAAGTTCTCCCTGTAATGATTTTTGCTGATAGGCAAAAAGGTGTGCGGTGACAAAATATTCCCGGTTTCAGTAGTAGAACCAGTATACCTGAGGGAATACGCTCTTTACCCATAATTGAACACCAATTACCTTAGGATTCTTCCATGATCCCCTGCGATATTGCCGATTCCCCCGATGAACGTGTCCTCGACCGCTCCCTGCCCTGTGAACTGCTGCATCCCGACAAAGTAGCGGGGCCACAGGAGCTTGAGTGCGTATCGCTCATGGCAGCCGGCTCATCCTCGAGATTATTTTTCTTACCGGGAATGTCAAAAGCACAGGATCAAAAAGAATGAAAGATTTACCAGTTTTCTACAAATAATATACTATATGAGCGGATTTGAACAGGATAACCCCCACCGGATCTCCAAAGGGCGGCTGGAAACGATGGTGGACACGATCTTTGCGTTTGCCATGACCCTCCTCATGCTCGGGATCGCTGTGCCAGAGTCATCCGTGAGCCAGACTGTCACTGATCTATCAGCGGATCTCATAAAACTCATTCCGCAATTCGTCTTATTTGTCATCGCATTTCTGGTACTTGCCCTCTTCTGGATCGAACACCACCGCCAGTTTCATTCCCTGAACATCGTTGATCCAACCATCCTCAGGTTCAATATTGCCCTCCTCATCTTTATCGTCCTGATCCCGTTTTCCACTGACGTGGCGGGGGCGTATGACGGGGTGCGGATCGCCGTGCTCCTGTTCCATGTAAATATCCTGATCGTCGGTGCTCTGTTTCTTGGCCAATGGATGTATATCTGCCGGTGCAGCCACCTCTGTGATGCTGAATTTGATACCACTATGAAGAGAAACCGGTTCAGGCTCCTTGCAACCATCCCGTCCGTTGCGATCCTCGGCATTGTGGCGGCGTTTTTTTCACCCCCGTATTCCCTGTTGGTCTATCTTCTCATCCCGTTCATC
Organism: Methanoregula sp.; assembly: GCA_035527915.1. GTDB lineage: Archaea > Halobacteriota > Methanomicrobia > Methanomicrobiales > Methanospirillaceae > Methanoregula. The sequence goes on along the minus strand of DATKZP010000101.1, from coordinate 10,518 downwards.
ATTATCATCAGGCGGTTAGCAGGAAACAAATAAACACTAGCCATTCCCATTTTCATGAGAGCGATTACGGAGTTTGTTACTCTGCCGGGGAGTAGTACGTGAACGGACAGGAAACTACGGACAAATACCACCTATCCAAAAACAGGCTGGAGGCGCTTTTTGACGGGATCTATGCGTTTTCGATGACGCTGCTTGTGACGGGTTTTGTTATCCAGCCGATCCCAGCCTCTGATGTCATGGTTGAATTCCCGGCCCGCATTGCCGCAATGCGCCCGGAAGTCATTTCGTTTTTAATCGCATTCTTTGTGCTCAGCTCGTTCTGGCTTGTCCACCAGCGCCAGTTTCATTTTGTCCGCATCATCGATCCTGTACTCGTGCGGATCACCCTGTTCATACTTGCCTTTACCGTGATGATGCCATTTACCACAAATGTCAGCGGGGATTATTCCGAAGTGCAGATTGCCGTTGACCTGTTCCATATCAACATGTTCATACTCGGGCTGCTCTTTCTTATCCACTGGTGGTACCTGGTAAATAATCCCCATCTCACATCTATTGAGATCAGTAAGCAGGACGCGGTAAACGGGATGCGCCGTGCCCTGGTCATGCCGTTCGTATCGTTTTCAGGAGTTGTCTGTTCATTTGCATCACCGTCGTTCTCAATGGCAATCTACCTGCTGACCCCGCTCTTGTTCTTCATCAACCGGAGATACTTCACCATCTGAATTGATATGAAGATAAAAAAACCAAAGGGGAAAAATTGTTTTAGTCCCAGTAGTTCCGGACAAAGATTTTTGTCTTCCGGATATGGGGTATCCCGTACCGGAGCGCGAGCGGCACGATAATTATCGTCACGATGATGTTGCCAATAAGCCAAAGTGTAAAGACGCTCCCGGTCTGACTGGATGCAATTACATTTCCAAACGCGAGCGTCGAGGCACCCCTGGTTGCACCCACACTATTGTTGATCAATACCCCAAACAGGAGCGGCAGCATCCAGTCACACCGGTTTTCAAGAGCCAGATCCGCCTTAAATGTTCGGAACGCTACAAGCGGAATAAGCACCTGCAGGAGGCCGGCTATCGACCAGTGTATCGCTACAATTGGGGAATTACCGGATCACCCGAGAGGAGCCCGGAACCGATAAGGGTGCCGGCACAAGCGGCAATCGCACCATAGGCACCAAACAAGAGGGTAAAGAGGATCATAAACGCTACGGCAAAAAACAGCGTGGATACACCAGCTGCCCTGCCGGCCAGTGCAATCACACAGAACCGGGCGATGAGGGTATTGACCACGATAAGAACGAGGGTTAAGATGACAAAGGAATACGTTGATTCATGAACATTTTTCATGTAATCATCTTACTTTCAATTTGTATCCGTTGATAAATAGTATGTATTCTGATGAGGGTATGCGGGAAATTATTACGCCCGACTGGGGGGAAGTTTTCATGGATACTACAATTCACTATTTTTATCAGCATAACGCCGTATGTATAGTATGAGGGGGAAGAATAACGGTGTCTGCAGAAGAAGAGTCCGGGCCTGAAGCTGTTACTAATCAGGAGCAGGATCTGGTGGAAGATGCGTCAATAGTCGTGGACAACCGCAGGGACGCGGGACTTGAGGGGTTGGTAGGCGGACTTGATGCGGTGATCATCGCCACTGAACCCGACCATCTTGTACCTGCAGTATACGAACTCCTGCGATACACCGGTCTTTTATGCAATGAGGCTTTTTTCGAACAGGAGGTCCAGAGTTATGTGCTGGGTATACCGGGCTCTGCATCGGTCATTGTCCGTTCGCGGGGCATTCCGGAAAACCCGTTTGGTGAGCTCAACAGAGCACGAATGACGGGCGCCCTGCCCAACACCCGGCTGGAGACATTTGTTTTTGACACAAAGAACCTGCAGGATTACGTTGCTATCCAGAAATTACGGGGGGTAGTGTTCCTCACACCTCAACCCGTTGAAGCGGAAAACTACTCCTTCATCCAGACAGTCCCGTCACGGTTCACGGGCAACTCTCTTGGGTTTATTGAGTGGTACGATAGGGACAGGTTATACGTCCCGCGGGGGGGAAACAGTATTTTACCGGATATTGCAAAACCTGAATACCAGCACCTTAAAAATATCTCCGTGCTCGATCATACAGCAACACGGGTCCGGGCACAGGACCGTAATGCCGCGATCCTCGAATTCGTTGCACTTACCAGCTATCATTACGATTTTGCTGTCCATGTCAAATCACTCAACTCGATAACAAGCGTAGCCCGCCGGAATCCGGAAGACTTTTCTATGGTTTTTACTTCAGGTATTACGCCATTTACCAGCGATGCTGGATCCGGCCCGACCGAGAAGTTCATCCTGAATTATGGAACACGTGTCCATCATATGGCGTTTCTGACCGATAAAATCGAATTTACTGTTGAACTCCTGAAAAAGGATGGTATGGAGTACCTGTCTGAACTTGTGGGTTCAGAAACTGAGGGACTCCGCCAGATCTTTTCCGAGCCTTCAAAACACACCCTGATCGTAAACGAATATATTCAGCGCTACGGTGACTTTGACGGGTTCTTCACCAGGAATAATGTGGAGAAGCTGACAAAGGCAACAGATAAGCAATAATATTTCCCCTGTCAATGTCCAAATCCGTCTGCAGTTTTTTTATTTCACGTCGTAAATCTATCGTTATATTAGTGGTTTGATTGACACTATCTACTCGTCTATTACTCACTCTTCTTTATCCTCATCCCGTTTTTTCTTAATGACAATCCATGCTCCGGTTACAATGGCACACACCGCAATTATTAGTATGGCAAGAGATGCCGGGGCGATCGAAAAACCAATAGTCCTGGGACCGAACGCCATTTTCCCCTTTGGAGCAGGCAATAACGTCTCGTTCAGTTCGATTTGGATTTTGATGGGTTCAGGTGTTATCTGATACTCAAAAGGTATTGTACGATTTGTAAGAGAGCCATTCGTCACATTGATATCAGGGACGGTTACAAGAGGTGTCATCCTCTGGTTGTCATCAGGACCTGCAGCAGAGATCGTGGATATGATGAACGTAAGAACAAGACATGAGGCGATGATCAGGATGGTATTTTTCTGTGCCGGATGTTTCATTCTCATTACAATCACTCAGGATTACGTGAGTTTATACAAAGCAAGAGGTTTATGGTCGGAAAATTCATACATTCAAAGATCGGGTAAAATAAACCTGTAGGGATCGCGGCAGGCGAGTGTTTTTTCTCTCTAAAAAACAATTTTGCAATACAATTATTCCGCCAATTTTGGGGATAGTCTAAAATCTGAACGCATAAGGTAAGCTGGAGTTTTTTTAATTTTTTTGTTGTGCCCCCGCTGTGCTGAAAAATTTCAGGCTATCTTTCGCAAATCCCCACAATGCTTCCAATTTTTTCGCAGTTAACGCCAGTTTGATTATCTTCTGCTGCAAAGGGTCATTGATAAATTATGTCACGCACGAAACTCACCCTGATCACGCTTACCACGCTCGTGCTCATCCTGGCCGTAGTCATTGCCAGCGGCTGCATGGGCACAACGGTTACAGCACCGGCAGGTGATATTAAAAAGTTTAGCTCGGCGGACGAAATCCGCGAGTATATTAAGAACAACACACAGCTCGCACAGGATTCATACTACAGCACAGAAGGGGTATGGGCAACGGACCGCATGGCTGCTGTCCCGGCCATGGCAGTGCAGGAGTCAACCGCAAAGGGTGCTTCCCTATCCGGTGCCCTCCCATCAACCGGAGGAGTCGGATCGGTTGACTATTCACAAACCAATGTACAGGTCGCCGGGGTCGATGAACCCGACTTCGTGAAGAACGATGCCCGGTATATCTATGTAATCTCAGGCAGCACGCTTACGATAGTCGATGCATACCCGGCAGCATCGGCATCTGTCCTCTCAAAGACCGAACTGGAAGACACGCCCCGCGAGATCTTCATCGGCGGTGACCGGCTTGTTCTCCTGAAGACCGGCTCGGCAGAGATTTCCATCACAGAAGACCAGCCAGTACCCGATTCTGCCGAAAAGATGGCCATAATGCCACCGCGGTACCCGTATTACCGCTCTGCACCGGTCACTCATGCAGTCTTTTACGATATCAGTGACCGTGCACATCCGAAGGTGCTCAAAGACTACACCATTGACGGTGATTACGTAAACGCGAGGATGATAGGAGATATAGTATACCTGCTCTCCCGTGAGTCAGTGTACCCGTATGATGACCGGATCATCGTTCCTGCAGTGCGGGAGAATGCAAAGATTGTCGCGACACCGGATGTCTATTACTTCGACAACCCTGAACGGCAGTACGACTTTACCACCGTCACTTCATTTGATGCCCGCAATGGCGCCACAAAGGATGCAAAGACGTACCTGGTCGGCAGCGGCAATATCATCTATGTCTCGCCTGATGCGATGTACGTGAGTTACCAGACGTATCACAATATCTACCGCCCGATGTGGGGCATGGTGGAACCCGCGATAGATGTGGTGCAGAGTTCTATTGGTTCGGCAGCCGGCATTGCGCGGGTATCATCGCCTGTTCTTGTAGAAGATTTCAACACCATGAGCGAGAGTGAGAGACAGGCGGTCATCGCGGAGATGAAGAGTGGTGAGCAGGAGGCAATCCTCAAACGCGAGATCGACCAGAGCACCACCATGATCCATAAGATCAGGATAAATAACGGTGCGATCACCTACATCGCAAAAGGCGAGGTGGCAGGATACCTTAAGAACCAGTTTGCAATGGACGAGTATAGTGGCAACCTCCGTGTGGCGACAACGTCGGATGTCTGGACGAACCGCGGACAGTACCAGTATAATAACGTCTTTGTGCTGGACGGTGCGATGAAGACGATCGGGTCACTCACCCACATCGCTGAGCAGGAGAAGATTTACTCAACCCGGTTCATCGGTGACCGCCTCTATATGGTCACGTTCAAACGCATCGACCCGTTCTTTGTGATCGATCTCTCGACCCCTGCCAGCCCGAAGATCCTCGGCAAACTCAAGATCCCCGGTTACTCCGATTACCTGCATCCTTATGATAAGAACCATATCATCGGCATTGGCAAGGAAACCGCAACAACCGAATGGGGCGGTGTCTCTACAAAGGGTCTGAAGCTTGCGCTCTTCGATGTTTCTGATGTGGAGCACCCGAAGCAGATCGATAAAGTGGAAATCGGCGATTCAGGAACGGACTCCGCTGCACTCACGGATCACCGGGCATTCCTCTTTGATAAGAACAAAAACCTGCTCGTGATCCCGGCACGGGTTGTCAAACAAATCGATATGCCGGAGAAGTACAGCGGCGACCAGCAGCGAATCTGGTACGGGGCATACGTGTTCGGTGTCGCACCGGAAACCGGCTTTGTCCTGCGGGGCACCGTTGAGCACGGTACGATGGGAGGGTACTCATGGTACGGTTCACCCAACGAAGTGAAACGCTCGCTCTATATTGGCGACACACTCTACACTCTCTCACAAAAAAAGATTCTTGCAAATTCCTTAAGCCAGATCAATACAACGATCGCTACTATCCAGCTGCCTGGGGGAGGGGATGTGCTCTACCCGGATATGAAAGGAATTTAAAAAAAGAAAATTAAAAAGAAAATTTTTTTGAGTGTGGGATTTTAACGGGATCCTGCAACCAGGACATATGAACCGATCATACTGAGGGGATATTCCCATAAAATCCATTATCCCCTGCGCCCCATAGGTATAGGATTTCATCATGCGCATTCCCATACAATCAGTTACACCGTCCAGCGGGCAGGCCGAAGTCTGTGGCTGGGTCCACGAGGTTCGGGATCTCGGTGGTCTTGCCTTCTTTTTGATCCGCGACCGGACCGGTATTCTCCAGGTAACAATCCCTAAGAAGAGATCTTCAGAGACTGTGCTTGCCGCTGCAAAACAGGTCTCCCGCGAATCGGTTGTCCGTGTTTCAGGAACAGTGAAGGCGATTGACAAGGCACCGGGCGGACGCGAACTCGTGCCGGATGTATTTGAGATCATCAGCCTTGCCGACAGTCCGCTCCCTCTTGATGTTGTGGAGAAGGTGCCGGCCGATCTCGACACCCGGCTCGACGCCCGGTTCCTTGACGCCCGAAGACCCCGGGTCGCTGCCGTTTTCCAGATTCGCAGCGCTGCAATGCACGCCATCAACCAGTACCTGCATCACGAGGGATTCATCAATATCACCACCCCCAAGATCGTTGCCGCCGCAACTGAAGGCGGGACCGAGCTGTTCCCCATCGCCTACTTTGACAAAGAGGCATTTCTCAACCAGAGCCCTCAGCTCTACAAACAGATGATGATGGCAGCAGGATTTGAGAAGGTCTGTGAGATCGGGCCAATCTTCCGTGCCGAGGAGCACAACACGACCAAGCACCTAAACGAGGCTACGTCGATCGATATCGAGGTCTCCTATGCGGATCATCTCGAGGTGATGCGCATCCTCGAAGCGCTGATCGTAAAAACCTATGAATATGTCAGCGCGACCTGCGGCAACCAGCTCGCCTGCATCGAGATAACCGATTTTGTTGTTCCCAAAGCCCCGTTCCCCCGGCTCCCCTACTGCGAAGCGATCGAGATCGCTGCAGAAAAGATCGAGGATCCGATCAAGTACGGCGATGATATCAGTCCCTCAGCAGAGAGGGCTATTGGTGCAGAAATGGGCGGGCACTACTTCATTGTGGACTGGCCCAGCGAGATCCGTCCTTATTATGCCATGCCCTACGACAACGATCCCTCTATCTGCAAGGCATTTGATCTTATGCACCCGAGAATGGAGTTATCGAGCGGGGCGCAGCGTGTCCACCAGCATGATCTCCTCGTACAGCAGATCAAAAAGAAAGGATTGAATCCCGAAAGTTTCGAGTTCTACCTGCGCCCGTTCCGGTACGGCATGCCACCCCATGCAGGCTGGGGACTGGGAGCCGATCGGCTGGTTATGACGATGCTCGGGCTGTCAAATGTGCGCGAGGCAGTGCTGTTCCCGCGTGACATGCACCGGCTGGTTCCCTGACCACATACTTTTTTATCGCCGCGGTTGATTCGGTTATACAATTAATTATCCGGATATTTTTATGTCAAAAGAGTATTTTATCAATAAAGTACTGGCGACAACCGTAGTCGGGAGTTACCCGGTAGTGAAAGGTGGTGGCCTGAGAAGTCTCTTTGATCCGCTCCACTCCGCAGTCGAAACTGCAGTCTCCGACCAGATATCAGCAGGCATCGATATCATATCAGACGGGCAGGTGCGGGGAGACATGATCGGGGCATTTGCCTCAAATCTTCCCGGGGTTAAAGGACAGGAGATCATCGGCAAAGTGCAACCTGCATCCGGATCCATATCCGTGGGAGATACAAAGTATGCTCTTTCAAAAGCTCCGAAAGTGAAAGGGATCATCACCGGGCCCACCACGCTTGCCCACGGGCTCCACATCAGTACCCCGATATACCGGAACAAGGAAGAACTCGCACTGGATCTTGCCGCTGCACTGGTTCTTGAGGCAAAAGCATTGGAGGCAGCCGGGATAACCCTGTTGCAGATTGACGAGCCGATATTTTCCACCGGTATGGCGGATCTTGCTATCGGAAAACGGGCGATAGAACTCATCACGTCAGCCCTGCAGATTCCCACCTGTTTGCATGTCTGCGGGAATCTGGGGAATGTCCTGGATGAAATTCTGAAGTTCAACGTGAATGTGCTGGACTTCGAGTTTGCGAATAACCCGGCAAACCTCGATCTCCTCTCCCGCCGTGACATTGCCGGGCGGATGATTGGGTACGGTTGCGTGGATTCATCAATTGACCGGGTTGAAAGCGTTGCCGAGATCAAGAAGCGGATCGAAAAAGGGATTGAAATATTTGACCCACGCGTTATGCTGCTCGATCCGGATTGCGGAATGCGGATGCGGACCCGTGAAGTGGCGTTTGCCAAGCTGAAGCATATGGTTGAAGCGGCAAAGATGGTGCGTATCGGGCTGTAATTTTTTTACCTAATCCTTGTTTTCTTGGGGGTAATTTTTGAAACTCATGAAGTAATGGCGGATACCTCCCTGCAGAGTAGGTGAAGGGAACCCCCACTGCGACATCGGGTTACCGGGATCCGGAACGCAGGGTCATCTGACTACCCGTGCCTGGAATTTAAAAAATCGGTAATTATACGGTATATTGTCCGGTGATTCGCCCGGCGATTCACTAATAAAAAAACCTGATTATACAACCCGGGATGTGGTCGATGCTTCGATGCCGTTTTCAGTAATAATGAATGGCAGGAGCCGCCGAGGTGATGCTCCTTCTCTCATCTTCTGAACGGCAAGCGTCCGCTCGATCTCGGCCTGGTGGACTTCTGAGCCGAACTCAATAACAACATCAGCCGCCCGCATGATCCTGGTCATCTCGACCGGTTCATGGATCCCGGAATAAACAATGAACATGATATTCGACCCGCGTTTTCTCATCTCGTCGCGGGCAAGCCGCAGGAATTTTAAGGCTTCGTCGATCCCGTACTTGATGATGATGTTCGAGAGTGAATCGACAACAATGCGGCCCCCAGCCATCTGCGTCATGTACATCTCAGGATGTAGTTCAGAAGCGTCGATCATTCCTGACTCGACGTCTCCATCGTTCATCAGGTATGTACCCTCTTCACCGTCCACCTTCCAGAACTGCAATGCAGCAAGGTCTACACCAGCAATAGGGGTCCCGTACACCATTATGGTGGTGCCGACGGGAAACCCCCCATCCAGCAACAGATTAAGACCTACAATACCCGTAGAACGTTTTTTCGGTCTTTCGCTAACCGGCATATCCTGGATATGGCTTTTTATGTCTGCCAAAATACTTCAGGCATATATTTTTTTAACGCTTTAAAAAGTTTGTGTGATATCTTTGCAGTTTGCAGGAAATTATTTCAGTTTTTTTATAGTACTGGGGAGGGGCTTTCAAACATTTCCCGCAGGGTCCTGCGGAGCAGCTTCCATCCGTGTACACGGGGGAGTGCCCCGACAATCTTCAGGGCGCGTGGGATCTTGTAACCAGCCAGGTGATTACGACACCAGGATTCAAGTTCTGATTCGGTAAAAGAAGTGCCCGGTTTGAGCACAACCGCTGCTACCACAACCTCCCCTTTACGCTCATCAGGTACACCAAAGACCGCGACATCAGCTATTGCCGGGTGCTGGATGATCACGTTCTCGACTTCGGTAGGATAGATCTTCCAGCCTGACATGATGATCATGTCTTTTTTCCGATCAGTGATATACAGGATACCCTCTTCATCGAGGTACCCGATATCCCCGGTAAGGAACCAGCCATCCTGGCGGAACACTGCTGCTGTAGCTTCGGGCATGTTCCAGTACCCCTTCGCAACTGATGGGCCGCGGAGTGCGATCTCCCCCCGTTCTCCGAACGCAAGTTCTTTTTCAGGATCGTCCACGTCAACGACTGTCACTTCAGTATAACCAACTGCAACCCCAACGCTCTGGTAGTTCATGGTCAGCTGAGGGTATTCAGGGAGTGTGGTTGTTCCCGATCCAATCACAATCGTCTCCGATAATCCGTATGAATTTGCAACCGGGATGTGATAGCGATGGTCAAACGCTTCCCAGACTGCCGGAAGGAGCTGCCCCCCGCCTGAGATAATCACCCGGGCATTCAAAAGCCGTTTCTCGATCCCTGGCGGGGAATGTACGAGCGAGTGGATAACCGGGGGCATACCAGCGAGAACGGTTACCTTATACTGTTCAGCAAGATCGAGATACCGGTCGATTTCAAACCGCTCCATCATTACGTACGTGCCTCCCGCCCGTAGCATGGAAAGGCCCCATGAAAAACCGACATGCCCCATCGGGTAGATACCGAGATATATATCGTCAGGCCGGAGCCTGAGTGCTTCACGTTCAGCATCAAGAGCGGTCATCCAGTTGCCGTGGGTAAGCATCGCACCTTTGGGTTTTCCGGTTGTGCCGGCAGTATACTGGATATGGCAAAGGTCATCGGTAGCGCAGTTGACTGCCCGCATGTTCGCTGGAGCCTGGGGAAATGATTCCCACGCAACTGATCCATTGCATGAGGTTTTGATGCAGATGATGTGAGAAAGTGTGGGGGCGTTCTGACGGATAGCGGAAACAACGTTCACACCCTGGCTGTCCGTAATGATCGCAGAGGCACCGGCATCGTTGATCGCATGCAGCAGCTCCTCGCCGCGGTAAACGATATTTGTCGGCACAGCTACCGCACCAATCCGCCAGATGGCAAAGTAGCTGATCAGGTACTCAGGCGAGCTGTCAAGGTAGATACAGACCCGGTCACCTTTTTTTACACCCAGTCTTAAAAGCCCAAGACCAATCCGGTTCATCTCGTCCCGGAGTTTTTTGTAGCTGTACGTCTCGTTCCGTGTTGGGCAGATTAAGGCTGCTTTTGCTGCGGGAACACTTTTTGCATCAAGCAGGGTGGTGACATTGGACATGGCGGGT
>DATKZP010000100.1:0-6631 GCA_035527915.1 Methanoregula sp. | reverse complement strand
GGTGCAAATGATGCGGTGATCGGGCTGATTGCTGCCGTTTCACCGCTCGCCGGGATCCTGTTCTCGTTTCCGGTCGGGGTGCTCTCGGATCATATCGGAAGAAGGAAGCTGCTCATCGCATCGGGGGTGGTGTTTCTCCTTGCTCCGCTGTTCTACCTGCTCATCACCGATCCGCTCTGGCTCATCCCTGCGCGGTTCTTCCACGGCACCGCCACGGCGATCCTCGGTCCGGTAATCTCCGCGGTGATCGCTGAACGGTTCCCGGATACCAAAGGTGCAATGCTGGGACAGTACTCGTCGGCGACACTGGTCGGCAGGACATTCGCACCCCTTATCGGCGGGATCATCATCTCGTATTTCGTGTTCTATCCCGGGCTTATGCCGTACCGTATGGTTTACCTGGTCGCCGCTATCGCTGCTGTTCCCGTCTTCATCATGACCCTCATGTACCGCGAAGACCGGCCGGAACCGCACAGCCTGCCCGTGTTATCCCGCTTCCGCGAGAGTTTTGTGACCTTCTTTTCCCATGCCCGGCTCCGTGCCACTTCTCTCGTCGATATGGCAACCTACTTTGCATTCGGGGCTTTCGAGACGTTTCTTCCGCTCGTTCTTGCATCTGAAGGGATCGATGCTTACCAGACCGGTAGTATCTTTGCTGTGCAGGTGCTGATCATTGCGGGGACCAAACCGTTCTTCGGGAAACTCGCTGACCGGTTCGACAAACGTGTCCAGATTGCCGCAGGGTTACTTATCCTCGGCTGTTCGGTTGGTGCAATTCCGTTCGTATCATCGTTTACCCTGTTTCTCCTGGTGAGTTCTCTTCTCGGGCTGGGCATGTCCCTGTCCACGGTGGCAACCAGCGCCTATGTCGCGGATATCGCAAAAAAAGAGCAGATCGGGGCGTCGATGGGCGCGCTCTCCTCCATCATGGACATCGGGCATGCGGCCGGGCCGCTCGTCACGGGAATCATCATCACCGCAGTCAGCTATACAATCGGGTTCTTTGCGAGTTTCCTTCTCGCGATTGCAGTCACCGCCATTTTTGCTATCGCGGTGCGGAACCGTGCATAAAAAAAAGGGCTCTTCGTCAAAATGTGTGGGCAATCCGGAGGATTAATTCAGCTCTCACCTGCAGATACTAAAAAACCACCTTGCCCAGGCGCGACCCGGTGAGGCGTCGCGCTGACCCCCATCATGAGGCGGGAATTCTCATAGTGCAGGGATTTGGATACGGCAACCCCCATAAGATTGTGCAACAGGAACCAGATTTACCCACTCAAAACGGCGAAGAACCAAAAACGGGTCCTGTCACCGTTTGAACGTCGTGATGAACTCCGTCTTTGCGATCGTGTGGTCTGCCAGTGCCCAGTCGATGGAGTCCCGGTCTGCGGTCGGCTGGGTGATGTCCATATCAACCGCGTACAGCCTGAATATGTACCGGTGCGTTGTCCCGATCGGCGGACAGACCGGGTAGTATCCCCGTGAACCGGCACTGTTATCACCATGCTGTGCCCCGTTGGCGAGTACTTTTGCATTCGGCTGTCCCCGTGCAAGTTCGCCGGATACCGGCGGGATATTATAGACGATCCAGTGGGTGAACCTGCCATTGGGTGCATCGGGGTCATCAAGGACCAGGGCGAGACTTTTTGTTCCGGGAGGGACACCGTCCCATGAGACTTCGGGCGATTCGCTTGCGCCTTTACAGGTGTAAACATCCGGAAGAACCGATCCCGGGGAAAGGGAGTCTACGTTAAGGGTAAACATGCCGGAAGAAGCAGAGGACAGCGTCGGAGGGTATGCGGGTTGAGATGGTGCGGGAGATACCGCAGAAGAGGCAGCTGGTGGCGGGGCCGTCGACGTACATCCCCCAAAAACCAAAAAAGCAATAATGATTACTCCGGTAATGATGAGCCATCGATTGTTCATAACCGGACAGGTGCATACCGGATAATAAGGGTTCCGACAATTTTTATGAAACCTGATGATACGGCTCTGGAGAAATGCACATGAACAGGAGTTCACACCCGAACTATGAAAATCGATTAGTTACGACAGTCCCCCGCCTCAGGGCCTCTCCGGGGCACGGGGGGGCAAGGAAGTTTTTTGCATTTTTTTGTCACTTAAACCGCCGCACAAAGAAGCCCTGTTTTGGGGCGGCGGCGTTCATCGCAATGGTAAACGATGAACCTTCTCTCATTATATCTGATTATCATGATTTTCATGGAAAATGCTCATAAAAATTAAATCACAACGCTCTTTTTGGGCTTTTAGTTTCACCTCAGCCTCCACCGGTTAGGCATCCCCCCACATTGCAATAACCTCTGATAAGATTAACAAGTTTACCCAGGAGGGTCAGGGGGATTCACTCCTTGGGCTGCCTCCCCGTTTGGGGGAGAGAATGGGGTCACCTTCGAATTTTTTTTAAAGTCAACGAAAAGATGAACTAAAACAGGTTTTGTTGGTTCAAAAAAATGACAGTCGGGTACATGGAGGAGATTATTACCATCCGGAAAATATAATTTAAACTAAAATCAATGATATTATATACCATTATTGGTAATAGTCTCCCTTATATAGGAGGAAAGAAATGAAGACAGACGATGCAAAGAAAATCATCTCAACTGCCATAGACAGGGAAGTCGAAGCCTACACATTTTACCGTGCCATAACGGACAAGGTAAAAGACCCGGCACTCAAAAAACTCTTTACTGAACTTTCCGGAGAAGAGAAACAGCACCGGGAGTTTTTACAGGGAATGCTTTCAAAGGATGTCGCCAAGATGCACTTTGATGCAGTGAAAGACTACAAGGTTGTTGCCGGACTCCCGACCCCGCCACTGTCCGTTGATATGAAACCGCTCGATGGCCTTGTTGTCTCGATCAAGAAGGAACTTGAAGCCATGCAGATGTACACCCAGCTTGCGAATCTCTCCAGCGATGTCGAGCAGAAACTGCTCTTCTCGCAGCTTGCAAACATGGAAAGCGGCCACAAAGCCCGGCTCGAGGACCTCTACACCAACATGGCCTTCCCCGAGGTCTGGTAATCCTTTCTCATAGATCGAAAAAGAACTATGGATGCATCATGCATCCATCCTATTTTCTTACCTTTACTGCCGGCACTAAAAACCGTGTTGTTAAGGTTCATTCATAAACCGGGCGCGGGTACTAAAAAATACTACACTATGCCTTCATCCGATCATGTGCTCATAGAGAATTTTAATACCAATCAGGATCAGGATAAAACCCCCAAAAATCTCCATTTTATTACCAAGGATTGTTTCCAGCTGCTCACCCAGCATGACACCGGCAAAGGAGATGACAAAACAGACGATGCCGATGATGAGCGCCGGGAGGAGGATTGCGGTCTGGAGCACCCCGAAACTTACGCCAACGGCCAGGGCATCGATGCTGGTGGCAACCGACAGGACGATCACCGGCACAATCCGGATAACTTTAATGTGGGCTTCATCTTTGCCTTCTCGTACACCCTCCCCGATCATTTTCCCGCCGACAATCGCGAGCAGGATGAACGCAATCCAGTGATCGTACGCAGAGATGAGCCCGATCAGGGAAACGCCGGCCACCCAGCCGATCACGGCCATACCTGCCTGGAATGCACCAAAAAAGAGGGCGATGATGGCTGCAGCGTAGAGGAGCCGTGTCTTTGTCGTCGTACCGATGACAAGCGAGACGGCAAAACAGTCCATAGAGAGACCAATACCGATCAGGGCCGGGGTCAGGAGATCCATTGTGTGCCTGAAAGGTTGGTAGTAAGATTTGATAAGCTCACGCATCGCCCGGATCAACGGTAACCAGCCGTGGATCATCCCGTGCAAGCGCACGTGCCACCAGGGCGCTCTTCTCCTTATCCTTGATCTCGAGCATGAGGTCAAAGTCCGCAGGCCTCGTTTTGTTCAGGAACTGCCGGAAGTCTTCTGCCACGATATGTTCAGCATGTGCCCCCACACGCCTGCCCGGTTCCTGCGAACTGTAATCCACCATCGGGATTCCGTCCGTCGCCTTCCATGTCTTCCTGACCGGATCGAGAAGGGAAGAAAAATCCTCTCCGTTGTTGAGGAGGGAATGGTGGAACGCGTCTGCGATGACGGGAATGCCGGTCCGCTCGTGAATGCCCAGGCAGTCACTGAGGGTGTACAGCCGTTCATCGTTCTCGATCACGAGCCGGTCCCGTATAACCGTGTCAAGCAGGTCATATTGTTTCACAAACCGGTCGATGGCTGCCGGTTTGTCCCCATAGACACCCCCGGCATGGACCTGGACTTTTGCCGAAGAGTCAAGTCCCATCAGGTCGAGCACCTGCACCTGGTACCAAAGGTCATCAATGCTCCGCTGAAGTACCCCTTTGTCCGGTGCATTGAGAAGAACGAACTGGTCCGGGTGCATGGATATCCGGAATCCGTGCTGCCGGATATATGCGCCGATTTTTTCAAACAACCCCCCAAACTCTTCCTGCCACGGGAAGGTGCAGACCGGGTGCGAGGCAAACGGCACGAGATCGGACGTGATCCGGAAGAAAAGCAGGCCGTGACGCAGATTGTAGGAAAGGATTTTTTCAAGGCAGGCAAGGTTCGCGTTAACGGTATCCCTTATCCGCTCTTCAGCATAGGACGCCAGCCGGAAGGTACGGGAGGCCGTGCAGCCGATCGAGCGGTTGATACACGGGTAACCGATGCGCATGTTTCCTCTCGTTATGTTAGTGCCCGAACAATGCGGAGACCTCGTTTAAGTGTTTGCGGATCGGGAGATGCTGGGGACAGAGACTTTCGCACACCCCGCAGTCCTGGCACTGTGATGCATCGCCGCCAAAACCCGTAAAGGCATCGTAAGAGAACTTAGCGCCTACCGTATCCTGGTAGACGGACGCGTCGTTTAAGGCGCTGAAGCACTCCGGGATCTCCACGCCGGCCATGCACGGCATGCAATACCGGCATTTCGTGCAGGGTATCTTCATCCTGCTGCGGTAAAACGTCTTAATCTCTTCATAGACTGCCATCTCTTCTGGCGTGAGCGATGAGGGTTTGTCATCATTTGCATAGCGTATATTATCCTTTACCTGCTGCATCGTGCTCATGCCCGAGAGCACCACGGTGATCTCCTTGTGGTCCCAGAGCCAGCGTAATCCCCATTCTGCCGCTTTTCGGGATTGTCCTCCCGATGAAAAGATCTTCTTTGTCTCTGTTGTTTCCCGGGCAAGCACCCCGCCCCGGAGCGGTTCCATGATCACGATCCCGAGCCCTTTTCCTGCAGCATAGTCCAGCCCTTCTGTGCCTGCCTGGTACTCCTCGTCCATGTAATTGTACTGGATCTGGGCAAAGGTCCAGTTGTATTCATCCACGATCTCCTTAAAAACCCGCACCTCGTCGTGGAACGAGAAGCCGGCGCAGCGTATCCTGCCATCAGCAATCGCCTGGTCGAGGAACTCCCCGACATTGAGGTTCACCATGTTGATCCATGATGTTTTGCCAAGGCCGTGGAGCAGGTAAAAGTCGATGTGATCGGTATTGAGCCGGCATAACTGCTCGTCGAGGATGCGGTCCATGTCCTCCCGGGAATGCACCTCCCAGACCGGAAGTTTTGTGGCAAGATTGACTTTTTCGCGGTAGCCATCAGATAGTGCCCTGCCGAGAAACGGTTCGCTCTCCCCGTTGTGGTATACGTACGCGGTGTCGAGATAGTTCACGCCACGGTCGATTGCGTACCGCACCATCTTTGCAGCCTTTGGTTCATCGATATGGCAGTCTGCAGTCCGGGGCAGCCGCATGCAGCCAAAGCCGAGGATCGAGAGTTTCGTACCCGTGGGGTTCATCCGGCGGTAAAGCATCAGGCTGGCTCCAAAGATTATTTCTTTTTTAGTTTTTTGCCGGCACTCCACGCTTCACCGGCACATTCGCCTACGGTCCAGTACCGGTTGTCCGGCATGGTGAGCAGGAGCGGGTTGATCTTCTTAATATCCGGTTTATCACCGGTAAGATACTTCTCTTCTGTATAGGATGCGATAATTTCGCCAATGTAAAAATTATTGGTGGGATTTTCAATCGTGGCTTCCAGCCGGCATTCTAAGGAGAGCGGGCATTCCAGTATCATCGGGGCTGTTTTCAGTTCCCCGTAATACACGTCAAAGAGCGCTGCCTTGTCGGTATCCTTTCCCGAGAAAAGGCCGCAATAATCCGTTTTTTCCATCATTTCCGCTGAGGGGAAGTTGATACTGAACGTTTTGTTCTCCTCAATGCCCCGTACCGAATGATGGTGCCGCCCGACACCACAGCCAACCGTCGGCGGGTTTGCGTTGACGCGGGTGATCCATCCCAGCGTCATGAAATTGGGTTTTTTGTCCACGAGTGTGCCGAGCAGGGTAACCGGCATGGGATACATGAAGACATTCCTGCCTGCTGAAATTTTTCCCATCGATCCATTCACCAGCTCTGCTATGGGAAGGACAGGATAAAAAGGGTTGTGCGGGGAGTGTGCCCGTGGAGGTATCACGGGGTTTTGGGCTTTGTTAAAACCCTCATGGAAACAAGCAGTTACTCTTGGGGGCTCTTTTTTATATTGGGTTTCTGCCCCCGCTGCCTGGGTACCCCCGGTATTGCGATAATCATTAGAAGGTTGAT
>DATKZP010000099.1:0-8116 GCA_035527915.1 Methanoregula sp. | reverse complement strand
TTCCCGACGTGGGAGCCAGCACACCATTGAGCAGGCGCACAAGCGTGGTCTTGCCCGAACCATTCGGCCCGAGAACCCCGAAGACTTCTCCTTCATCTACAGAAAAACTGATACCGTCGATCGCCCGTGTGCTGCCAAATGTGCGGACAATGGTTTCAATCTGGATTATGGGATTCATGCTATCATATGCCCGGGGGAGTTTTTTATTGCTGTCAAATCAATCAATCCCTTTTTTGTGTCCCGATTGCGGAATTCTGATTCAAAAATCTCATCGCCTTATTATTTTATCCTGATGAGTTTAAGGTTTTTAACCTGATATTTCCCTCGCGTACGCTCTTTTCATATACCTATCAGGGTATTTTTATACGATTTTAGAAGCTCATCAGTTGTTTTTTAGCCTGAACTCGTTGACTTGTATTCACTTTCCAGCTTTTGCCTGGCACCGGTGCTTTGCATAAATTTTAAATAACCTCCAACTATAATTCCCAACATTGGAAAAGTGCGTCACTGTTTCAATTGAGGCCATCAGAGCGGATAGCATGGTATTGCCTCCCATAACCGTATGAACGCATCCCGTTTGGGACATTTCAATGGAGAACGAAGGCATGACAACAAGTCCCGGATTATGTTTCAGGTGGCGTTCAGCCATCTTTGTGCTGCTTCTGATAATGGTAACCGTTGTTATAACGGTCAGTGCGACGGTATATACCGTAAATCCCGGCCCCGGCAACGTGATCCAGGCGGCGATAAACAGTGCCGGCAGCGGTGATACGATTGTCCTGAACCCGGGCACGTATAGCGAGAACGGGATTACCATAACGGCAAAGGACCTCATCTTCCGGGCGGCCGACGGACACGGCCCCTCGGACACTATCATCGACGGCAAGAGCGCTGCGCCCCGGATCTTCACGGTTACGGACGCATCCTCGCTGACGATAGAAAACCTGACCCTCCGGAACGGCCAGGCCGAAAACGGTGCCCCCGGCAGCGAAGGACATGGGACGGGGAATGGCGGACCAGGCGGCCCCGGGAAATCTGGTGGCACCATCTCCTCAGATGGGTCAGTAACGCTTATCTCCAGTATTATTAAGGACTGCAAGGCCGGCAATGGCGGTAACGGCGGCACCCCCGGCTGGATCAGTGGTGAGGGAGGCGCTGGTGGTAACGGTGGTGATGGCGGCGCGATTAATACTATAAGTGATGTTACCCTCACCTCCTCTACCATCAAAGACTGCTCGGCAGGGAGCGGCGGTATTGGCAGCTATAGTAATTTTTACAATGATGGCGGCAATGGCGGGACTGGAGGCAAAGGTGGTGCAATTTACTCGTTGGGTACTGTTACTCTTACCTCCTCCACAATTAGTGGAAGTTTGGCCGGCTCCGGTGGTGAAGGTGGTGATAGCGGTAGCGGGATTGCAGAATTGAGCTGGGTTGACGGCGGTGATGGCGGCGCTGGTGGAAAAGGTGGTGCAATCTATGCAACGAGTACTGTTATGATCACCTCCTCCATCATCAACGACTGCTCGGCGGGAACGGGTGGCAAAGCCGGAGATTCGCAAAATTTCGGAGATAACGGTCTCCCTGGCACCGGCGGCAGCGGGGGTGCAATATATGCAACGAATAGCGTTACACTCACTTCTTCCTCCATTAGCAACTGCTTGGCTGGTACCGGCGGCACCGGAGCCATTGCTGACAGCGGAGCAACAGGCGGAAGTGGGGGCGCCATCTGGGCACCGGGGGTTACGCTCACCTCCTCTACGATTGGCGGCAGCTCGGCTGGCAATGGCGGCAGCGGGGGCACTGCCGGCACCGGTGGGAATGGCGGTACTGGCGGTGCGATTTACTCCCCAAGTACTGTTACGCTCACCTCATCCACAATTAGCGGAGGCTCGGCTGGCAACGGCGGTCACGGTCCGCAAAGCAGGGATGGCTCCACCGGTGGCGATGGCGGCAATGGTGGCAGCGGTGGTGCCATTTACGCACCAAGCACTGTTACGCTCACCTCCTCCAATATTACCGACTGCTCGGCCGGTGCACATGGTACGGGCAGCAATGGCGGCTTGAGCAACGGACAAAATGGGATAGGTGGCTATAGTGGCGCTATTTTCACGTTAAGTTCGGTGACGGCGACCGATTCCACCTTCACCAACTGTCATGCCGAAATTGACGGCGGTGCTATTTTGGCGACAGGTTCGGTGACGGTGACCGGTTCTAACTTCACTGACTGTGAGGCTGGTGGTAAAGGAGGCGCTGTTTACTCATATTATGGGCAGGTAACCGTAACGGATTCCACCTTCAACCACTGCGTGGCGGGGAACAGCGGTGGTGCAATATACACGATATATGGAGTTACGGCAACTTCGTCCACGTTTGCTGACTGCAGCGCTCTTTTAGGTGGCGCTGTTTATGGCGGAGGCGGCCCCGTCAGCTTCTGTCGGCTGGTGAATAATAATGCCGCCGGCACAGCAATCTATTCACCCGGCATGTCTTTTGATGCCAAAAATAACTGGTGGGGCTCGAACAGCAACCCATCGGCACAGGTAAGCACTGTCGTAGCGTACAGCCCCTGGCAGGTGCTGGGAATCACGACTACACCGCCCCCTCTCACAACACAGGATTATATAGTCGAGGCAAATCTCACGTACGACTCAAGTGGCGTCTGGCACGATCCTGCCCTTATTCATGTCCCGGACGATATTCCTGTCACGTACGCGGTCGTATCCGGGTCCGGCACCGGCTCGGTCTCCCCCACTTCTGCAGGGACAGCAGCCGGGATATCGCAGACTACCTTCACTTCAACAAAAGCCGGGACAGCAACAGTGAGTGCAACAGTTGACAGCCAGACCGTTTCAGCACTCATCGAGAGACCGATAGCAGCATTCACGGCAGAGGACCTTTCAGTTGTACGACAGCTCCAGGCCGCCCGGTTTATTGACCAGTCAATCAGTTCTCTTCCCCTCACCTACATGTGGGATTTCGGCGACGGGGGCACTTCTGCTGATCAAAATCCACCTCATGTCTATAAGAAAGAGGACATTTACACCGTCACTTTAATGGTCAGCAATGCTCTTGGTCATGACACGATCATCCAGGAGAACTTCATATTCGCCACACCGCCCAACCCGTTGAAAGCGAACTTTATGGGAGAAAACAAGACGGGAAGAAGTCCGCTTGAGGTTCAGTTTACCGATCATTCCATGGTATCGGTAAAGATTCCTTCCTACCCGGCCATTGATACATGGTTGTGGGACTTTGGCGATGGAAGCAATTCCAGTCTCCAGAATCCAGACCATATCTATCAGAATCCCGGTCGTTATTCCGTTACCCTGACGGTGAGCAATTCTGTTGACAGTGACTCAAAAACCAAGGATTTCATCGTGGTCAAAAAAGACATCAATGTCAAAAAAGACATCAAGGTCACCAAGGTCACGAAAAAGGTTTACATCAGGTTAGAGTAATAAAAAAATCAACCGTTTTTTTAAGGATTTATTATCAGCGATGTATGCGGTTACCACCGGTGGCTAATCAATCCGCCAGAATACCCGCAGATTTTATGGTTCTGTTTCCCGCACCGGGATCGCAATAATCGTTATTACGATCGCCGGGATAGTGTCGCCCTCTGTTGCTGCTCTGTTTTTTTGGACAGTCATATCAATATCCTTTTACGGCACAAAAAATGGTGAAATTTCAAAAGAAAAAGGACTATTGAATACTCTTGCATTACACTACCTTTAACAGGAGCGCCATGGAGCGAACCGGACACACAGGGAGGATTGGTAAAGGAGTTACCTGTCCGTTATGCGGTAATACGGATGTCCACTACCGGAAGGAAACGGATACCTGGGTCTGTGGATACTGTGCAAACAGCTGGTATACCATCGGACACTGTACCATGCAACGGGACCGGGAACCTTAGTGCCATTTTGCCCGGATTATCATGATATACAGGAGTGCCGGAATGCCAGTCAACAGGAACAGGACGATGCCGGCCAAGGAATATACACCAAAAAATATCGTCCCGGGCCATAGAAAATCATTAAAAATACATTGAGCAGCATTTCATACCCGGCTATATTCCGGTAAAATGTTTTCCCGTCCATTTTTGCTCCTCAACGGGATTTGACGATATGTACTGTCAATGAACAATGGTTCAGAGACCCTTTTTGAAATTATCGATCTCTTCGAAGAACTTATGTTTTTGTAAGAAATCTTTTACGGCATCAATACCCTGTTCAAGGTAGATAACCGCAATGAGCATCTCGAACCGGTCTGCCAGTATTTCCGTTGTCGGCTGGTTCCATATCTCTTTTTCCCGTTCATCCGGGCCCCAGAGAATAAAATTCTGCAGGTTGATACAATTTTTTGAGAACCGGTGAAGAGTCTCATTGTTTCCATAAAACTCCCGGAAATCATTGATTTCCCTGGGACTCGTGTTCTCTTTTTTGGGAAAATGTTCGATTATGGCATAGTCCAGGACAAAATCACCAATTGTTTCCAGGCTCTTGTCGACGGGGATTTTCCTGAGTTCTTCAAAATCAACTTTGACATTCAGGAGAGCATTACTGATTATCGCACTGATTAAGCGTTCTTTGTTCCGGACTGCAAACCCGAGGAGATACTTCTCAACCGGATAACATATTTTATTTCGGTAATTGATCCATTCGGCAGTATCTTCCATACGTGATCCTGTTTTTTTAATTAGTGTCTAAACAGCAAAGGTATCGCTGAAGGCATAACGTTTATTGATCACCCTGATGCACACCAGCTCATAGAGAGATGGAGGGTGAATGGATGATCCAAAAAAGTCCCGGTGGCTGGTCCGGCACCCTTCACCATTTTCTCCCGGGTTACCGGTTCCCGATGTTCACCGCAGATCATTCATGAACGCATGGCAACCCGGGCACCACCAGAAAAGACGGCCTTGCCGGAAACGAGGATACGGCTGTCACTATGACATCAGTATGTCAGCAAGTACCCTTCCTCGATCATCGTCCCGGCGATCATCATAAGGAGCGACCAGATGGAATATGCCACGATGAAGGAAAAAATGAAGAACGTAATGATCTGGAACCAGTTGTGCTCCTGGAAGGGAATTTTGCCTTCGTTCATTTTTTTTGCAGTCAGGTAGGCATCCACCACCCCGTATACCCAGATGATGATCCCGGGCACAACGAATACGAGCATGCCGACGATGGTTCCTATGAATATCAACACTCCTTTTCCCGGCCGCCCGTTGTACACCTGGCCGAGACCGGAGAAGAAGAATGACCCAAGAGCGGCAAGGCCTGCACTCTTATGCCGGACCGGTCCGGGCTGGCCGGGCGAAGGGATCACGGGTGACGTGAATGGGGCCGGTTCCGGAGGAGGAGGGACATAAGGCTGAGGAGGGACAGGGATCCCGAATGTACGAGGGGGGGCTGGTTGTGGAGGAGGAGGAATGTAGGGCTGAGGTGGAATATAGGGTTGTTGAGGAGCCGCATTTCCTTTTTTTTGGAGAGGAGCGCCGCAACCGTCGCAGAACTGATCCTCATCCAGGACACTGCGGCCGCATTCCGGGCAAAATGGAATCTTCTCACCTCCTATGAATGAATATGAATATTTTTGTGATATAATAAGAAGGTTGTGAGAAGTGAGCTGGAGCACACGAAATGCCTTCATGTGGCAGCCCGGGCACCATTCACCATTTTCTCCCGGGTTAACGGTTCCCGGTGTTCACCGCAGATCATCCCTGAATGCATGGCAGGACGGGCACCACCAGCCGACGGGGACGTAGTGCTGCCTGCGTTGTGCATCATAGACCCGGATCCAGGTCCTGGACATATGCTGCTGCCTTGTCAGGGCATTCCGTGCGACAGCCCGGCATTCATTCGGGCAGAGAGGGCTTGTACACATACAACAAATCCCTGTGATACCGGCACGATATACTTTTGGACCGGTGGTTTCGACCGGTGATTTATTCAGGTGCAGAACAGGGGTTGGTCCGGCCACCGGGTTTAATACATTCCGGAGACGATCTTCTGCTGGCAATGACGCATCCTCCCCGCATTACTGACGAATCCGTGCTCTCCCGCTGGATAGGTCTCGAAGTCGCAAAGATGAACGAGGGGCTGGTAAAGCAACGAAAGTCTCTTGCCGTACTACTCGCGGAAAAGGATCCCGTTTCGATCACAAAGAAAGGGGAGATCTACCATTTTGATCCATCCGTGATCGCGACCCTGGGAAAGGCCCTGCCGGAAGACCTGCAGCGGCGGCTCAGGCTTCCGGTCCTGTTCTACGCTTCCCCGGACGTACCGGACAGCTGCATGTGCCCTGATGAGCCGGCACTTGCTGCCCTCCAGCTGCTGGGCGAGGTGAGCACCCTGCGCACATTCGTGGGGGGCCGGTTCTGGGTGTCACGCCCGATTGCCTATGCTATCATGAAAAAGTATCCCACGGCGGTGCAGATCGTGATGGGAGGGTGAAGGACACCGTGATAGAATACTTCCCGGCGGGCTGCAAACTAAAAAAAACCTTTACTCCCCGGAAAAATCCAGACTACTCCCATGGACAGGCATGCTGATTTTTCCCAATTTTCCTGCCGGTTTTTATCATGAGGAGTCTTTCTCTCTAAAAAGGATTTCATGCGCGATTCATACAAAATACTCCATGAAGGGAGTGTTTCTAAAAAAAAAAATTCAAAAAAATATGGTTTGTATTCTTTTCACATCGGACCGGAAAGCCCGGGCAGGAACCATCCGACAATGGATGTCACTAACCAGACAACAACCGCAATTAACAGGGATTTGAGCCAACCGATGGTATAGAGTTTCTGCAATGCCAGCAACCATACGATTCCTGCAATGAATGCAGCGATCAGGCCCTGGCCTATTACGTAGAAAATGATACTGTAAACTGCCGTGCCGGTAAGGGCAGCGATAAATGCCGTGGTTAGACCTTCTTTTTCGCCAAACAATTTTGCAATGACATAAATTATCACCGTTGAAATGATCAACGCGACAACAAATGTCAAAAGGGTATAAACAACTGTAGCCATAGTGCATCCCTCTCCTTGTATGGTATTAATAGTTACGGGTGAGAGCACGAGGATAAGGGTTGTGGTGGCAGACAGTTCCCGGTTTTTGTTTTATTACTGCTGTTTTTGATCCCCCCGGAAAAAACGACCTTCATATTCGCGTTCCGGCAGGGTTTCCGGTGCCCGGATTAGGTGAACTATGGGGCGAAAACCGGGTCGGTTTAAAGGCCTTTGGTGACCCCCAGGAGAGGTGCATTTCTGCCGTATTTTGGCAAACAGGATGCTATAATGACTCCGTTTCCACACGAACAGGAACGGATGGTTTTGCGGGCTCACCCGGAACCGGCCCGGATACCGTTTCGGGAAACGGAGCCCGATTTGGGCTTATTTTCCCTCAGGGTTCAGACCCCCCCCCATACCCGGTATCTCCGACGAAAAATAGATGAGGGGGGTAATCATCTCATCCCCCATCCCCGTAATAATCCTGCCGAAGGCAGTCGGGTCCGGTACTCTGGTGAGGTTTTGCTATCCTGTTTCTGTAGTGATGGCCACTGAGCCCCGGGCTTTCCCCTTCACGTTCCGGGCAAATTCTTCTGCATTCCTGAGGTCTTCGGCATTCGGTCTGCCCTTGTTCAGTCCCCCGAAATATTTTAAGAAACTGTTTGTGTTCCACCCTGCACACCCGAATTCCCCGATAACCATGTACCCTTTCGCCTGCAGTTTTTTCCGGATCTGCTCGTGATTCTTTTCGATGAACTCCCTGTTTGCAACAAAGGCCGGTGCCCCGTAGGTCGAGAAGAGGAAGGCGTTCTTTCCCGCAGCGTTCGGCAGCCGGTCGACAAGGTCAATGACAGAGGGATCAAATGTTGCGCTGTAGATCCCCGAGCCGAAGCCGACCAGGTCGTACTCCGCGATCTCTTCAGGTGTTACCTGCTGCGGTGTTTTTACCTCAGCACCAAGCACGTTTGCACAGGCGTTCGCGATCTTCTCCGTATTGTTGTGATGGTAGGAGAACACGACCACGAGTGATTTTACCTTAGGCGATTCTTTAAGATTATCTCCATTCTTTTCCATTTTTTTCACCTTTCCTTTTTATTCACCTGT
>DATKZP010000098.1:0-39194 GCA_035527915.1 Methanoregula sp. | reverse complement strand
CAGCCCGGGTACCACAATCCTTCGGATTTTTTAACCATTCGTTATTCCAAACACATATGAGAAAATACCTACGATACTTCTGGTATGAGTAAGGTGTTGCGGTACTGGGAGATTGATCTGGTCCGTGGTATTGCAATTCTCATGATGATACTCTTTCATACCCTGTTTGATCTCAATTTTTTCAATATTTTCCCCGTCAATGTATATTCCGGGTTCTGGCGATATTTTGCGTTTGCAACCGCATCGCTGTTCCTCCTGGTTGTTGGAATCTCGCTCACTATCAGTTGGGCCCGGGCTGCACCAACTATTTCCAGGACCCGGCTCGCGCTCAAATTCGTGTATCGCGGAGCCGGTATCTTCCTTCTGGGGCTCCTTATCACTCTTTGCACCTGGCTCTATCTCGGAGAAGGTTTCATTGTATTTGGTATCCTGCACCTGATCGGTGTTTCAATTATGATCTCCCCGCTTTTTTTCCGGTTAAAAAAATTTACTATCATAGCGGGCCTTCTTTGCATCGCAACAGGCTGGATTTTTACAACTATCACCGGTCCGATCTGGCTTCTTCCTCTTGGCATTCACCCGGCCACATTCTGGTCCGTTGATTACGAACCGATCTTCCCCTGGTTTGGCATGGTGCTGATTGGCATGGGGATTGGCGAGTACCTGTATCCTGAAGGTGTGCGAAGGTTTACACTCCCCTCCCTGCCGCAGGCAGCTGTCCAGCTGCTCGCATTTCCCGGGCGGCACTCGCTGCTCATCTACCTGGTACACCAGCCGATCATCATTCTCCTTCTTGCCGCTCTTACGGGAACGAAGGTGGTGTAATAGATCGTCTGGTAATCATCATGGCGAGCATAATTTTTTATGGTCCTCTCCATGACGATCGTTTTTTTTAGGGCAAACCTGGAAAACGAGTTATGGGGGCAACCCTCATGGTTGCGGGTGCAATGAGTATCGTGCTCTTCTCCTGAGGTTTTTTATTCCATAAACAAGGGCACGTCCCGGAATTCAGCACCATCAAACACACCCCGGTCGGTAATGCGCAATGAGGGGATGACCGTTAAGGAAAGGAACGAGAGGTACATGAAAGGATCATCAATTCCCCCCATCGTCCGGGTGACCGCATGCAGTTCCTGCAACCGGGCTGCGACATCCGGGTATGGCAGGGAAGACATCAGTCCGCCGCAGTCCAGCGGGAGGCAGACTTCCTGCTCCCCCGCAACAGCAGCCATCCCGCCCTGCATCCTTATCACCGCTCCAATCACCCGGAGGATTTCGTTATCACTGGTTCCGACCGCGATCAGGTTATGGGCATCATGCGCGACACTGGATGCAATCGCCCCTTTAAAAAACCCGAACCCCCGGACAAGTCCCACACCGCAGGCTCCGCTGCCGTAGCGGTTGCAGACTACAATCTTAAGGATGTCGTGACCGGGAAGAGTTGTACCATCAACAGGCAACCGGAGCGATGTCGTCACAATCTGGTGCTGCACAATCCCGATCACGCGTGCTGTCCCTTTGCCCTGTATCCGGATTGCTCCCGGAGGTGGAACAGTGCAGCGGAACGTCGATGGCAAGGATGTTCCCCCGCCCGGTAAAGCCGGCAGGGTATCTGCAAGCTCGTGACCGCCAACAAATACCTGCTCCACCATAAACTTTTCAGGATCATTTACTATGCAGAAATCTGCACGCCTCCCGGGGGCAAGCGCCCCACGGTCATGAAGCCCGAACCGTTCTGCAGCAGACAGCGTAGCCATTCTCAGTGCAAGTTCCGGTACAACCCCACAGGAAATGGCGCTGCGGATGCAGCGATCGATATGCCCGTCCTTCATCAGCAGGTCGGCATGGCAGTCGTCAGTGGCAAAACAGCAGCGGGAGACCGTGAGCGGGGTGACCAGTGGTGCGAGCGCTTCGATATTGCGCTCGGTCGAGCCTTCCCGGATATACACGTACATCCCTTTCCTGATTTTTTCTTCTGCTTCATCCAGGTGGGTGCATTCATGATCGCTTTGCAGCCCGGCAAGAATGTAGGCGTTTAAGTCATCTCCGGAAAGCATGGGGGCGTGCCCGTCCCGGATGGGGAAGATATCCAGTTTTTTTCCCACCGCAGTATCGCCATCGAGAACAGCGGGAACGTTCATCATTTCACCAAGGCCAAGAACCCCGTCACGGTCTTTGAACCTGGCTAAATCAGCTGCATCCAGCATTGCCCCCCCGATATCCACCGAAGTTGCCGGGACACAGGATGGTAGCATATACCGGATATCTACGGGGAGACCTCTTCGTTGGGAGAGCATGAACTCAATGCCAGCCACACCGGCTACATTGGCGATCTCGTGGGGATCAGCTATGACCGTGGCTGTGCCGTGCTGTGCAACCAGCCGGGCATATTCGCGGGGAGTGAGCAGTGAGCTCTCGATATGGACGTGGGCGTCAATCAGCCCGGGAACGATGTATTTCCCGGATACATTGTATTCTTTTTTCCCCCGGTAATCTCCGGTTCCGAGAATAATTGCGTCTTTTACGGCAATGGTGCCTTCATCCCATGTGCAGGTGAACGGGTTGAAGATGCTGGCGTTTTTGAATACTGCATCCGCCGGGGCAATGCCGCGGGCTGCATCGAGTAGATCTTTTTGAGAAGATTCCATCAATTACACCACGATATCCCGGATTACAGCTGTTTTTCGCTCACTGTCATGGATGAGATAGATGCGCAGTTTATAGGTACCCGGTTCAAGTCGTGCCGGGAAAAAAACCGTGTTCTCCCCGGGGTTCAGGTTAACCGGTGAGGTCACGACAAAGTATTCCTGCTGCTGAAGGTCTTTTACCTGGTAGATGGTCACCTGCATAAAGGCATCCGGCATGGTGCTGCTGCTGTTCAGATTGACCGATATCCCGCCATTGTGGTATCGGGCATCACCAACCGCAAGGGAAGTGCAACCGGATAGTACTACAAGCAGCACACAGAGAACAAGAATGAGTGGTCTGTGCAGCTCCTTCATGATTCAATGGTAAAACAGCCAGGCTTAAAATGATATGGTTACGCCGCGTGCCAGCCTGTGATGCATGGAGAAGGTCAGCATTCAGGAAATCGCAGGACAAACTTCCGGGAATACAACAATCTCTCGTGGAGGAAAAGATGATGACCGGGGTATTTTTTATGAAGTCTGCTTTTTTGTGCTGGCAGCGGCACCGGTGATCGCTGCTGATTCTGACAATTCTGCTTCCCTGTTGCCCGCTACTGTACGTGCACATCCATGGAGCTTGCCAGCGCGTTTTTTATGTTGTCATCCGGGCCCTTTGCTGAATACAGGATGAGTTGTGCATCGCACCCGCGGGATCGCAGGAGCTGCACCAGTGAACAACCATCCATTACCGGCATATAGCAGTCGCAAATAATGGGACCATACTTCACGGTGTTTGTCGATGCAGGCTGCTACCCCGTTTCATGAATTCAGGTTCGAATGGTCAGGTCACCATCTTCCCCCAGGCTCAATACGTATGATCGCAGGAATTGTATGATCATCATCAATGATGACTACCGGGATCATGAGAAACCGGATATGTTCAGGTACATTATACAGGGAAACGTATACCGGATAGCGTTACAATACACCCGGTTGAACCGGTTTAAATTGAGGGAATGTTCTCCGGTGTGCGGCTGTCCGGATATCACTATGCCAGTCGGTGTTCCCGCCATGTATCGCCGGTGCGTATACCCTATGCAATAGCTTATGCACTTTGTCTTCTCACTGGTACGGTAGAAACAGAAACTGTCCGTTCGGGCAAAGGTAACTGCAGATAACAATTGCAGTCCGGCACGGGGAGAAAGTCACGACCATCCTTTTCCCCGTGCAGGAATCCGGTGATGAACGGCATATCATGGAAGAGGATGATTGTGAGGTTGTACCGGCAGAGAAAGAAGGAGAAAATATTCGGGCGTGGGCATGACAAAAATACCAGCCTTGGTCTGTTCCTGTCCCGGGAGATTCCCGATATGTACGGCTGCACCATCAACAAGACTGGTCAACCGGACAAAGGAGCCCGGCCCGGGATCATGGTACTGACTGGCAGTAACCGTATACATACAGATTCCCATGAGGGGAAGGTGGACAAATCATGACAGCCCGGCAGACAAACGTTGCACCTGCAAAGGGGTGGCTCCCCCTTGTTTTCCTGACAATCCTGACCCTAGTCATCCTCATCATCAGCGTCATCTCGCTGTATCTTGGATGGACTACAATATTCCAGAACCTTTTCTATTTCCCGATCATTTTCGCGTGCGCGTATTACGTAAAGCGGGGATTTGTATTCTCGGTGCTCCTCGCAAGCAGCTATGTTGTCCTGATGGCCATCTTCTCACAGGATCCTGGAATACTTGGCGGCGCCCTGATGCGGTTGCTGATATTCATTCTCGTCGCCGCTGTCATTACCTACCTGTCGATAATCAGGATCAGGGCTGAGGAGAGACTGCGGGAATCAGAGCGCCGGCTCGCTGATATTATCGATTTTCTGCCCGATCCCACATTTGCCATTGATGCGGACGGGAAAGTCATTGCATGGAACCGGGCGATCGAAGAGATGCTGGGTGTATCAAAGGAAGATATGCTCGGGAAGGGCGATTATGCGTATGCCGTCCCGGTTTATGGTGAAGCACGACCGGTGCTTATCAATCTTGTCCTGCATGAAAACAAGGAACTGGAGAAAAAGTATACCTCGTATACGAGGAGAGGGGACCAGCTGATTGCAGAGATGTTCGAACAAAAATTAAACGGCGGAAAAGGAGAGTACATCTGGGTGATTGCGTCGCCGCTCTATGGTCCTGGTGGCACAATCACCGGCGCAATTGAATCGATCCGCATAGTCACCGATCGAAAACGTGCTGAAGACGCACTCCGGCGGGCAAATCAGAAACTCAACCTTCTCTCCAGCATCACCCGGCACGACATCAACAACCACTTGACGGTACTCCAGGGATACCGTGAAATCCTCGAAACGGAGCTGCCGGACACAAGATTCGCAGAATATTTCCAGAAGATCAACGCTGCTGCACAGCGGATTTATGCCATGATCCAGTTCACAAGAGAATACGAGCAGATCGGTGTCCATGACCCGTCCTGGCAGGACTGCCGCACACTCGCAGACACTGCAGCAAAGGAAGCTCCACTTGGACAGGTCATTGTGAAAAACGATCTCCCCTGCGGTGCAAAGGTGTTCACCGACCCGCTGATTGTCAAGGTCTTTTACAACCTGATGGACAATGCGGTGCGGTACGGCGGGAAGATCACGACTATCCGTTTCTCTGTGCAGGAATCCGAAGATACCCATATCATTGTCTGCGAAGACGACGGCGATGGGGTGAGGGCTGATGAGAAGAAGAAGATCTTCGAGCGTGGTTTTGGCAAAAACACCGGGCTTGGCCTTTTCCTTTCACGGGAGATCCTTGCGATAACCGGCATCACTATCCAGGAAACCGGCGAACCGGGGACTGGGGCACGGTTTGAGATGACGGTGCCCAAAGAAGCATACCGGTTTGAAGACACTACGTAAATTCAACAGGCACCGGGTTACGGTAAGAAACTACAAAGCCAGACCCGGGAAAGGAGCTGACCGGATGACAAGCGCACTAAAATACCATAATCTCCCACTATACAACAGGGAATAATCCTCTAAAAACCCCGATGAACTATGCAACCGGTCGTTCTCCACAACAGCACCTTCTATAATGGTGATTGTATCACGGGCGCAGCTGAACATATCGCCGATAATTCAGTTGACCTCATTATCACCGATCCCCCGTATGGAATCAACGGTGACCGGCTCCACCAGCACTACAACAGGAATGAAGATTTTGTTGTTGAGGGATATGTTGAAATCCCCCGGGCAGACTACGCGGATTTCAGCAACAGGTGGATCAAAGAAGCCGAGCGGGTGCTGCGACCCGGCGGTTCAATCTATATCATATCGGGATACACCAACCTCATTGACCTGCTCAATGCCTTAAAGAGGACCAGCCTCAAAGAGATCAACCACATTATCTGGAAATATAATTTCGGGGTATTTACCCGCAGGAAATACGTTTCATCCCATTACCACATCCTCTTTTACGAAAAGCCCGGTGGCAGACGGACGTTCAATCTCGAATCCCGGTATGGCTTACACGAGAAAACCGATGAGGGCAGATCGCTCAATAACTTTGATCGGGAAGATGTCTGGATCATTAATCGGGAATATAAACCCGGGCAGGTCAAGAACAAGAATCAACTGCCGACCAGATTACTCATCAAAATGATCCAGTACAGCAGCAATGAAGGTGAGCTGGTGGGTGATCTCTTCTGCGGGGGATTTTCCACCGCTGCTGTCGCAATAGGCCTCAATCGCAGGGCGGTCGGATTCGAAATTTCCCAGCAGATCTTTGATGCAAAGATACCGGAGATAGAAACCCTGACCCCCGGGTATTTGGTTCCCTCTTTACAAAAGCCTGCGGTCAGTACGCAAAAAAATTTTCAAAAGACCTGGACGGATAAAGACCTCAGGCACCTTCATGAGAGATATACTAAGCTCCGCGCTGAAGGGGTATCCAAAAAACATAGTATCGTTACACTTGGAGAAGAGTTCGGACGCGGGCGCTGGTCCCTGGAAAAAGCCTTGAAAAAAAACGGGTTCTCTCCTTAAAAAAATGTCATCGGAAATGAACCCGGGAGATTTTATTACCACGTTCTTTTTTTTAGCAGGAAACACATGTTTTTTTGAATTATAAAGACACGGTGCAAAATACCGCTATGCTTCCTGGTATGATGACCGTCGCCGCCCCGCAAAGGGACTTCTAAACTGCGGCGATCCGGGTGCAGTTTTTATGAATATGATTGTCAGGCTTTGTAGAAATCCTCAGAAGAAACAACCAATCGCTCCTGGAGGCTCTTTTTTACATCGTGCTTTTAGCCCCCGCCGCCCGGGCATTCCCCATTGTTCGATAATCCCCGGGAAGGTTGAAAATAGTACTCCGGAAAAAAGAGGGGTCAAGGGGATGCTCCCCGCATGCTGCCTCCCCCTTTGGGGGAGAGAGGGGGTTACCCTCATAGCTACTGCAGAGAATTACCGAATGACTTTGAAAAAGAGGGTTTCAACAGAGCCGGTTCTTAAAAAAACTGCCTTGCCCGGCAAGGACAAAACGAGACTGCCGGGCGACTCCATCAGGAGTAGGACCCACCAGGAACGAGATTTACTACCCTGGTTGACCTGGACGAGGTGAGATTAAGGAAAAAAATATCTGTCCGGGATACATCGCATGCGTAAAAAGCTTATTATCTGGTAAAAAAGAGAATGGGTGAATACCTGAAAGATTAACCGGTACGGTCAGCGGGAATTTAAAAAAGAGGGCAGGGATGCATGAGTCATTTTGTCTGTATACATGGCC
This sequence comes from Methanoregula sp., assembly GCA_035527915.1. GTDB lineage: Archaea > Halobacteriota > Methanomicrobia > Methanomicrobiales > Methanospirillaceae > Methanoregula. The sequence continues at coordinate 31,777 of DATKZP010000098.1, read as the reverse complement.
ACTTTTATCAGCCGCCACGCGAGAATCCCTGGCTCGAGGAAATCGAGACTGAAGACTCCGCATATCCGTATCATGACTGGAATGAGCGTATCTGCGCTGAATGTTATGCACCGAATGCTGCATCACGGATTCTTGACTCAGATAAAAGGATCATTGATATTGTCAATAATTACTCCAGGATCAGTTTCAATTTCGGTCCCACCCTGCTAAACTGGCTGGAGCACAACCAGCCGGAGGTCTATTCCTCCATTCTCGAGGCAGACAGGGAGAGCATGCAACGGTTTTCCGGGCATGGTTCGGCCATTGCCCAGGCTTACAACCATATGATCATGCCCCTTGCCAGCAGCAGGGACAAACGTACCCAGGTTATCTGGGGGATTAAGGATTTTGTCTTCCGGTTCAAACGCCGTCCTGAAGGCATGTGGCTGCCAGAAACCGCAGTTGACTTAGAAACCCTGGAAATTCTTGCAGAAGAGAAGATTACATTTACCATACTCTCTCCAAAACAGGCCAGCCGGATAAAACCTGTCAATGATGCAAAATGGACAGATGTGAGCCGGGGCAGCATTGATTGTTCCCGGCCCTACCTGTGCCGCCTGCCACACGGAGAATCGATTGTCATCTTTTTTTATGATGAGAGTATTTCCCAGGAACTGGCATTCAGCAGTCTTTTAGAAAATGGCGAAGCGTTTGCCAACAGGATGATGCGCTATTTTTCCCAGTACAAAAAAGAGTCCGGGCTGTTGAATATTGCATCCGATGGGGAAACCTACGGGCATCACCACCGGTTTGCTGACATGGCACTCGCGTATGCCCTGTATCTCATTGAATCCAAAGGTCTTGCCCGGATAACGAACTATGGGGAATACCTGAGTATCTTTCCTCCCACTCACCAGGTCGAGATTATCGAAAATACCTCATGGAGCTGCCCCCACGGAATCGAACGCTGGAGAAGTGATTGTGGATGCTGTACCATGGGTTCCCCTATCCGGACGGCTGCTTCTCAACCGCTTGCCTCTCCTCCGGCAAAGGCTGTAGTGCCGGTTGGCGGGAGTTGCGAGATCCTCGCCCGGCAGAAATGGCGATCACCGCTCCGTGAAGCCATGGACTGGCTGCGCCAGACTCTTGTTGCACTCTATGTCGATCGGATGAATTCTTTCGTTTCAGATCCATGGCAGGCCAGAAATGATTATATTAACATCATTCTCGATCGTTCATCTGAAAACATTGAAACATTCTTCACACGCCATGCAGTGAGAACTCTGTTGCCGGACGATAAGGTCCAGGTACTCAAGCTGCTCGAGATACAAAGAAATGGCATGCTTATGTATACCAGCTGCGGGTGGTTTTTTGACGATATTTCCGGTATAGAATCTGTACAGGTAATGCGGTATGCCTGCCGTGCAATGCAGCTTTTCCGGGAAGTGGCAGATGTTGATATGGAACCGGAATTCATCGCTATTTTAAAAAAAGCTCAGGGCAACCTCCCGGCATATCCGGATGGCGCTCTCGTGTACCAGAATTTTGTCCGGACAGCAATCGTTGATCTTTCACGGGTCGGATTTCACTATGCATTATCCTCACTGATTGCAGATTCACCTGAAATGGTACAGATAAAAAATTATACTCTCCGTAACGAGACGTATGAGAAGACCAGTGCCGGTAATCTTAAGCTTGCTCTCGGGAAGATCTTTTTATATTCCAATATTACCTGGGAAGAAAATACTCTCATGTTTGCCGTTCTCCATTTAGGAGATCATAATTTCATGGGAGGAGCATGCGAATATACGGATGAAAATACGTATTTTTCCATGCGGGATGAGTTGATGGACGGGTTTTCCAAAAGCGACATTCCCCTTATGATCCTTTGCCTGGAAAAACATTATGCCGGTCATTCCTATTCACTCTGGGACCTGTTCAGGGACGGGCAGCGCACCGTGCTCTATGCTATACTTGATTCCACGTTTACCGAATTGGAATCTGCATTCCGGCAGATCTACAAACAGTATTCCCCGCTTCTCCTTGCCATGAAAGAGATGCAGATACCCCCGCCAAAAATTCTCGAAGGTCCCATCTGGTATATCATCAACAGGGATCTTGAAAAAATCCTGTCCGGTAGTGATCCCGATACAAAACAACTCCGGGTTTTGGCAGATGAAATGATAAAAGGAAACTTCGAACCTGATACTGAGAAGCTCAATTTCACTGCCAGTACAGCCATCACTCACCTGATGCAGCACCTTTTGAAAAACCCGGACGATCTTTTCCTGTTAGAGAAGATCACGGTAATTTTTACCCTGCTGTCCCCGCTCTCGCTCAAATACAATCTCTGGAAATGCCAGAATTATTATTTCCGGATAGGGCAGGAGAAAGCGGCAGGCATGCAGGATCTTAAAAACGCCGGGGATGCACACGCCCTGCAATGGGTCCGTCTGTTTGAGGAACTGGGAAGGTATCTCGGTGTGAAATTTTTATGACGCGCTTTTGGCAGGGGGGTACCGGCAAACATTGCGAACAAGGCGGGGAAGGACCCGGCACGTATCGTAAAAAAATGCGGGGGACGTTTTAAGTGAGAGACAGGGGCAGCGGAATCCTTGCGCATATCACGTCATTATGTTCAGGATACGGTATCGGGGATCTCGGGCCATCCGCCTGCCGGTTTGTGGATTTCTTATCGGATGCAAACCAGCGTTACTGGCAGATTCTCCCCTTAAATCCCACCAGCCGGGAACATGACAATTCCCCGTATCACAGCATATCTGCCTTTGCATTCAATACAAACCTGATAAGCCCGGAATGCCTGGTAAAAGACGGTTTTTTAGACAGGTCCGATATTGGCGTGGTCCCGGAATTTCCCGTCGGTACGATAGATTATGACGCAGTGATCCGGTTCAAGGAAAAATTATTTTCCTCAGCCTACGAGCGGTTCAGGAAAGACCAGATCAACCCTGGCAGGTATGGCACCAATAGCACATACGATGCATATGACGCATTCTGCAGGAGCAACTCCTGGTGGCTTGAGGATTTTGCCCTCTTCACCTCATTAAAACGGTACTACAAGGGATGTGCCTGGAACAAATGGCCGGATGAGATGAAATATCGCAGGACGTCGGCACTGGATGCAATGCGGGATAGCTTAAAAACCATGATCGGACAGGAAAAATTTCTCCAGTATATTTTCTATTCCCAGTACCAGGTATTGAAGAGATACTGTACACAAAAAGGAGTGCAGTTGATAGGGGATCTCCCGATTTATGTTACGTATGACAGTGTCGATCTCTGGACGCACCCGGAATTGTTCCGGCTCGATGATGCCTTAAACCCGTTGGTTGTTGCCGGTGTGCCTCCTGATTATTTCAGCAGGACCGGGCAGCTCTGGAAAAACCCGCTCTATTGCTGGGAAGAGCATGAACAATCCGGCTTTTCCTGGTGGATACGACGGATTGAATATAACCTTTCCCTGTTTGACTATACAAGAATTGATCACTTCCGGGGTCTTGTCGCGTACTGGGAAGTTCCGGCAGATGCAAAAGATGCAATCAACGGGAAATGGGTTCCTGCTCCCGGTGAGAAATTGTTATCCCTTGTAAAAAAAAGGCATAGCGATATGCCGATTATTGCAGAAGATCTTGGCATTATTACCCCGGATGTTACTGACCTTATCGACAGGTTCGGCCTGCCCGGCATGAGGGTCTTACTCTTTGCATTTACTGGTGATCCATCCAGAAGTCCTCATGCCCCGCACAACATTATAAAGAACTGTCTCCTGTATACCGGCACGCATGACAATCCCACGGTCCGCGGCTGGCTGGAATCAGAAGCCACAGGGCAGGAAAAACAGAGACTGTTTACGTATATCGGACGGAAAATTTCTCCCGATCAATTACCCGCTCTTCTCATCCGGCTTGCCATGATCTCAATCGCCGACACGGTAATCTTCCCCCTGCAGGATATCCTCGCTCTTGGTGCAAAAGCACGGATGAACCACCCGGGATCTGAAACAGGCAACTGGAGATGGCAGTTAAAAAGAGATCAGATCAGTCCTCTTGTTACCCAAAACCTTGGAGAGATGACCGTACTATACGGGAGGACTAAAAAATCTCCTTATAAAAATGTTTTACCGGTAGAGTTCCCGGAAGAATGATTCGTAGTTTTCCGGTCGATTGAGAAATTCGAGCACCGGTGCCCGTTGTTCAATCAGATTATAGAGAGGGGCAGTGATCGTACCGGTCACGTCTGCGTGATGCGATACCCCGGCAAACCGGAGAGGGGGGGATTTTTTATAGACCGGGTTCTTTACAAACCCTTCCTTCACCATTTCAAAATAAGCAGCTCCGTTGAGCGCTTCATATCCCTGGTAATCGCTTGAGAACTGCGAAGAGACAATATTTGCCATCTGCAGGACGGTATTTCCGGCAGGGTTGATCGTTACATGCCCGTATCCCGGGGGAATGACAACGATCTCCCCCGCAGACGCTGCAATCATAACGACATCGGAATAATCACGGTTCTGGATCAGGTAATGTGCTGTGCCGGCCAGCACTTCATAGACTTCAGGGTACGCGGTCCCGGAGGGATCTTCGGGATGATAATGCCCTTTTGTCTTGATGAACTCCCCGCAGATCTCCCGCGGGGGAATAACCGTGATGTCAAACCGGAGGTGCTGTGCGGCAAGCCAGCTGCGGTCTCTATCCGAACGGGAGAGATCGCGGTACATGTAATACACGGGTCCGGTGCTGGTGCACGACCGGTTTGCAAGAACCCCCCGGAGATCTTCTGCGCTCCGGACAGAGGGGTTGGGCAGCGGTCCGTCCCAGCAGACCAAAAACGCCGGGTCGGGTGAGGATTTTTCAGGAGAGGGGCGGTCTCGCTTCATTTCCGGCAACCAATGACAGTCATAGCCAGTTCATAGAAGTCATCATCCACTTTCTTCAGCTGGTTAACGGCTGAATCGAGCGGAATACTGGTAACGCGGTTTCCCTGCAATGCGACCATCTTCCCAAAATCACCGGCCTGCACGAGCTGCACTGCAGCAACCCCGAACCGTGTGGCAAGGATGCGGTCGAACGCTGTCGGTGATCCGCCCCGCTGGACATGACCAAGAATGGTCACCCGCGTTTCGATACCAAGACGACGCTCCAGCTCTTTTCCTAAAATGTTGCCTACTCCTACAAACTTCTCATGGCCGCATTCATCCCGTTCATTTTCAGGAACTGAAGGAAGGCCGAGATCCTGGATGTGAACTCCTTCGGCAATCACCACAATGGAGAATTTTTTTCCTGCATCATACCGGGCCCTGAGTTTATTGCAGACCCCCTCCAGGGTAAAGTGCACTTCAGGGATCAGGATCTCATCTGCCCCTCCGGCAATGCCTGCCATCACGGCAATCCAGCCGACGTTGCGCCCCATGACTTCGACAACGATAATACGATGGTGCGACTCAGCGGTTGTATGGAGCCGGTCAATCGCTTCAGTTACGGTAGAGACAGCGGTATCAAATCCAAACGTAGTATCTGTTCCGTTGATGTCATTGTCAATAGTCTTGGGAATGCCCACCAGAGGAATTCCCCGTTGTGCAATATCGCGTGCAGCAGACAGCGTCCCGTCACCGCCAATGACTACCAGCGCATGAATCCCAAATTTTTTTATGTTATTTTTAATCTTCTGAAAATCCGAAGTATTTTTTAACGGATCCGTGCTGGAGGTCCCCAGAATCGTGCCGCCTTTAGGCAGGATTCCTGATACTGAGAAATCGGTGAGCGGCTCGACATCGCCATCGATAAGACCCTGCCACCCGTTGCGGATACCGAGTGTTTCAAAGTCATATTTTATTCCCGCTCTCTCCACGGCCCGGATTACCGCGTTGAGACCGGGGCAGTCGCCCCCACCGGTCAGGACACCAATGGTTTTCATAGCCTCGTCACCCCTGTATTCATGGTTTCCTGTTCTGGTATATCTTCATTGCCATATCCATGTCGGCATTGTTCACCGTTAACGCATAGATTGCATTGCACATCAGGATTGCCTCATTTAAGGATTTCAGGGCTCTGTTGAAATCCTCTTTTTTAAAGTCATTCGGTAATTATCTGCTGCAGCTGTGAGGGTGACCCCCTCTCTCCCCCAGAGGGGAAGGCAGCCCAGGGGCAGCATCCCCTTGCCCCCTCTTTTGTCGGAGATTATTTTCAACCTTATCAGGGATTATCGCAATAGGGGGGATGCCCGGGTGGCGGGGGCTAAAAGCACGACGTGATGGAGCCCCCAAGAGCGGCTGATTGTTTCTATGAGGATTTCAACAAAGCCGATTTCAGGTAAAAATTCCTGCATCATAGACGTCTCTGACTCTTTCTTTCTCGTTTCCCGTCCATGACCTTTCCCGTATGCAGGGAGTTATAAGGAGTACCATCAGCGGTTAGTCTCGAGAAAAATACGGCGATGGATTATCCGCCAGCAGAGAATCAGCTGGGCAAGATCTCCTGCTGTCACGTATGTACGGTTCTTGAAGATGGAGATGGGGTGGACCTGTGTCTGCATCTCGATACTGTGCTCAAGCTTTTCTACCACATGTGCACTCAGTTCCCCGTCAATAATCAGCTGCCCCATCTTGTAGCCGTCATGTTCGCTTGTGACAAACTCAAGCGAGAAATTCCGTTCAGATAATGAGAGGATGGAGTACAGGTCTAACGAGAGATCGATATTTTCGATACTCTGCTTCATGCGGGTCTGGGAGAGGGTGACCTGGTACACGTTGCGCTCCTCGCCAAGCTGCTGCCCGTGGCGGGAATAATCGATCCCGATGACGGCATCAGCAAACTCCTTCTGGGGGGCGATATAACGTTCGTATTCCGGTTCGCGGTTAGCAATCTCCTTAAGCACTGCATCACGGGAATACCCCCGATTTATTACATCCCTTTTTAGTTTCCAGTCATACTTCACCTGCTTTTCCGGATCCACAAAGAGGGTGAAATCAAGATATTTTCGCAGAGCGGGAGTAAACAGCGTGTGAAGCCCTTCCAGTATGAGAATCTTGTTGGGGCGAAAGACTACCGGGGGATCAAATTTTCCGGTAGTATGGTTGTAGACCGGTTTATCGATCGGTACTCCCCTTTTGAGCTGGATGAGATCGTGTTCGAGGCGGTCAATGCGGTTTGCTTTCGGATCCAGCGCTGTTATTCCCTGCTCCTCTCGCGTGGCCCTGTCAAGGTTGTGGTAATCGTCAAGCGTGAGGGTTGACACGAGATCATTGCCAAAGATGCTCCGCACCCCTTGGGTGAACGTGGTCTTTCCCGACCCGCTGTCCCCGGCGACACCAATGGTAAAGATGTACGGCGATGCCGCAATCGTGTCCTTAAAGTTTTTATAATCCATGCGTGATTCCAGTATGATCGTGTATCAGGTAAAAAGTATCCTAAAGTACGGTCTTTTTTTCCTGTCATGCACCCGGACCCTCGCGATACAGGTACATGAATAACCGCGATATTGGCGGGGGAGCTGAAGGAAAGGATCCCATGAAGAAATTCCGGAAATATATTTTATTCCTGAGTTTCAGGGGTACGGGATAGTACACAGGATTTGACTTCTTAAAAAACAGGAAGTTCCCCGACAGGAATATCCGCAATGCTCATGCAACCGTACGGGCATAGGTACCTGTCAGCGTTTCGACGATAGGACCCCAGAGGAACAGACGATCCACCTTACTCCTGCCCCTTTTACCCAGGGCACCTGCATTCCAGGGTTCGTCCAGCATCGTACTGATACCCCATGCGAGCGATTCGGGGTTCACTTCTGTTTTTATCCCGTTCACAAACGCATCGATGTTCTCTGACAGGCCGCCGACATTGGAGGCAATAACACATTTTTCTGCGCTCCATGCCTCCAGAAGCACAAGACCAAACGGCTCATTACGGCTGGGGATTACCACAATGTCTGCAGCATTTAATAAGCGGATGTACTCCGAGTCCGGAATATACCCGACAAAGTTGACCGGCAGATCGCGTGCGCGTTCCTGCAGGAACTGCCGCATGTCCCCGTCACCGGCAACCACGACTCGTGCATCCCAGCGGTGCTGGCAGACTTGCCGTATTGCATCGATGAGGAGGTCCGGCCCTTTCTGGTAGACGAGCCTGCCGATAAACAGGATAAGTGGCGCGTAAGGATGAATTCCATAGTCCCGCTTAACATCACCGGGGTCAATATTGGTCCGGAACTCCCGTGGAATGACACCGTTTGGGATCACATCGCATTTGTCATCCGGGACATTATACAACATCATAATTTCATTTTTTAAGGAGGCAGAAACTGCGGTTACCCGTTTTGCAATGAGCCCTCCATACCATTCCTTGCCTGAAATTTCCCGTGCCTCCCACCAGTCCCCGATCTTGTTGCCATTCCTGCCGTATTCCGTTGAATGATAGGTGAGAATGGTGTTCCTGTCCTGCAGGTAATGGAGTGCCTGCACGACATGCCAGTCATGGAAGTGGAGGTAGTCAAAGCGGTGCGGTGAATCATATTTTTTAAACTGGTCCACCATGGAGGTGCTCATGGAATCGCAATATTCAATAATATTTTTTCCGGCAGGCCGGCAATAGTGGTAATGGACCCCTTTTATCGTCTGGTCCGGGATCTTTCCCCGGGTGAAAAAATGCACTTCATGGTGTTGTTTTACCAGCGTCTCTGCAAGATTTGTTGCAGCGTTGGCTAGTCCGCCAACACGTTCAGCATACATCGATTCCCAGCAGAAGAAAGCTATTTTAAGTGACTCCATAGCAGCTCCCTTCGTTCTTTTACGATCCGGGTCAGATCATGGCGTTCAGTAAGCCCTTCAATGCTCTTAGCCAGAGGAAGATCTTCGAGTACCTCAGTGAACCAGCGGGCAAAATCTCCCCGCTCCTGGTGGAACAGTAGAGAATCTTTGGGCACGATGTAGAGTAATTCTTCAAAATGGTCCAGATTATAGGCGGTATGCCCGATGAATCCTCCCGGGGAGGCAAAATGAAATGCCTTTTCAGGAGGCAGTGTCCGCAATGTCTTAGCTGACTTCCGGTTTTTCATCGCCCGTATATTCCGGGATTCGTAGTCTGATAATACCCTCATGTACGTCGTGAACGCATCCTCAGCCTCATGATGGCTGAAATAGGTGTGTACTTCGCCGCACGTGCCGTATTTTGAAGCCATGTAATAGAAGTGATCACTTGTCTGGAGATAGCGCCAGATCGATTTGTCGACAGCGTAGGGCTGCGCCAGCTGAACCGCGTGAAATGCTGCCCGTTGTCGGTCGTTACCCATCCATGCGGATGTATCCTTTTCAATATCCGCCCAGGAAATTGTTTCTTTGACATCAATCTCACCGACGAGGGGATACCGGGATACAGCTTCGGATGGCAGGATGGTTTCAACACCATGATCCACAAGTTCATACGGCAGGGAGCTCAAAAAGTCAAATATACCTGTTTCTTTCCAGAAGTGTTCACCAAATGTTTCGAAGTCGAGGAACACATTGATGACATCCCCCGGAGATGCGGCAATCCATTGTGCATACGTATCTGCAGTCAGCGGGTACATGTCCCACGACGGGTTGGCAAACCGGAAGGCAATGTCATCTGATAATTTGGTGTTCCGAAGAAGTACGGGAAGATCCTGGCACGTATACAGATGATCCGGGCTTCGCCACCCGAGAATACGGTCGACTCCTTCGGTAAAGATACCGGAAAAACCCATGTCAAGGATAGTCGCGGCCACTTCATTATTGAACGTGAACTCGGTATTTTCAAAGATTGCCGGGCGGACCCGGAACTGGTCATACATCAGATCTGAATGCAGCCTGACCTGTTCTCTGAATTCTGTTTTATCATGAAAACAACTGGCAATACTGTGGTAGTAGGTCTGCCCGATCATCTCGCTGTTTTTATGCCGGGCCACCTGTTCAAAGAGCTCAAACGTATCCCTGCTCCACTTTTCCAGTTGCTCAACCAGTATTCCTGACAGGGAAAACGAGCAACAAAAGCCTTCATCAAGTTTTTCAAGGATGATTTTTGTTGCCGGGTTATAGCACTTGTCTGCTACCCGTACGAGTATTTCCTCATTCAGGCTGTCAAAATACTGATGAAAAAGATCTTTTTTCTTCACCTTGGGAACAGGGGTGAACTGCCGGTTCAGGCGGTATGGCTGGTGGACTTCAAACCCGATACATATACTTGGCATACGAAACACTCCTCCTTGGAAAAAAGAACAATCCGCCAGGTTCCAGACAAACTGGAGAACATTTAACGATTCAGATTGTTATGTGGGGTTTGCTGTAATAACGTCGAGAATGCCGGGACTGGTTTTTATGTCATGACCATTGCGGATCGTTCCTTTATTTTGCAATACTACATACCCTGTAACTAGGTCTTATAGATTTCCCTGAATATTATTAAAAAAATGTTAAAAGAACTAAAGAAATTTCAGGGAAATTTTGAATTGCCATAAAAACATTCCGATTTGATTTTTACACCTGCGTAGTGACAGTTTTGCTCCTTTGTCGCAATAAACGGGTAAACAGGAAAATAGTATGTCATCCTGACAGGTGAATCCTCCCCCCTTTTATCAGAATCCTCTCAACACCTGTATCAGAAATAAAACAAACAAAGAACAGCCCTTTTTGGTTTCAGAACTGGTCTGCAACAAAAGCGGTGGATGAAAGGATATCTCCAAGGCCGGAAGATTTCGTAATAGTGTGGGCAATGATTGTCGGGATGACGATGACCGTATGCGTATCAACGAGGAATATCCCGGGAGATCGTGGTGGCCCGAATGCATCCTCAACCTGCTTAAGAGCACCGATGCCAACCGGAGAGATATCCGTACTGCTTCCCTGTGCAGCGCGAGCTGTGGTAAGAGATGCAAACAGCAGGGCATTGAGCGATACGTCCGGGTGTGCACAGTCATTCCTGAGAACCAATACATAATAACCGAACGTGTGGAGGTGCAGGCGCCGGAGACCACTTTTTCTGCAGACTAAAAGAGCCCCCTTAACCAATTGAACGGGAGAAAGATTTTCCGGGATACCATAGGAGGGTTCCTGTGGGCAGAGATGATGAAGGAGCAGGAGAAGCTCATGTTCATTCAGTCCTATACTGTCTGCTGCGGGGAGAATATATCGTGCAAAACCCTCTATAACCGCATCATCCGTGACGGACACGCACTCTATATGAACCCGCATCCGCGTGGTATTCTTTTTTATTCGCAGGATTTGATCTGCTGCCCGGGCAAATTCTCTGGCGTGCAAAAGGTACTGGTAGCCGGAGAGAAAAGCACGGGTATACAAAGAAACCCTTGAAACAACCGCATCTCCAGAATCCCTGGGGATAAGCGCAGACTCGGGATCACAGGCCGGGGATGCAATGAAACGGTTATTTCTCGGCACTACGCCTTCAGCAACGGGTACCAGGCCCGGAGGATACTCAAAAACGAGATGGATCGAATCAAGGGGATCTGTCCTTTTGGGATTGATGTCAAGCACATTGACCCCGGCATTGATGAGGATTCTTCCCGTCTCCGGCCCTGCAGAATGCGTAATACAGAGTACATCCGGTACGCCGATCGATGACAGGTGTACTGCCGCAATACCGGCCTGCCCCCCAATGGCGAGCGAGCCAGAATCTGAGAAAACGCGGGTAAACTGCTGGTACCGTGACCGATCGGTCACAAACCACTCCTCTGCTGTGCATGTTTGCATGGAATGCAGGAGTCGTGATCGGAGTTCAAAAAGGTCTGGCCGGGTGAGCAGCGGTGACTGCAGCAATGCCGGTGTGACCGTTATGATACGGTCGAGATTCACATTGAAACCGACAACGGCAGGGTTCAGCTGCGGTGACCTGATATCCTGGTAGAGTTTTTGCCACGTGTCACAATTCATGAATGGGTTCCCGGTAATTTCCCTTTGGCGTTTGTGCGATTTTAACCTGTTTCATACCAGAGTCACGATTCATTACTTTTTTAAAAAAAAAATAGCTTGTGATTACGGATGCGGACCGGAGCGGATCCATCTTTTCCGGAACAATACTTTTTATGGGACATAAAACCACTATTCAATCACTGAGGGGGCGATCGTGTCAGATATGATCAATAAAGATTTCCCGCATGTGCCAGAACGGATCTCGGGGCTCATCGATCTTTCATATAATCTCTGGTGGAGCTGGAATCCTGCGGTAAAAATGGTTTTTAAATATCTGAACAACCGTGCATGGATTGATAGTATCCATAACCCGGTAAAGATGCTCCGGGATCTTCCCGAAGAAACGTTGGTTGCAGCTTCAAAAAACGCTATATACCTCCGGCATTACGATCTCGTAATGTCCCGCTTCCGTCATGAACTGAATCAGAAAAACAGCTGGTTTACGGAACATTTCCCCTATAACCATGATCTCACTATCGCTTATTTTTCTGCCGAATACGGCCTCCAGCACTCCCTTCCCTTTTACGCGGGAGGACTCGGGTTTCTTGCAGGAGATCACTTAAAAGAGTCCAGCGATCTCGGTCTGCCGCTGGTTGCGGTTGGTTTCATGTACTCGGAAGGATATCTGCACCAGCATATTGATGCTGATGGCTGGCAGGCCGATATCAATGAACTCTTAAACCGGGACGCAGCTCCTATCAGGAGAGTCACGTATTACGATGACGCCCCGCTGATGGAAATGGAGAATCCCCCAAGTCCCGGGAACCATGACGCAGCTCCGGTCAAACGGGTCATGTACAACCACGATAAGCAACTGGTGGCGCGGGTACCGTTCATCTATCCTCCGATCTATGTTGCAGTCTGGAGAGTTGACGTGGGAAATATCCCCCTCTATCTCCTCGATACCGACATCAAAGAGAATAATCCGGTAAACCGGACGATCTCGCACCGCCTCTATACCGGAGACAACGAACTGAGACTCAGGCAGGAAATTGTGCTGGGTATTGGCGGAAGTTACATTCTGGACGTTCTTGGCATACGCCCTTCAATCATCCACCTGAATGAAGGGCATCCGGCATTTGCACTCCTTGAACGGATCCGGGAACATGTTGCCGATAAACTGAGTTTTGCAGAAGCTTCAGAACGGGTGCGCGAAACCAGTATCTTCACTACGCATACCCCGGTGGCTGCCGGGCACGATGCATTTTCCCACACCCTTATGGACAACTATTTCAGCCAATATTATCCCCTTCTTGGCATTGACCGGCAAACGTTCCTCAAATTAGGATATTCTCCTACTGACCACGGGGAATTGTTTAATATGACCGCATTTGCCTTGAAAATGTGCGATTTCAAAAATGGCGTGAGCAAAAAGCACGGCGAGGTGGCCCGGGAGATGTGGCAGCACCTCTGGCCGGAACTACCTAAAGAGAAAATCCCCATCCGCCATATTACAAATGGCATCCATGTGCCCACCTGGCTCGATCCTAAAATGGACCTCCTGCTGAACAAATATTTCTCACCCACCTGCCCGAACTGGCAGACTGAGCATGACAGTCCCCTTGTGTGGGATATGATCAATGAAATTCCGGATGAAGAGTTATGGGATGTCCATCTGCAGCTCAAGCGAAAGCTGGTCAACAGGATACGGGAATTCAAACGCCGTAAATGGGTGGGGGAAGGAGCAGATCCCACCAATGTCGTCACCGGCGGCGCCCTCCTTGATCCCTATGCCCTCACGATTGGGTTTGCCCGCAGGTTTTCCACGTATAAGCGTGCCGATCTCATCTTTACGGATATTGACCGGCTCACGAAGATCGTTAATAACAAGTGGAGACCGGTACAGATCATCTTTGCCGGCAAAGCTCACCCTGCTGATCACGAAGGAAAACAGATTATCCAGAAGATATACAAGTATGCCCACCAGCAGGATCTCGGCGGGAGGATTGCCTTTGTTGAAGATTACGGGGAACAGCTGGCACAATACCTTGTCCATGGTGTTGATGTCTGGCTCAACAACCCGATCCCACCGATGGAAGCCTGCGGGACAAGCGGGATGAAAGCCTCGTTAAATGGTGTGCTGCATATGAGTGTCCTTGACGGCTGGTGGATAGAGGGATATAACGGTATGAACGGGTGGGCATTTGGGGATACTGCGCCCGGCCAGGACCGGAACCGGGCTGATGCCGAACAGATCTATAACCTGCTGGAGCGCGAGGTTATCCCGATGTACTATACTCTTTCTGAAGACGGGATCCCGCATATGTGGATGAAAAAAATGAAAGAGGCAATACGAAGCACTGCACCCCGGTTTTCCGCCCGCCGGATGGTTAAGGAATATGTCCGTATGGGGTACAAACCGGCTCTTACGTTCGCAGCAAAATACAAAAAAGGGGAGATTTTGCGGGATTGATATAAAGGTATTTCACCATTTTTTCCCCAGGTTCATCGTTTTTCCGCTTCCGGTTGGGTGCCTGCTCTGGCATGTATCTATCATCTCATTCCGTATACTTTTTATTCCCCCCTCCCACCCTTATCCCGTTGAAGAGAATGGTGGCATTCAAATGTTCCTGATGTGGGAAATGCTGTGCCAGTTATGGGGATTTTATCAAAATTGAGCGGCAGCTCACCAGCCGTGATTATTACTGCCGGTACGGGATAACAAATGAGATGTTTCTCGCCCACGTTGAGGGTGACTACATCGGGAGTTATCCCACGGATTCGAATGAGGGAAAACCTGCAAAAGGTTGCCCGTTCATAAAAAAATCTGTCAGGGGATGGATTTGCCTGTGCAATTTATGCCACCCGCCATCAGGTCTGTAAAAAATTCCGCTGCTACCGGATGCTGATCTTTGACCGTGACGGGCACGAGCGTGGCAGGATTATGGCACGCAATGAGCTCAGGACCACGGACGAAACACTGGAGCGGATCTGGAAAGAACAGATCACCCCGCTACCCTGTCGCGAGGTTCCCCGCCGGGTGAAACTGGTGATCGATACCCTGGCAGCTCACGGATACCGTGGGGAACCTGTTGAACAGGTAAGGGAAAAATGGCTCTTTTTTTGTTTTTTTGTGGGTACCGCATGTATTGAGGGGATTACAAAGATGGGCCGGAACGGTGACTATCGCATCATGGTGTCTGCGGGACGTTTGCCAGTGACCGTATCAGCCTCTGGGTTTCCTGTGCGGTACTGGTCGTATTCACGAGATACACGGTAGTCCTGTTCAAAAGATTGGTGATATATTGTTTCCGTATGTGTTTTTTATAGGAATTGTTGACGAGCAGATGGGGATTGAAATAGGCATTTTCCTCAAATATTTTCAGGCCGTCTTCAGGGCCGAGTGACCGGGCCTCGTTGGTATCACCGGGATCCCGTTTGAGGAGAATCATCGTCTTTAATGTGGTCATGGGAAGTATCCTCCCTTTCCCGATAACCCAGCGAAGATCTGCGACAGCCCGCCCTTCATTATCAAAATCCCCCTGAGGAACAAGCCCGTCATATTCTTTCCAGACCGTTGCAAGATCTTTTCGGATGTAAAAATTTCTCTCCGAACCATAGGCAATGATATCCGGCCCATATACCCTTGAAAAGAACCAGTCATCCGATACGATACGGGCATGGGGATCTTTTAAGAGTCCATAGGTCTGGGTTGTTTTGCCTGCACCGGAATTTCCAATGATGCAAAGACCTTTTCCGTCAATGTCCAGGCAGGCGCCATGTACTGAATAGATATGATGCTCATCTTCAAGGATATCTCCGGCAAGACTGAGCGCAATGGATTTTATCCAGCCGTAATAATTGAAGTTGATCAGGAATGCAGACCTGGAGTGCGGATCAAAAAAAACCGTGTCGGGTTCACAAGATGGATCTTTGAATACAAAAAGCCTGCCGTGAGAACGGACATTCTGTGACATCGGGTAAAAGTTCTCCTGCCAGGTTTCCTTTACCGTATGATCATCAGAAAGGAGCTTGATACAGCAGCCGTAAATTTCAGATTTGATCTCGTAGAGGACTTTTGGGAGATACAGATCCGTCAGGCGCTCGTTTTCATCGGTGGATATGAGGGTAACAGAGTACTTCATACGGCATCTTTTTTAATTCCGGAAAGTATTGATCCTTGCCCCGGCCTCATAGTGTCGGGAAACCCCTTCATCGTGCCTGCCCGGACTTTGGTATTCAATATCTCAGCACCCGGGTAGCAGAAGCGTTTCGAATTTTTTAGTCTCTTTGTACTCTCATGTGGCAGAGCAGACTGTACCTCAATTTTTCTGGCTCTGTATTAATACTATGCCTGCCCCGGTGTCGAGGTGCGATCAAGTCCGCTGGTAGTAATCACGAGACAGCAGAACTGGATACAAGAAGGAGACAGGAACGATCCCCTCCATTATACCAGGGTGGATTGTGCCTTACCATCGTGGTTTTAAATTAATACCGGTGTTTTTGAATTTTTTTATCGATACCGTGACTCTAAATTACCCTGCCAACCCGTTATTTCGTGACAGCGGAAACAGAGAAAAACGCGCAGTATTTTTTTTTTAAAGAATCGATTTGTTGAAATCCTCAGAAGAAACAATCAATCGCTCCTGGAGGCTCTTTTTTACCTCGTGCTTTCAGCCCCCGCCGCCCGGGCATCCCCCATAGTGCGATAAACCCCGGGAAGGTTGAAAATAATACTCTGTAAAAAGGGAGGGGGTCAGGAGGATGCTCACCGTGGGCTGCTTCCCTTATGGGGGAGAGAGGGGGTTACCCTCATAGCCGCCGCAGAGAATTACTCAAATGACTTTGAAAAATGAGGGGTTCAACAGAGCCAAAGAATCTTTTAAAAAACTGAGAAACCTGGTAATTGTATCGGTAATTTCCCGCTACAGGATATGAGAATGAAGGAAGGTGACCGAAATGAAAGTAACCAGGGGGAATAACAACAATTGAAAGATGAACAAGGCAGCGATGAGAATCCTCCCCATTACCGGGATCGACGTGCACCGGCGTAATTTGATTTTTTTAATAAAAAAATATAAATAATATCTATCCTCATTATTATTTCCCAACCTCAGCCAGCTCGTATCAAAAAGGAGCCGGCACTACCAGAATTATCGTACGGAAAATTGCTCGTAAGGCACGATGACCAATCATGAACAGGATTAAGAAAAATAAACCAGCGATCTCGCCGGATGTAAAATCATTTCGTGTGATACGAAGGCTTAACCTGAACCGTACCTACACGCCTTTAAAGATTGGCATTATTACGGGATACATTGTTATTGGAATGTTTTCTGCGTCCACATCCATGTTCGGGATTCTGATCGGCATAACACTCCGGATCGCCGGGTTTTAATTTTTTTTGCTCTTCTCCGGTTTTTAAGAGATTCCGTCATTTACTTACGTTTTCTCATTATGGCTCTGTAGAAATCCTGGATGGCTGAATAAATTCTAACAGTGTGAACAATTTTTAAAAATGTAATTCGAACCAGCGGTTCATGAATGAGTTCTTTTGAATTTTGCGAGCATTCCCACCCCTTCGGGGGTCGCTCGAACGCCTCGTCGGGTCCTCGCTGGGTAAGGAGGTTGATCTGAAACTTTGTACGAGAGGGGGGTCAAGGGGTACTCCCCTTGGGCTGCCTCCCCCTCTGGGGGAGAGAGGGGGTCACCCTCACAACAACATCAGAGGACTTCCAAACAACTCAAAAATTAAGGTTTTCTACAGAGCCCTCATTATTATCGATTATAACCCTTTTAGTTACGATTCCCGGGTTCATCATTCGATCAGATGTTTTTAGTCCCTGGATAGTGCAAACGTTAAAAGACCACATGCACGTTTGGAGGTCTTCGGGGACCGTTCCCCATGGAGCCTGAACGATCCGGTTCCCGGAGCCGGCAGTTAAGGATCGACAGACCGAAGGATAAGCCCCGTCCGGAAATTTTTTTTTTTAAAAAGGAGTGATTCGTAGCGTCATACTATTAATGGGATTTCCGGTCATCGACCCCTGCTTTTTCACCCTCTGCTTCTTGAGCCCGCCTGAAATCTTTGGTCAGATCCCGCTGCACCTTCTGGCGTGATGCAGTCAGGGTAATCTGGTTAAAAATCGTGAAGAACGTGACCCCCAGCACAACGATCACCAGCATCAGGCTCACCCAGAGCATAACTCCCGTTACACAGAGAAACGCTGCCCAGAGAAGAGCGACAAATGAGATCAGGAAAAACATGATCCACGTCCGAAGTAACGGCTGCTCCATACAGATCCTTTATTCAGTATTGGCATTTAAATATCCGGGTATTGATTCCGAGAGAGGAACGGATGTAATGGATACCCCTTTAATCTCCCCCGGATACCATGACCGGCGGCATTTTAATGCACCCGGGATAACATCGTCACAGTTTTTATAGGAAGTAAATCAGTACTTTTGTGTGAAGAAAGGAGACTTCCTGATTTTTGCCGCTGGTATTGCCACGGTTATTGTTATCGCGATCCTGGTAAACCCCCAGTCCATCTCCGGGGTTACGGCGCCTGTTCCAATTGCAACACCCGTCCCTGCTCCTGCCCTTACGCCACTGCCCGTCCTGACCATCGTCACTCCCCCCAACCGGGAAGTGACTCCCCCCCCAATACCCACAGACGCGCCTCAATACAGGATTTTTTACACTGACGATCCGCACTCGTACCCGCTCTTCAAGCTTCCCGAGAACATGGAAACGTTCGGGGGATCGGATTTACTCAGGCGTGAATATGAGATGGTCCCTTTCGCATTTGTTGAGGACACCCGGGGTGGCCTCACGCAGAAATTCAGCATTCCTTATCCCCTCTGGGCACTCAACATTACGGTTACGGCAAATACCAGCCCGCAATACGGCAACTTCCGCATGGTGCTCTGCTATGCTTCAAATGGTGCTATCTTAAAAGGATTGGAGATCCTCAACCGGGGAAGCGCATACCGGATCGTCCAGACATCAAATATGGATCTCTATATGATCATCAGTGCTACATCTATCGACCGCTACAGGATCACGTTCGAGACGCCACGGAACTATTACGATGCCTACCGGCCACAGTAGCGGCAGCATTTATGTCCGGAGTATCATAAAAAAGATGGCCGTTCGCTGTTTTTTTCAGGTAACGCAGGTTTACAAAAGAGGGGGGCTGATGCCCCCATCCCCGAATATGATGAACGTCACCGTCCCACAAACGGATACCCCCTCTTGCGTGTCCGGGTGCATTTTTTTATGAGCGTGATTCTTAAAAAGACTACTTTTCAAAAACGACCCCATCAGGAATGGGAAACATCAGGAACGATATTTATTACTATATCCAACCCACACCAAATGACGATGATCCAAAAAAGATATGCCGGATAGTACCGTTTTTTTGTCTAGATTTTTTCAACGGTAACCCGGACACGGTCACCGGCTTTTAACGCGTGCCCTTTTGGAATGTCAATATTAAACCAGAGAGCATTCGGAGTCTCCTGGGTAGGATCCTGTGACATCAGGCAATCCTTGTACTCATTGATGTCTGCAACGAATTCTATCTCGGATTCAAACTCCAGAACGTTTGCCATGATAAAAAGGAGAAATGAATATGCGGTATTTTAAATCGCCCGCGGCGTGACCATCCACGTCGTACTGTTCGAATAGCTCCAACGGATAATGTCGAGTTCCTTGCAGATGTCAGCAAGGATCGCCATATTTGTTCCTACCTCTTTTGGGGATAACCCGAGTTCTTTTGCAATATATTTTGATTTGAAATAGTGTTTCCCCTTAGTTATACCCAAATTGAGGTACTGGACGATTTTGTGCTGGGTTTCGTTGTACGTATCACGAATTTTTTTTGTAGTTGACATGGTATTCCTCAGCATTTAAAACTCATATGGGTCATCATATATATATATATATCTGATGATTCCGGTTAAAGAATCGGTCTTTTTTCACTCGCTGTCAAGATAATCTGACCAGAAATAATATATCAGGCGCTCCGGTTGAGCTGTTTATCATGTACCTGATTAATGGGGGATCCGGGGTTTTTGGGAGAGTCTTTGAGGAGTTTTTTACAAAACAGGGGTACATTTTTCATGGTTGTACCTGTGCTTCAGATATTTTACTGATCAACGCTTCGAGCACGACATCGCGCATACCTTCCACGAATTTGATGCTGCCAACAACAAGGTGTCCGCCACCACTGATACCCCCCCCGCGTATCTCGTTTTTGAGCTCCCGGACCATACGGGGGATATTCATGAGCACGCCGCGTGAACGCAGCACCGCAAAGTCCGGACCAAAGCCGATGGTCACAACAGGTTTACCCACGTTCTGCCTGCAGAGCCGGTCATGCACCTCGCCTGAAGTCTTGCCGGGCGGGGGGAACGTGAACTTATGGGCATGGATCTCCACATCGATACAGAAGAGGTGAGCATCGTTTTTGAGCACTCGTGGAACCACATGAGGCATGCAGGCACTCATCTGGTCCTCGATCATCGTATTGGCACCTTCAACAAGAAGTGCCACAAGTTTTTTGTGCCGGTCAGGATTTCCGGTCAGGTTCAGGATATCCTTGACAATCTCCCTCCCGTCATTGAACCGGAGCCAGAACTGCTCGTAGTCAAGCGCAAGGGCGATATCCTTGCATGCCGCTTCGGGGTACTGGTCGCGGACAAGTTCAAGGAAGAGGGAACGTTCCGCAGCTTCGCTCCGGTCACCAACGCCAGCCACCGCCGGGAGGTGCCGGATTAAAGATTCAACATTTGGATTGATCATCCGTGCGACTTCGGTGCCGAGCATGCCCGCAGTAATCCCGAAATCTCCCCCGACATGGTAGGGGTTGACATGGGCCTTGAGGTACTTATCGATGGTCGCATCGGGATGGTGATGGTCGATCACCACAAAGGGAATATCATACACACTGGCAATCTTGTAGGCAGGTTCATCCTCTTCAGTGGAGCCATTGTCGGTAAGAAGCACCAGTGGCATCTTCTGCCCGAACCGGATGTGGTCCTTTAACGAAAAGTCGAGGTCCCGGGTAATATCTTCGATCTCATAGAATGGTGCTTTTGACGGGGCACGTTTGAAAAGGAAGTGATCCGCATCAAAGTCACCACCGCTCTCCCTGATAAGCGAGACCACGGCCTGTTCTATCGCCACTGCTGAACAGATACCATCAGCATCTGCATGATGGCGCAGGATGATCGGCTGCGATGTGAAGACCGCTTTCCGGATAATTTTTGCGATCTTCTTCATCTCAGGGCGGAGTTTTTCCAAGACATCGCTTTTTACCAGCAGCGGAATATTTTCCGGTTCGGAACGTGCATCCAGCGCTTTTTCAATCCTTAGTTTTACCGTGGCCGCATCTTCATCCGTGAGGACTGACAGGGAGTCAACTTCAATCTGCAGCTGGTTATTGCGCATCATGACTTCGCCGATGATCCTGACAATGTTGTCCAGCTCGGCTTCGGGATAGGCCCGGACCCCGGCTTCTATAAATGCTGCCGCATTCTGGGTCCCGGTCTCGTCAACAATCGTAAAGATGGTGGGACCGCTTGTCTGTTTGATCTGGGAGATCTCCCCTTCAATTGCCACGCTCTTTCCAACTTTATCCCGCAGGTCAGCAATATTTACCGTCGTAGACTTCCGGTCGACTGCCTCAACCTGATATACCTTGATCAGAACTTCTTCCAGATCGATATTACCATTCGGGCGGATCTGGCGGACCCTGACAAGGATCGGATCCCGTTCCTTGTGCTCTGCTTTGACATTGCTCTTGTGGACAAGCCCCTTGATCCGGTCGTTAATCTGGGCAAACATCCCAAATGTAGCAAAACCCTGCACTTTTGCCTGGTAGGTCTTTCCTTCCTCAACATCGGAAAGGTCGCATCCTGCACCAAGCCGATAAACAATTACCGTAGTATTTTCCATAGTTTCCACCACACACAGCGAAGCGTACCTGTTGCCTGCCTTGTTGTTATTGTATCATGCTGCAACCTTGCATAACGAGACAAAGCTGATTGGATATCATTAGCTGTATTTACGTTAAAGTTCATTGTATGTGACACCCCCGTAAAATAGTGAGAATTTTTGTTGATTTTGGTCATACAAAAGAAGTTGATTCATCTTTTGCACAGGGCAAATTGATCCATGAATCCATCTCTCTTATCCTGCAAATATTTGAAGAAGACGTATATCGGGCATCAACCTTCATACCATATTTTTGGCAGGGAGTTTCTGAAAGAAAATACCGGATTATCATTGAGAACATGGAGCTCATGCGGGGTTTGAAAGATCTCGTATAGATCGAGCAGGTTCCTCACTTTCCTACTATAGATACGTTCATGAGAGGAGGGAAGGGCTCTCTGCCATGATATTATCCCGATAAAGGTGATCCGCCTTTTCTATACCAGAGACGGTGATTTCCATTACTGTCATCGATTCCTTTGGTCTCACCAGCTCCTATGCTGGATTCTGTTATTCATGGAGAACCGGGAAGGTAAGGAGGAGATATCTCATGATATTCATGTCGGTTGATACCGGGAAACGGGTGATCACCGGGATCCGGATATACCGAAGGTTCTGCAGGATACCTTCCGTGCGCGGACTCTCATGAAGAAATGTCACCGGACAAGGAATTCACCATAGCCGGATGCTTTAATCGAGATTGGTAAAAAACATACGAAGGAGAAAAGAGAAAATCAAAAAAAAATGTTAGAAAGTTAAAATTAAAAAGGCCAGGAATATAAAAATCCTCAATAAATATCTATAGAGATTGTTTCAATATTCTCATCACGTCTTCTAACGGAGATACCAGTTTGATTTCCATGGAATTGAAAGAAGACCATGCCGCAATTTCCGGTTCCATCGACATCTTCTGGAATGCTTCGAAGTTCGGAACATCATACACTTCATACATGGTGTGCTCCGATAAGGCAAACCAGCAGCCCAACAGCCTGATACCGTATTTCTTCAACAACTCCTCCAATTTATTAATTAAATTCAGATGCACTTTTTTTGCATCTTCATTGAACAGCCAGCAGCTCTCAGGAGAGTGTTTGGAAATTAATAGTAGTACAGGCATTTGATTTACCTCGATAGGACTCTTCATGGCCATATTATTTAAAATTTGTTATAATAACAAAAGTATGGTTTTTTTGGCTTTGTTGAAACACACCATGAAAATCGATCAATCCAGTTTTTTTTTAGGGCAGCAAAGACTGGCAGCATTTTCGGATCCAAATCCTGTCATAAAAACGAGTGTTGTAAGCACACCGGAATCGTCTTTGAACGCGGAGGGAACGTTGAATTATACTTGATACCCACTCCCCGCCATGTGGCAGCTTGTGGCAGGTACATTTGAGCGGAACCATCTGATTTCTTACTAGTGGTTTTTCATAGGAATGCATCAATTTTACATTCTCACACACTCATCCCGCACGGAGGAGGGCGAAGGGAAGACGGACGTTTGTATCGCAAACAGCAGTTCTCGTCATCTGTGAGAGGCCCGGTGTTCCGGAACGATACAGGAGTTTCCCAGCGCGAAGTAATGGAAAGGGGCAAGTCGCATCCCAATTCCACCATACCATGATGTTCCTTTCCTGGATGATCCTGACAGTAATACCATGATTTTTACCGGCATTTTTATTACATTTTGGATAATTATAACCTAAAAAACGGTTAAATTTCATCACGGAAGGTAATTTCGACCACATCAAGATCATTGGGTGCAATAACAGGCCCGGAAAATTTCTTCTTTGCATCGCTGACATGTACCTTTGCATCCGGATAGCGTGAACTGGTATGGACGAGCGCAAGCATCCGGGCATTCAGCACTGCTGCAGCTTCTCCTGCCTGTGCTGCTGTTGCATGGAAAAACTCTGCCCCCCGCTCAGCTTCAGACTCATCATAGGTTGCATCATGGATCAGGAGATCAGCATCATGGGCGATCTCCCTGATATGCATATGCACAACCCGTGTATCCCCGGTATAGACGATCTTTCGGCCGGGACGGGGGACCCCCATCACCTGTCCCGGGTGGATCTCACGAATATCATCACCAGTTCCAATCCTGATGCTCTCCCCCCGCTGGAGCCTTCCAAAGAGCGGGCCGGGCGGGACACCGAGAGCGATCGCCTGTTCGCGGTTGAACCTGCCCGGGCGGGAGTCTTCTTCCAGTATGTAACCAAGAGAGGGAAGCCCGTGTTTTACCGCAAAGGCAGTGATGGTATAGCCGTCAAACCGCACCCAGGAACCCGGTACCAGCTCAACTGCTTCCAGGGAAAATTTGAGATTGAACCGTGCGACCTGGAGGAGAATCGTAACAAACTCATGCACCCATTCCGGGCCATAAATGGTAAGCGGTTCGGTCCGCCCGTTAAATGACATGGTCTGAACGAGACCAAAGAGGCCGAGAAAATGATCGGCATGCCAGTGGGAGATAAACACCGCATTTACCAAAAAGCCGCACCGCGAACGCATCATCTGCTGCTGGGCGCCTTCACCACAGTCAAAGAGAAGCGTATCAGAACCACGACGGATCATGATGCAGGGCGGGTTGCGCTGGGGAGTCGGGAGTGCCCCGGCGGTTCCCAGGAAATAGACATGCAGGGTCTCACCGCTCATACAAAATATCTCCTGAATACCGCGAGACTTTTCTTCGCTTCCTCAATGGATCTGCCTTCAATAACAATCACGCCGTTATACTGTGCAGCAATGGTTTTCCCGACAACCGGCCAGGCAATCGTTCCATCCCCGAGAGCAAGATGTTCGTCAGCCATGCCCCTGTTATCATGAATGTGAATGTGATCAGCTTTTTCGGCATACCGTAAAAAATCCTCAACTTTTCCCATCGTATGTGCATGCCCGTAGTCAAAAGTCATACCGATCCCCTCAATTCCTTCTGTCATACCTATGAGTTCCTCAGGCTGCCGGCAGAGAAATTCCTTAATACCGACCATATTTTCGAGGCAGGCAAGCACCGAGTGCTCAACCGCACACTTCCCGATCTGCCTGAGCGCATCCTTCTGGAGATCCCAGGCTTTCTGGGGCAGGAGTTTTCCCACGGGAGACAGGTAACCGGGATGGATGGTCACCCGGTCAGTCAGCGCAGACGCATGTTCAATGCAGGTGCAGACCTGCCGTATTGATTCGCGCCAGATCGGGTGGTTTAAGGTAGCGAGGTTCAGGTCACCATACGGTGCATGTACCGTGACACCCAGCTGCGTGCTGGCGATCACCTCCTGTATTTTTGAAAAACAGCCAGGATTTGACAGACGATAATTCCCGTCACCGACAATCTCCCAGCCTGAATATCCCGCTTCTTCAATACCGTAGACCCATGAGATGTCGTCCCAGACCTTTGCAGAGGAGGAGAAATACGGTTTGAGGGTCATGGATCACGCCCCGGTGTGTTGAGGAAAGTATGAACCGCTGCAACAAAATCTGCAAGGGTCCCCTCATTGGAAAGGTGCACATCAGCAACGTCCAGTGCGTTGCCCAGCCCCCAGCCCAGCTCACGCGTATCCCGCGTGCGGAGTTCTTCAGCTGATGTAAAATCATCCGAGCGCCCCCGCGCCTGGATCCGCGCCAGTCGTGTTTCAAACGAGGAGTCGATACGGATGAGGGTAAAACCGGGAAAAACCCTGCGGAACAAGGTTACTTCTGCATCTCCCCGTATACCGTCAACGAGAACGAGGGGAGCAGCCCGGCGCTGGATCTCCGGCACACAGAGCTGTGCGATCGCGTCCATACCCCGTTCGGCGCGAAGTTTGTTTGCTATTGCACCAAGATTTGCATCCGTCGGGTCCATTCCCCCGCTTTTCACAGCATTCCGGATCATATCACCCATAACCACGACAGGAATACCCCTCGCTGCTGCAATCTTTGAGAATTCTCCTTTACCGCTTGCGGGAAGCCCGACGACGCCGATGACTTTCATAGACCCCCTCTGCCTTTATAGATAATTTCTCCAACCTCGCGTGTTCGAATTCTGACTTTTCTTCCTAATTTGTCAGCTATTCGTTTAATCTCATCTAATGTCAGAGGATGATAATCTTCCTGGAGTTGCCGCTTTTTTTCCCGGTACTCACCTTCAGTCATATTTAAGGGGATTGTTGGCAGCCGTAAAATTTTGTGTTCACCCTGCTGGAGAACAAGAGGCACTTTACCAATGAGTCCCGAAATTTCTTCAATGTACACTTCGTTTTCGTAAAAAATGGTAATTACAACCTCGAATTCCGAAAGATTATTTCTGGCATAAGCATTTTTACAAATATTAAAAGATTTACGGACATTTCGTTCATAATTTTCATAATTAAAACCGCTCTTTTCCTTTTGACCTGAATACCCTTCAAAACGTGACTTAAAGTCCAATGCAACTTTATTAACCAGTCGTTCTTCAATTAACTGACCCAGTACTTCAGGAAATAGTCCATTTGTCTGAATACCGACATCAAGGTTAATCCCTTTTGAATACCGGGCTAATTCCATCAGAGCCTCTCTTTGCCATGTGGGTTCCCCTCCGGAAAACATAACACCGCTGATATAGGGCGACGAAGAATAGATCATCTCTTTGATCTCTTCCAGATCCCGCCAATCTTCTCCGGTTTGAATGCCCTCATTCTGGCAATAGGAACATCGTATCGGACAGCCTCGCAAAAAAACTGTGCACACGGATCTGCCCCGCCAGTCAACCGTTGAGAGCGGAACAAATCCACCGAAATTCAGTTTGATAGGATCACCGTGCCGGATTATTTTAGTACAGAGAATATTTGATGGTATTTGAGTTCTTCGTGCAAAGTACGATTGAGCGCGCTTAACTTACCGGCACCTGCAGTGAATAATACTGGTATCCGTTATGATTATATCCATGCCGGCATCGGTGGCATCGGTTGGAATCTCTTCAACTTCCTGGCAGGCAAACGCAAGCCCGATTCTCGTGAGGTGGGGATGGGAGGAGAGAAACCGGTCATAGTAACCGGCGCCATAGCCGAGACGGTTTCCTGATTTATCAAATGCAAGCATGGGGATGATCACCGCTTTCACATCCGAGGCCCGTGCAGGCAGTTCATGACCGACGGGTTCGGGCACGTGAAATGTGCTCTCCTGTAAAACAGCGGGATCGTTAAGGTATGACAGGCGCAGCGTTTTTGTGTCTTTCTCAATTATGGGGACGACGACGGTTTTTCCCTGTGCGATCAGCCGTTCGATAAGTGCCTGCGTGTTTACTTCAGATGGTTTTGATGCATACACCAGGAAAGTGTTTGTCCCGTCAAGCACATCCAGTACATTCCTGCAGATGCGCCCGCTTTTTTCTTCAATCTCTGCCGGTGAAAGGGAGGATCGTAGCGCGCGTGCATGATCCCGTAGTAATTTTTTATCTGTCAGGGGGGAGTCGTCCGGCATGGTATCAGTACTATCATTGGGCGCGTCTATCCAATAATCCTGATGTTTTCCCCACCCGGGAAGGAATTAAAAATTGTCAGAAAAAAGGGACCTGGAAGGTCAGAACTTAAAATACCGGTTAACAATCTTGATTGCACAGTAATCCCCGCACATTGTGCACCCTTCAGTATCAGCAGGCATTCGTTCCTTGCGGATGGCGCGTGCCCGTGAAGGGTTCATGGCTACAGCAAACTGACGCTCCCAGTCAAGATCACGGCGCGCATGTCCCATTTCAAGATCCGCGTTACGGGTCTTTTTCAGTTTGATCATATCCCCGACATGGGCAGCAATTCGTGAGCTGATAACCCCTTCATAGACTTCCTCCGGCGTCGGGAGTGCCAGATGCTCAGCGGGGGTCACATAACAGATGAAATCCGCACCCAGGGATGATGAGATCGCTGCACCAATAGCGGCGACACGGTCATCGTAACCGGGTGCAATATCCGTTACAATCGGTCCGAGCATGTAAAACGGCTTATTGTTCGTGACGCGTTTCATGAGCGTGACATTTGCGGCGATCTCATCGATGGGAACATGTCCCGGCCCTTCTACAATCACCTGGACGCCCTCATTATGTGCTTTATCTGCAAGTTCGGCATTGATGAGAAGTTCCTGCACGGCGGCCCGATCGGTGGCATCGTGAATCGCGCCTGCCCTCATGCCGTTGCCCATCGAGAGGGTGACCTCATGCTCCTTCATAATCTCGAGCAGGTAATCAAATTCAGAATAGAGAGGATTTTCTTTTTCATTGTGGAGCATCCATGCAGTCATGAATGCGCCACCCCGGGAAACCAGTCCCCCGTGCCGGCCCTGGTTCCGGAGTCGTTTCACCGTCTCCCAGTTGATGCCGGTGTGGATGGCCATGAAGTTCGTGCCGAGTTTTGCCTGTTCCGCAGTGATCCGGAACAGGTCATCTTCCTTCATGTTAACAACAGCACCATCTTTTATGGCAGCTTCGATGAATGCCTGGTACAGGGGCACGCACCCGACAGAAAGTTGTGTATTGGCTATCACCTGTTTGCGGATCTCGACAAAGTCCCCACCGGTAGAAAGTTCCATCAGGGTATCAGCACCGGCAAGTTCTGCCTGCCGGGCTTTTTCAATTTCCATGGGGATATCAACAATATCTGTTGAGGTACCAATGGATGCATTCACCTTGGTACGCAGCCCTTCGCCAATACCGCATATTTTGACGTTCCTGTACGGGGAAACGGGGATGACAATATGTCCTTCTGCTACCCCGCGCCTGACAAAATCTTCAGTGACTCCCTCCTGGGCTGCGACGATCTTCATCTCTTCAGTGACGATGCCACGCCGGGCATCTGTGACAATACTCATACCATACACGTTTCGGTAAAGACCAGATAAAGGCTCGTTTTTTTAATTCTGGACTAAATCTGGCTTGTTAAGTGAACAAGTAAAGTTGAGTTGGATTAACGCAGATTTTTTTAAGAAGATCCGGGTATCACCGGTATTTTTCCTGAGATATCCTCAACTAAAAACAAGGGATGATGAGCTGGTGTGATTCTGGGATATGTTTATATATAATTGAACGCTAACTTATGGTAAACCTTTAGAGAACGAGGTGTTTTACGATGACTGAAAAAGATTACACAGAAGTTACGGTGAAAGAAGCCGCTCATGAAGATGCTGGCCGGGGCATTGCCCGGGTGAGTATCGAGGTAATGAAAAAACTCGGGCTGGTGTCCGGGGATGTTATTGAGATCCAGGGGAAAAATAAAGCCGCTGCAATCGTCTGGCCGGGCTTCCAGCAGGATACTGGTTACGCAATTCTCCGAATAGATGGGAATATTCGGGGAAACCTGAGCACTGGTATTGACGAGAAAGTAAGGATCAGGAAGTCAGAAGCTGAATATGCCAAAAAGGTGGTGATCCAGCCCACACAGCCAATCCGGCTTGTCGGGGGTGAGCAATACCTGGCACGACTGCTGCGTGGACGGGCAGTATTCGAAGGACAGACCCAGCGAATAGATGTAATCGGTAATTCCATTACCCTTGTGATTGCCAAAGTCCTGCCGAAAGGGATTGCAATTGTTACTGATGAAACCGAAATTGAACTCAAAGAGGAACCCTATAAACCCGAAGAAGGCAAAAAGGAAGTCTCTGACATCCACTACGAGGACATTGGCGGTCTTGGCCGCGAACTGCAGCTCGTCCGTGAGATGATCGAGCTCCCGCTCCGGCACCCCGAGATCTTCGAGCGTCTGGGCATCCAGCCCCCCAAAGGCGTCCTGCTCTACGGCCCGCCCGGTACTGGCAAGACGCTCATAGCAAAAGCGGTTGCAAATGAAGTGGATGCTCACTTCATCTCGCTCTCTGGTCCCGAGATCATGAGTAAATATTACGGTGAAAGCGAGAAAGGATTACGGGAAAAATTTGAAGAAGCTGAACAGAATGCACCGGCCGTCATCTTCATTGACGAGATCGATTCCATTGCACCCAAGCGTGAGGAGACAAAAGGGGAAGTCGAACGGCGCATCGTTGCCCAGCTCCTCTCTCTCATGGACGGGCTCAAAGGGCGGGGACAGGTCATAGTCATAGCCGCAACAAACCTGCCGGACTCCATTGACCCGGCTCTCCGCCGTGGTGGCAGGTTTGACCGGGAGATCGAGATCGGTATCCCGGACAAAAAGGGGAGGCTGGAGATCTTTCAGGTCCACACTCGCGGCGTGCCACTGGAGGATGATGTGAAAATTGAGGAATTTGCCAACTCAACCCATGGATTTGTCGGCGCGGATATCTCACTGC
Source organism: Methanoregula sp. (assembly GCA_035527915.1). Lineage (GTDB taxonomy): Archaea > Halobacteriota > Methanomicrobia > Methanomicrobiales > Methanospirillaceae > Methanoregula. Next base: position 1,658 of record DATKZP010000098.1, on the reverse strand, counting down.
TTGTCAAGGAAGCCGCAATGCACGCACTGCGCAAGGTCATCCCGCAGATAAAGATCGATGAGGATATCCCCGACGAGGTGCTCGACCAGCTCAGGGTAACCAATGATGACTTTAACGAAGCCCGCAAACATGTCGAACCTTCGGCAATGCGCGAAGTTCTGGTAGAAATTCCCGACATCACCTGGAAACAGGTTGGTGGTCTTGAAGAGACCAAGCAGGAACTCAAAGAGGCAGTCGAATGGCCGCTGAAGTACCCGGATGTCTTCGAGCGGCTCCAGACAAAACCCCCGAAAGGCATCCTGCTTTTTGGCCCGCCCGGCACGGGAAAGACCCTGCTCGCTAAAGCGGTGGCAAACGAGAGTGAATGCAACTTCATCGCGGTGAAGGGTCCTGAACTTCTGTCGAAATGGGTAGGTGAATCGGAAAAGGGCGTCCGGGAGATCTTCCGCAAGGCACGGCAGGCATCACCTTCCATCATCTTCTTCGATGAGATCGATGCGCTCGTACCCAAACGCGGGACCTACCAGGGATCATCCCACGTCACCGAGAGCGTAGTCTCACAGATCCTGACAGAACTTGACGGCATGGAAGAACTCAGGAACGTCACCATCCTTGCAGCAACGAACCGCCCGGACATGCTGGATGAAGCCCTGCTCCGCCCGGGCCGGCTCGAGCGGCACATCTACGTGCCGGCACCGGATGAAGAGAGCAGGAAGAAGATCTTCGAGGTGTATCTTGGCGGTGATACCGGCAGCATTCTTGCCAGGGATGTGGATATCGATTCCCTCGTGAAACAGACCGAAGGGTATGTCGGCGCTGATATCGAATCGCTCATCCGCGAAGCCAAAATGGAAGCAATGCGCGAATTCATCATCATGATGGGTACCTGTGGAGAACAGGAACGCAAAGATGCGATCAAAAATGTGATGATCACAAAAGCGCACTTCGAAGCGGCGGTGCTCAAGGCCAAGGGCTCGCTTGACAGCGATGCGATTGAGAAATCCGAGCGGCAGGCATGGGAGATGCTCTACAACCAGGACCAGCGGACTATCCTTGAGAAGGCGTTATCAGCCATCCATCGTGCCGAACTGTTGCACAAGAAGATCGATGAGACTCTGATCAGCGATCTCAAGAAAGCATGCTACCAGAGGAAGAAGGACTTTACAATGATAACAAAACTCGCCGTAGGATTAGAAAAGAAAATGGAGAAAATGGAAAAATAACCTTATTGGAGGAGAGGAAATGTATGAAGATCCGCAGGATATGTTCCGGGATATGGACGAACTATTCGCCCATCTCTATGCCCGGATGACCCGTGATTTCACAGCGGGAGACCCGCAGGTATCCGGTTACCACATGGTCATACAGCGTAGCGGAGAATCGTCACCGGTACCCTGTTCACAGCACGAGCAGCTGCGGGCAGGCTCCGAACCTGCTGTCGAGGTTCACCGGATTAACGATGAGGTAAAAGTGATTGCTGAACTTCCCGGTATAACCCGGGAATCGCTTCACCTCACGATTGACGGGAATAAACTCCTCATTGATGCAGATGCCGGAACCCGGCAGTATCATACCACTACAACGCTGCCCCCTGTTGATCCCGACTCGATGCAGGTATCGTTCAGGAACGGGGTGCTCGAAGTGACGTTTGGAATCCT
>DATKZP010000097.1:0-4343 GCA_035527915.1 Methanoregula sp. | reverse complement strand
TGCCCTGAATTTCAAGGCCGAAAGAAACATTGTCCCGTACGGTCCTGTGAGGAAGGAGGCCAAAATTCTGAAATACCATTCCCATCAGGTGTCTTCTGGCATCTATCAGTTCTTTTTCATTCATGGAAACGATATCCATGTCGTTGATCTCGATGACACCCGTAGTTGGTTTAACAAGACGGTTGATACACCGCAGGAGCGTTGATTTGCCACAGCCGGAGAGCCCCATCAGTACGAACGTCTCACCCGCATGGACTTCAAAAGAAACGTCGTCAACTGCAACAGTGCATCCGGTTTTTTTTCTGATTTCAGCTTTGGAAACGCCCTGTTCCAGTAACAGTTGTGCGCTTTTTACCTTCAATCCGAATATCTTTGTCAGTTGGCTTACTTTGACTACTATCTTTTCCGAACTTTCTTCTATGTGCTCCATAAAACCCCCTAAAATGAAATATATTAATCAGACTTGTGAATGTTCTTTTCATCTGCAATAGATTTTTTGTAATTAGGCAACAGCCTCATACATTCCTTTTTTAAAAAACAAAAAAATCCGGGTTTTAACAAATTACTCAAGTTATTATAGAGATCGAACGCATAATTTTTTCAACATATGATAGATTCGATAATCTCGATATTCCTTCATCTTGACCAGAACTTATCCTCTGTTGTCAGTGAATACGGATTGTGGACATACTTTATCCTCTTTTTTATCATCTTTTTTGAAACGGGGTTTGTAATAATGCCATTCCTCCCGGGAGATTCGCTCCTTTTTGTGTGCGGAGCTGCGGCAGCAAGCGGGATAATGGACCTTCAATGGCTTTTTGTTGCAATTATCATGGGAGCGGTGCTGGGGGATACGGTGAATTACTGGATTGGCAATTACCTTGGCATCCATGTTTTTCTTGAACGGTTTCCCACACTGGTTAAACAGGAATATATTGATAGTACCTATGCATTTTATGAAAAATACGGGGGTGCAACGATATTTGTCGCACGGTTCGTTCCGGTTGTGCGGACGTTTGCACCATTTCTTGCCGGTATCGGGTCAATGAATTACCAGCGGTTCTTAATCTATAATGTCCTTGGGGGAGTTTCCTGGACACTTATCGTAGTGCTTGCAGGATACTATTTTGGAACCCTTTCGATTGTCAGGGAAAATATGAGTCTCCTGATCTTCCTTGTTATCCTCGTTACTGCAGGAACCGTTTTTCTTGTCATTGGCAGACTCATATCTGCTCACCTTGCGAAGAGAAAAGCAGATCAACAAAACAATGATTGATTTTTCCTTTGTATTCATGCCTGAAAGAGAGAAAGAAAAACTGATGAAAATTATTTTTTCCGGGTAATTTTCAAACCCTTGTTATCGACTTTTGTAGTAATCGCGATGCTCAGGCCCAAAGGTTTGAGGATCTTTTCCATGGCTTTTTTGTCAAGTGCAGTGACCACAGCAATGGAAGGACCCACAGAACTCATTCCTACAAATTCGAGTTTTGCATCGCGGAGCTGGCTCATATAGTGATAGATCGCAAAACTATGGTGTTCAACCTCCGCCCGTTTTGAGCCCCGGAATTCGATCTCCCAGATGACGTCCCCTGCTTTTTTTACATCATCATGTTCGAGTGCCGGAACAAGGTCCATCAAAAAGAGATACGCTTTGAGTTCACGGTCACGGTAATCAAGGGTTCTTGCCTTGTTCATGAGGAGATCAAATTCCTGGGTGCCGGCTGAGGAAATATCTGTGGGAGGTATAATGATATAGACATTTTTGCCGACTGCAAACGGGTGATGGTAGACAAGGGTGAGTTCATCTCCCATTATAGCCATACCCCCGTTCAGGCTTACCGCGGGCCCGACACCGGTTTCAAAACCAAAGACGATGTTGCCGTCAGCAGTCTCCTCAACATAATTATGCCCGATCAGTTGTCTTAACTGGTCGGTTGTCAATGGCCTGCCGAGCGCTTCGTTCATGCCGGTAGCAACCGCTATCATGACCGTGCTGGTAGACCCAAGTCCGACATGTTTGTGCTGATGGTCGGTTGCCTTGATCTTAAAACCACCTTTATATCCGACAGTTTTTTTGAAGACCGCAACAAAATTTTCAATGATTGCGGAGCGACTGTAATCAATCTCAATTGCTTTTTTTGTGCATTCAACATCGATCATGCAATAGCACTGGATTGCAAACCCAATCCCTCCACCACCAGGATGATCGGGTGCAAACCGGTTCATGTCGAGCACGGTCAGGTGTATCCGCGCCGGGGCTTTTACCGAGATTTTTCCCGTGTAAGGTTTTAACAGGTACTTCTTCTTTTCGTACCCAAGGGTCTTGAGGTTCTGTCCCGGGGGAAATGCATTGAATTCATACTCAACGAGATCAAGGTCTCCACCGCGGATTTTCATAGTAGGCATAGGTAACAATTCCTGATAGGAACTCTCAGAGAATATAGTTTGGTATCTGCATCGCGATACCTATGATGTTCGATTGGCATCGGTTCAGGTTACTATGCAAAATTATGGAGAGGGACAATTTTTCATGGTTTTTTTCCTGCTCCACGTTCCTGTGGCAGGATGCGTGTATTATACTCTTCAGACTTCTCCTGAGTAATAAGCCCGCGCTTTTTAAAAGTTCTCCCGGGCAGGCAGCGAGATCCCTGCTTTTTGTTCCCGTGTATTAATGACAAACCTGATCGTTCTGCCGCTACTCTTTTTACCCGGCAGTCAGGATTGCCGAGGGGAGGGAGCAGCTGCTGGTGCCGGAGTATCTTGACAAGCCGGGGGTGACATCGTTTCAACAGGGCACTGTGAAAAAACAAGGGAGAGTCTGTAAGCGGAGCGGAATGCAAGCGAGTGCCAGCGAGCGGGAGTGCAGCGGAGACGAACCGTTGCGGGCGATCTTCATGTCGGTAAAATGATCGTAGCGATATGCATTGTGCCGGCCTGCTCATCTGCGACCTCATCGCACGCTTCTCTCAGGTTTGACGTGCTTGCACCAGGCTCCGCGACCGGCTCCTCCTATTCCTGACTGGTTTGGAGTGATCCCGCTGACACTGGATCAAGAGGTATATCCAATCTGCCTTTCACTCATGGCGTTCTTTATAGTTGAAGTGATAAAATTGCTGGAGTACAGGAACAAGTGCCGGACGGTCTGAAAAGTAGAAGGTGATTGGAAGCATACAGATCAACCGGGAGCCGATGATGAACACGATCTACATAACCGCAGGAAGAACAGTGAAAAAACCATGATGCCGGCTGGAGTGACTTAAAAAAATGTTTGGCCGTTTCAATTATCCATGCCGATTTGCAGGGAAAGAATTCTCGTTCAGTATCGAACGGGACGGAAATTTTTTCAGGTACCGGAGGGAATGCGGGCAGGAATGTGTGGAAAAAATCGTTGCTTCTGCCGAACCGGCCATTTTTATCCATCCGGTAGAACCGATTAACCTTCCAAAAGAGGTGACCCGTTACCTTGAGATTGTCTTCCCGCCCGTCACCATCGAGCCTGAATCGAAAAAAACGGTTTTCCTTACCTTTCCCCTCGAGATCGGCGTCTTTGTAACAGCAAAGGATGATTACCAGCTCCTCGATGTATTCTCACAATGCCTGCCGAAATATTCCCTCTACGGCTCCCCTGAGGACGGCGTGATAACCCGGTACCACAAGAGCACAATTTCTGAAAGTTGCGGAGAAACGAATCCTGCCTGCGAGGGGGTGCTGCAACTGGATATCAAAAATACGAGCCGGGGGTGGGTTGAAGTCTCGCGCGCGGTCTTTGAATCGTACTTTATGCCGATCTATTTTGGTGACTTTGTTGCAATGTCAGGTGAGATGGTGATCTTTTCAAAAATGATCGCTGAAACCAGAATATATGAACGGCCATTCCGGCAGGGAATGGAACTTGCGATACCGGCAGTCAAGGCACGCAAGCTCCTTCTTGTGAATGTCGAGAAGAAAGAATTTTTAATGGAACATGGGATGGGGTGAAACCGGATGGTCATTCTTTCAACACCGGTGATCGGGGATGTCACCGTCTTTAATCTCATCGTATTCGCATTGATCGTCGCCGCTTCTGTCATTGTTGCAAATATTGTCGGGTCGTATATCAAAAAGAGCCTCTCTGACCGCATCAGGCAGGATGAGATGACAAAGATCATCAAGTTCACCCAGGCGGCCATCGTACTCATTGGCATTTTTATCAGCCTTCCCAGTTTTAATGTCAATATTGGAGAACTCCTCCTGATCGGCGGGACTGCCGGCATTATCATCGGTTTTGCCAGCCAGCGGCTCGTCACCAATATTGGTTCCGGTATCTTTCTGATCATCGAACGCCCGGTCAAGATCGGCGATAC
>DATKZP010000096.1:0-4829 GCA_035527915.1 Methanoregula sp. | reverse complement strand
TCAACTGTCACAGGTTCAAAAGAGAGCGGGTCAGAAGACGGTACTCATACCGTAATCCAGGGATCATTTACCATCTCCAATCCTGCATTTACCCTCCAGGTGATGGATGCTGAGGATCCCAACCGGATTGTCCGTACTATCGCCCCTCCCGGTGGACTTGATGAATCGTTATGGACCGGAACAAATGATCCCCGCCCATGGAAAGAGAAATTCTTCGAAGGAGCGCGAAAATATTATTTTATTATCTATGCCCACGCTCTCAATTCCTATAACCTGGATATCCGTGTCCCGACAGCCTATATCGGGGAATATTGATTTTTTATTCAGGAATAACAAAAAAAGATACGGTGTTATTTCAGCACTTGGTTTTTTACATGAAACCTTCCATAAATAACACTCCGATCAATAGTGTTCACGCTCCCGGGGGCTTTTGCAATGCGTCCACCCCCACCGCCGGGGCCACCCCCGTATAGCGATTGGCCTGCATATAGTGTTCATCACACGAAAAAGTGATACTGGTGAACCATAGTTACTTTTTTCATTTTTGGTTTTAGTTACGAAAAAGTTACGAGAATTAATCGAAAATATCATCATAAGAATTAAAAAAATCAGGGGCTGGATTGGGATTTTACTAAAAAAAAGGAATGGAAAATATCGTTTAAAAAAATTCAGCACTGGTTCTCAATCGATCTTTTTCTTTCCCATGGATTCAATGTATACAATCTCCTTGCCGACTTCAACAACACCTTTCTTGTCTTCAGGTATGGGAATTTCAAAGTTAGAGAAATCCTTCATGTCCATCAGCTGTGCTGTGTTGTTGGAAATGGAGATTACCTGCCCGCTCTTGCGCTCAACAATCGGGATATATGCCTTTGTCGATACGGGTTGAACAATAGATCGTTTCATTCCGTCAAAGATACCCAACGCATCGATCCGTGCCTTTGCAGCTCCATGTTTTCCCGGCTTGGATGTGGCAATACCAAGTACCTTGCACGGCTCATCGTCAATTACAATATATCGTCCCTCTTTAATTTTTCCTATTTCGGTCTGCTCTTTCATATCATATTCACCTTTAATAACCACATATCGTAAACGCGGTAGTAATTTATCTCCATTGCATTACATAAATACAGCGTTGAAATCCGGAGCTGTCTGAACCGATGGAGTTCCTTTCTGCATGTAACGAGATGGCAGTGCTGGTACAGGAGAGCATACGCGATCTTGCAGGAACTCCTGAAGGTGGCGAAACGGTGAAAATGGGCGCGGATCTCACCCCGACAAAAAAGATAGACCAGGTGGCAGAAGATTGTATTGTCACGTATTTACAGGAGCACTCCCTCTGCTCTCTTTTAGTAAGTGAAGAAGCCGGAAAAGTTGAGTTCCCGGGGGATAGCGGCACCATCTTTCTCGATCCGGTTGACGGGACATTTAATGCCATAGCCGGGATACCCTTCTACGCACTCTCCATTGCCTACGCAGAGCACGGGGTGATTCAGCAGGCGTTTGTCCAGAACCTTGCAAGCGGCGAAACATTCACCGCAGTAAAAGGGAAATACGCGCGCTGCAATGGTAAACCCATTACCGTATCGACAGTCTCCCGGCTGGACGATTGTGCGATGAGTGTCTACGGGAGAAAATTTGACACCACCCGTATGATGCAGCTTGGGCAGAAGATCCGAAGGTGGCGCCTGTTGGGGGCATCTGCCCTTGAACTCTGTTACATTGGATGCGGGAGGGTTGACGGGTTCGTCGATCTGCGGGGAACACTCAGGGTAACCGATGCTGCTGCTGGGATGCTTGTCTGTACCGAAGCGGGCGGGAAAGTGACGGACCTCGAAGGCGGGAAGATACGGTTTCCCGAAGAAGTGACGATTGGGCGGTGTCTTATCGCTACAAACGGCTTGCTGCATCATAAGGTGATCGAGTACCTGCGGTGATTACCATGAAGATACTGCTTGTTTCACGCATTGACAACCGGGATGCACTTGCTTTTACAGAAAAAATCAGAACCGTCCTGAAAATGAACGGATCGGAGGTAGTATTCGATAAGGATACTGCCAAATCGCTTGGTTGTGAAGGTGTCCCTCTCGAAGATGTGAATGCAGATGCTGCAATTGTTGTCGGGGGGGATGGTACTATTCTTCGCACGTTCCAGCAGATGGAAAAGCCCATACCGGTCATTGGCGTCAACTGGGGCGAAGTGGGTTTTTTAGCTGATCTCGAACCTTCCGAAGCGCTTGAATTTATAAAAACCCTGTCGTGTGGATTTCCTGTCGAGGAACGGATGAGGATCTCGCTATCTAATGACAGCACCTTTTTTGGAAATGCCTTAAACGAAGCGTTGATCGTGACTGCCCGGCCAGCAAAAATGCTGGTGTTCTCCATTATTGTTGATGGTGTAACTACCGAACAGTTCCGTGCGGATGGTCTGTTGATCAGTACTCCAACCGGTTCCACGGCTTATGCAATGAGCGCGGGCGGACCTATTATCGACCCAAGGATACAGGGCTTTTTACTTGTTCCGCTTGCTCCTTACCTGCTCTCATCGCGTCCTCATCTCATCAGCAGCAACCGGCACCTTGAAATCAAGCTGGAAAGTTCAAAACCCGCCAATCTCGTCATCGATGGCCAGACAACATTCGAACTGGGAACATCGATGACGATATCCGTGAAAAAATCTGAACACCCGGCACTGTTTATAGATGTCAGACGTAATTTCTTTGAAAAGGTGGATAAAAAACTCCGAAAGATCTGATACAGACTTCAAATCCTTTTTTTTTATATTTCCTCGCATCCATGGGGGGCGGTCAAAAAAAGCAATGCGATCTGGTTCCCCTGCCACATCACCAGCCTGAACACAAAACCCTCAAAAAATTTGTCGTGACCGTATACTTTACGGGACCGTTTTTTTAATTTTCAAAATAAAAGACTTATCTTGAAAGCCGATCTACTACTTGACAGGTGATCTCGTGCAGGTTTCCATGAAACTCGAGATGAAGGATTCTCCGGGTCAGCTGGTGGCTGCCCTCAAACCCATATCTGATGTTGGGGGAAATATCATCGTGGTCATTCACCAGCGTGAACCCGATCTGGATGGGGATACCTTAAATGTGCAGATCGTGCTCGAGTTGCCCGAAGGGCAGCTGGAAAAACTCGTTGCACTCTTAAAAGAACAGGGCGTGCACATACAGCGTATCGGTAAGGAACGACTCCTTTACAAACGGACGGTAATTATGATCGGGCATCTTATTCACACCGATCTTCCCGACACGATCGACCAGATCGATTCTACCGGTTTTGCCGAAGTCTGCGAACTTGCGATGAGCATGCCGGCGGTAAATGAGCGATCCTCCTCACGCTTAACCATAAAAGCGGTGAGCAAGGGAGATATGGAGGCAGCACTTGCAATTCTCCGCCGGGTCTCAAAGCAGAAGTCCCTGCTCCTTATCGAACCGCTCGAGGAGATTGCATGATGAAGGTCGCGTTGATTGGCCTCGGCTCGGTAGGTAAAGGGGTCGCCGGTATGCTTGCAAAAAAGGATCTCGGTATTACCATAACCGGGATTGCCGATTCGAAAAGCGGGTGCATGGATCCCAACGGGCTCGATATCGCTGACCTGCTTTTGAATAAAACAAAGAACGGGTACTGCGGGGACCTGAAAATTTCAGCTTCCGATGTGATCGCCAAAGCAGATTACGATGCGCTCATTGAGGTAACTCCTACCAATGCCCTTACCGGCGAACCTGCCCTTGGATATATCAAAACCGCTCTTATGCGGAAAAAACATGTCGTCACTTCAAACAAGGGGCCGATTGCCCTTGCCTATAAGGAACTCCACGCGCTTGCGGTAAAGAAGGGGGTGAACCTGCGGTATGAAGCGACGGTTGCCGGTGCAATTCCCATTATGCACACGCTGGAGCACGGGCTTGCCGGTAATGAGATCCTTGCGCTGTATGGTGTGCTGAACGGCACCTGCAACTACATTCTCACCCGCATGGCAGCAGAGGGACTTACCTATGAGCAGGCATTGATGGAAGCCCGCGAGTTGGGGTATGCCGAAGCTGACCCGACGTATGATGTGCAGGGTATAGATGCGGCGATCAAGCTCGTGATTCTTGCAAATACCATATGGGGAAATGGCAAACGGCTGGCCGATGTAGATCGTACGGGTATTGATCTGCTGACACCGGACGCAATGCGGTTAGCTGACGATGAAGGGTGTACTATCCGCCTGATTGCTGAAGCGATTCCCCGCAAACAGATCCTCCGTGTGTCGCCCCGGATCATTGGGAAGAACCACCCGCTCGTTGTTGACGGTACCCTGAATGCACTGACACTTGAAACTGACATGGCAAAGGAGATTACCCTGATCGGCAGGGGTGCCGGGTCGACCGAGACGGCAAGTGCCATTATCGGTGACCTGCTTTTTATCAAAGACCGTTATGTCCAGCGTGCTTGAGCGCCGGCGCGAGTATCTGCGCCTGATGCGGCAGTATACGCTCGATCGTGGTTTTTTTACGGTCACCGATATCCAGCACGCTACCGGCATCCCCCGCAGCACCGCGCAGGACTGGGTGAACCGGCTGATCGGTGAGGGGTGCGTTCTTGTCCGGGAGGAGAAGCGGGGGAGAAGCGCGGCGCACTATGTGGCTATCAGTGCAATGCCCTCGAGTGCCTGCCGCCGGATATTCACGACCATCGACGGGGACAATGTTGAGATATATCATGACTGCATGAGCGGGGCCTGTGCCGCATTCTGCGGGTATCATCATGCACTGGCAGGAGGCGTGCTCGTAACCGTGGAACGTGACGGGACACTTCTGCGGGAA
>DATKZP010000095.1:0-14014 GCA_035527915.1 Methanoregula sp. | reverse complement strand
GAGGAACAGGGCGGCAATAAGGATCACGAGAATAATGACGCCGCCAATGATGAGCCCGGGGAGGCGGGATCTCTTTGCCATCAGCTGAGGTGTTTTATTCTCTGGGTTATATGGGTTGTTGCCCATAGCGTTTGGGCTATTTATTGAAGCAAAATTTCGATGGAAAGAAAAAAATAGAATTTTCTGAGAGAACCAAACAAGTCCGGAAGATTTTTCTTTCCGGGAGCAAAGGTGAGGTGAGCATGATTTACAGCGTGAATGATGGTGCTGAACGGTTCGTAATTGCGATAATTGTTTTTGGGTTCATCCTGGCATTTGTCAGGGTTCGTAACTGGTGGTGCGATCGTTCAGGTACAAAGAACTCCGTAGGGAGCTTGAATGAGTGCACAGATGCGGGTGCATTGTTCCGAATACTTATAATACCGGTGATCAATGTATTATCATGAGCTCCGGTGTCACTATTGAAGAGGTCTATAAGGAGGTTAAAAAAATCCGGGCAGATATGGTCCGGCGTGAGGATCTCGAAGCGCTTGCTGATACTGTTGAGATCCTGAGTAACCCTGCAACCATGCAGCTCATTCGTAAATCTGACGAGGATATCCAATGCGGGAGAGTAAAAGAGATATCTTCTGTTGACGATCTGCTCCACGAGTGTTCCTGATGCCCTGGATCATCCGGCGTACAGATACGTTCCTTGAAAGCTTTCGCAGGGTTAAGGATAATTCCAAGGTCGTTTCTGAATTTGCGAGAAAGATCAAACGCATTCAGGCCGACCCATTGCATATTGGCGGCTGGCTGTCAGGATCGCTCCATGGAAAAAAATCAACACGGATTGCCAAACAGTACCGGCTGATCTTTCTTCCCGATGAACAGGAACATATCGTGTACCTCATCCTGATTGAGCACCGCGAACATGTGTATGAATAATCAGATTGCCGGTTCCGGGGAATATATATCGGGCACCCGGGCCGGGATGGTTTCACCCGACTTTTCTGGTAGACGGTAACCGCTGCTTTTCAGGGAATGATTGGTGTCGTTGAATTGATCCAAAAGGACCAGGAATAATCCCCCCCCTTCCTTAACCCAAAACCAAAAAACGCCACCAGCAGCCCTGCAATCATTTTGACCGTGCTACACCCCCCGCCCAAAAAGGGGGGCATTGCAGGCCCGCTAAATTGACATGTTTTTTCCTGATTAAATCGCGTATTTCCTCAAAATACCCGATTATATCGATATTTTCCACAGATGTTGACGCACTTCCCGTGGAACCAAAAACGGGTTTGTCCGATGGGCAAACGGAGTCCGTATTGCGTCCGGAATAGATCATCTTTTCCATCTGCTTAAAAAAACCGCCCGGATAGTCTATCACTTTTGAGTCTCTTTTTTGGATGATCGTCAGAAAAAAAAAGAGCCTCACATTCGTATTCCGGCAGGGTTTATGGATGCCGGATGGGGCATACTACATGGCAGAATTCAAGTCGATTGCAAGGGCATTGATGGCCCATGGGTGAGGTGCAAAACTGCCGTATTTTGGCAAACAGAGCAATATTATGCCGTATTCTCCACGCGAACAGAAAAGGAAGACAATAGAGGGTTTGCCGGGAGTGTCTGACATCGCTCAAAGAGGAAAGGAGTCCAATCCGGGCTTATTTCCCCTCAGGTACTACACCCGGGCCGGAATGGTTTCACCCGACGTTTCTGGTTTACGGTACCCGCTGGTTTTTTGGGTATGATCGTGGGCTCTTGAATTGTTCCGTCAGGTTACCCTCTCCTGTTGAAATAAATGGATCATCCGAATACTCCCCATGCTCAAGTATTGGCAATTAATCTGTTCAGAGCAGGCCGGATACTGCCTGCTCTTCCCCGATATCTTCGTTCCATAGTTCCGGCCTTGCCTGAATGAAATCACGCATCATGCGGATGCACTCCTCATTGTTCAGGATAACCAGTTCCACCCCCCGCGAGCGGAGGTAATCCTCCGGTCCTTTGAATGTGGTATGTTCCCCGATCACAATCCTGGGGATTTTATACAGGAGGGCTGCGCCGCTGCACATATCACACGGTGAGAGTGTTGAATACAACGTCGCCCGCTGATAATCTCTGGGTGTGAGCCGACCCGCATGTTCAAGGCAATCCATCTCGGCGTGTAAAACAGCGCTGCCCTTCTGCACCCGGCGATTGTGTCCCCGCCCGGCAATTTTGCCGGCAATCACCAGTACCGCACCAATAGGAATACCGCCTTCAGCCAGTCCTGCCCTGGCCTCCTGTATGGCGGCTCGCATGAATTCATCCATTGCATTGTCCCCCCGTTTTCATAGCAGGTACCATTAGACCTTTAACCCCCGGCTCCTGACCCGTGCCATAAACCCCGGCTCCAGCACCACGTACGCAATCGTGCGTTCACCCTCCAGAGAACCTGTCACCGGAATGGTACTGTTCAATAGTATCTCTTCACCTTTTTAGCCCTTCTTGTCCTCCCGGCACCTTTCACGAAGTGATCGCGCCAGCATCCGGACTTCTTAACCCGGCAACACCATCGACAAAAAAAAAGAGATTTAATTGAGAATATTCACTGCTGAAAGCGTTGCGGGCACCGTCCTTGAAATGGGCAATACTGCACCAGCAGGTGGTTTTACCTCAATCTGCACTTTGGAACCTGCCGGAACCCCCGTTACCCTGAACCTGATCTCAACCTCGTCTCTGGGACTGAGTGAAGTTACGGCATTGTTACCCTGTGTAGTGCGGAACGTGGTGGTTGAATCTTTCGTGCCATGAGTGAGGACTATCGGGGCAGCACCCGGGGCGGAAAAGACAACTTCCGTCCTGGTCAGGTCGACAGATGGTGCCTGCGATGTCAGACCAATGGAAAAATAGATGGTGTCAATGCCAACCTGCGGATTTGAGGAATATCCATAGATATTGCTTCTCAACTGGATGTCTGCACCGGTTGCCCCTGAGGTTGGAGAAGGTACCGTGGATTGAGACACGGTGGTCAAAGGTTGTGAGGTTACCGGGATTGTCCCGTCCGATCCGGAGGGAGCGGTTGTGCAACCCGAAATTAGTACCAATACAACCAGCGCAAGAGAGACGCTGAAAGTTTTGATGAACAGTCTTGATGGAGACATTTTTGATACACCCTGTAGTATAAGGTAATCCTTTTTGACCCGTTTAATCATTTTCATCAGATCTCTCCTGCGCACCGGCAGTTCCCTGCATCGGTGCGAAGCAACGGATTGCCATCAGTTACCCGTGCTGAATCTTTCCTGCATACAACCAGCCGTTATTACTCCTTCAGGCAGGCTTTCATGAGACCACATGAGAATCCCAACCCCCCAATACTTATTATACCATAATCCCACGAAATCTTTCTATGGATATCGGAGCATTACTCACAGACTCGTTTACCTATGCACAGGAAGCTCTCGTAGGAAAATGGACCCGGTGGGGGATTTTCATCCTTTTCGCCCTCCCGGCCTCGCTCATCCAGTTCACCCTCGATCCGAAGATGTTCATGACCGGCACCGCGATGAACTGGGGTGCAATCCCGTGGGGCCGGATCGCTCTCATTGCCGGTCTTGGTTTCATCCTCTCGTTCTTCATCTCGGGCTATATGGTCCGGATCTACCGGGGAGTAAAACCGGCCCCCGACTTCACCGGGTGGACTGACCTGTTTGTCGATGGCGTCAAGCTCGCTGTCGTCTGGCTCCTGTGGGTCCTGCCTCTTGTCATCGTGCTTGCAGCGGTAATTGCCATTGCGGTCGTAAGTTTCATTTCCGCTCCGGCAGCCGGGCCGAATATCGCCCTCCTGGTCCTTGTGCTCCTCCTCCTTCTCGTGGAGTGCGTCCTCTTTGTCATCGTCATGCTCTTTGGGATCCTCGGTGCAGTCCGGTTTGCCCGGACGGGAAGCATCCGCGAAGGGATCCGGTTCTCTGCGATTCTCACGACAATACGGACCATGGGATGGCTGTCATATATCATTCTCCTCATCGGGTTCGTCATTGCCTCGGTTATCTATGCCATCATTACCGGTATCATGTCGGTTATCCCGTTCATCGGCTGGGTCCTCGTCCTCATCGTAAACCCGGTCTTCATGATCTTTTCCGCCCGGTACTTCTCGCTTGTGTACGACCAGGGTGAGCCGCAACCGGTCCCGCCGGCACCGGTTATATAATCCACTCTTTTTTTGGCTCTATTGGAAATCCCGGTCTAAAACCGGGTTGTGGCGGCGACAAAAAAGAACGAATGGACAGCGTCGGAGTTTGTAATGCGGCAGTAACGTGTCCCCATCCAGCGATGACCTTACTGCACATCCGCAAGGCAATAAGCCTCTCTTGGTATGGTCATCTCGAACCGTGCACCTTTCCCCTGTTCCCCGGTTTCCCGGATGGTGATGCCGGTTATTGAGAGGATCTCCCGGGCAAGGAATAAACCCATCCCGGTATTTTTCCCAAAATCCCGATCAAATATCTTCTCTTTTTCCTCCGCTGGGATCCCTACACCATCGTCCTCGCAGACGATCACATGGTCATCACCTGATTGCTGCACAGAGAACCGGATGGTTGTGATTTTTCCGCCATACTGCACCGCATTTTCCATCAGGTTGTAAAAGACCTTGGCAATCAACGGATCAGCAAACATTTCTGACCCGGGGGGAAGATCGTTTTTCACCACGACCTTCCCAAGAGGGGCTTCATTTGCCGCTGTTCCGATGATTGTGCCGGTGTCCTGCCAGACAGGAGCCTGGATACCAATCTTCTCGTATTCCTTGGTAAACCGGATCATGACGGAGATATGGTTTGCAATGGTTGAAATCTTAGAGAAATACTCACTGATTGTGGGATCCGGCACCTTTTCTTCGAGAATACTGAGGAACCCCGTGAGCATGGTAATCTGGTTGTTGATATCGTGCCGGGTAATGCTGGAGAGGAGGTTGAGCTTCTTGTTCACCCGGCTGAGTGCTTCTTCTGCCTGCTTGTGCCCGGAGATATCCCGGCACAAGGTCAGGATGATCTGCCCCGAATCAGACTGGATCACCGAGGCATTGATCTCAATTGGCTGGATGGTGCCGTCCGGTTTTTTGTAATCGATAATAAGACCCATGACCTGTCCTTTCCTGAAGCATTGTTCAACTTCCATGACATTCCTCTCAAGATCATACGGTGCTGTCCAGTCGGTCAACGGTCTCCCTTCTATTTCAGCAAGCGTTGAACGACCGGTAAGCCGGACATATTCCTGGTTTGCCGTAATGACCCGGCCACCTCTGTCAAGGATAACATACCCGGTTCCCGTTGTTTCAATAAGACTACGGTACTGCTCTTCGCTCTCCCGCAGCGCTTCTTCTGCCTGCTTTCGTTCGGTGAAATCTCTTCCTACTGACTGGAACTCGGTGATATTCCCCTCTCCATCAAAGATCGCCCGGTCGTTCCACCGTTGCCAGCGGACTTTACCATCAGGCATGATAATACGGTGTTCAATAATATCCACGGGATGTGAAGGAGTCAGCGATGCAAAATGAAGTTTCACATTTTCCCGGTCCTCCACGGGTATCCGGGGGACAAAGGTATGCCCGATAATCTCTTCTCTTGATCTCCCGAAATACCTGCAGTAGGCTTCATTGACAAAAACATGCGTTCCATCCGGGAGGAAGCGCGAAATGAGCTCGGTCTGGACCTCGACTACGTTCCTGTACCGTGCCTCGCTCAATCGTAATTTCTGGTTATTTTCTGCCAATTCCCGGTATTGTCGCCGTAACTCGTTCTCGGTTGCCGTGATCTGTTCATAGGCTGCCCGCAACTCCGATTCTGCCTGCTTTCTTTGGGAGATATCGTGGAAAAAGACTATTACCCCCTTTTCCCCTCCATACCGGAGGGGTATCCCGGATAATTCAACGTCGACGGGGGTGCCATCCATCTTCAGGTACATCTCTTCGTTCAGTACTACTGGTTTGAGTTCAGAGGGGAGACTCATGACACGCTGGTAGATCAATTCATGAAATGAAGGGTGTATGCGGTCAAAGACATTGGTTCCTAGAAGTTCTTCCTGGGATGATGCCCCGAAAAGGCGAACAGCTTCTGTGTTAAGGTAAACAAACCGGTCGTTCGTCGCAATATAAATAGCGTCGGGGGCATTTTCCACAAGGGAACGGAAATTTTCTTCCGATGACCGGAGTGCTTCCTCTGCCTGTTTTCGCTCGGTGATATCCCGGATCGACTCGATAGCACCAACGATCACCCCCCGGGTATCGTACAGCGGGGAAGCGGTGAACCAGAGAGAGGCACCCCGCCCGTCATTCATGTGAAGGATCGTGATCTCGGAGAACAGTTTTTCCCCCTCTCTTGTGATATGCGGATACCGGGCTTCGGTCGCTGGGTCATCCGACAGGATAAGGTCGATGAGAATCGGGCGGCGCTCCTGGTAAAACGGGATCGCATACTCGTAATTCCCTTTACCCATGATCTGGGATGCCGGGACCCCGGTCATCATCTCCATCGCCTGGTTCCATGCGATCACCACGCCACGGGTATCAATTGCAAAGGTTGCGTCGGGGAGAAAGTTGATGATATCGGCTTCCTTTCGCACATGGTCCCGGATGCTCATCTCCGCCTGTCTCTGCTGGATAGCCTGCCGGATCTGATGCGAGAGCTCGGTGAACTGTGCGAGAGGTTGTCCCCCCTTCTGGAGATAGAAATCGGCTCCTTCGTTTAAGGCCTGGATGACAACCTCTTCACGGCCTCGTCCGGTGAAAAGGATAAACGGGATGGTACTTCCCGAAGTCCTTACCTTTTTTAAAAATTCGATACCATCCATATCAGGCATCTGGTAATCCGAGACAATGGCATCGTAGTGTGCCGATGAAAGGAGCGTAATCCCTGCAGAAGCAGAGGTTTGTATGTCAACGCTGAACTGTCCTCCTTTTTCTAAGAAAATTTTTCCGATCTCAAGTAGCGCAGGTTCGTCATCGACATAAAGAATGCGAAACATCGGATCACTCACTTATTGATTGTTTGGTATAGATCAACGGTCATTTATATGTTACTTCTTGATGTCTCCGACGATATTTATATAAAAATAAGGAAATGTGGGGAGGTGAACCGGAAAAAAGTTTTTTAAAAGGCTGTTATGTAAGGTAATCCCGTAATTTCCTGACGAGAGCGGGTTGATTATTGGCATCATTTTTCTTTTCTTTCCCTATGCAGTCCATGATCACAGTTATCTGCTTTACCAGTTCGCAGACTTTCACCGGCAGGCCTTTATCCTCTGAGGGGCTCTCGCGACTTCTTATCCAGCCCTGATCAATCAGGTACTTCATTGTCATGTTCACTTCGGGCTGGCGCATGTCAGTCCCGCGCTCGATTGCCTGGGAGGTTGCTTCTGGTGAGCTCGCAGGGAACACCGTTATTTTAACAACATTTTTCTTTGCACATGTCTCGATAAACAGACTGACAAAATTTTCTTCCGTCTCTAAAAAAAAACTTGACCTTTTCCTGCCTCATTGAAACCATTTACGTAAATTAAATATTTTTGATATACGATCATTAGTAAAAAAATTACCCTGTACTGAGGGGGAAATCACAACTGATTTGCGGTAAAAATGCAGGTACCTTCTACCCTTCACCCCGTCTCCGGGTTATTAGGTTTGCTGCTTTTTTCATCACAAATCAAGGATGTCAATTCCCCATCCCTCCCGTTTTTTCCCAAATCTTCCCCTCAATTAAATTGTCCCGTTAGCAAAATCAACACCACATCAGTCCCTGTTTCCCCTTTCCGGAAAAGATTAAGTCACGACTAGTCCCTCATACGTCGTATACTGGTATGTCAAAGGGCCCTGAAACACTAAGAAAAAAAAGAAGGAAACAATAATTGCAGATTTCGTACAGACATCACAGACCAAGAGTGCGGTTCGCGAACTCGTGAACCCGATTGCAAGTGTTTCGGCGTTCAACCTGATCGTCCAGTCAGTCATCACCGACAACCCGTTTGAGCACCGGGAACATGTGTACGAAGGAGATGTTCCTTTCAACCGGTTTCTTTCGTTTTCAACATATTACCTGGACGACCTCCGTCCAGGAATTATCCTCTTTTCCCTCTCGTTCCCGCTCACCTGGTTCACCATCGATCCAAAGTACCTTTGCGTCCTGTTGCCGCGTTCATTCAGGTCTCCGGTTCACCTGTCTCGTGACAATTGTCCCATCACTACGTGGTGAATTGCACGTACCGCATGATACAGCAGGCTCGATCACTAAAAAGTAAAGCGGCGTTTGCCCTGAGAGAGGCAGAAGATCTGGTAGAGAAGATCTTTACTGTTATTGACAAATCCTGAACAGCACTGCCTTCTTGAGAAGATTGACAATTCCATTGGTACATTTGGTAGTGTACACGAACGCATGCACGAAGAGACGTCTTTATTATTCACCATTACACAGCAGGTATGCCGGTTCGCATAGTGATATTCCCTGATTTTCAGGCGCAATGAGCTTCATCCTGATAGTTCCCCGGATCACATTGCACTCCAGGATTGTTGTGAGAATTACACATCGTTTTTTGGGCTCTTTGAAAAACAAGGTTAATGGGAGTGAGGTAGCTCTCCTCCAGGGGACCAGCTGCGCAAAATTTGAATAACCTGGCACAAGAAAAATAAAAAAAAAAGCAGGATTCATTCAATGAAATTGAGATTCACCCTGTCAATAGAAGATCTATTTTTGTCATCGTCGATAATTTCGAAAATTACTTAGTTTTCATTGTTAAAAAATGAAAATAAGTCATTTAATTTGATTTAACGAAATAAATAATAATATATACTATAATGATTGATTGATGGCTAATGAACATTGGATTATTCCAATGTTTGCGTATTATTCCGAGATGGTTCTAATGAGCTATGGAAAGGATATTGAGGAAGGGTTCACCGGTCTTGAGGCGGCGATTGTGCTGATTGCATTTATCGTCGTTGCATCGGTGTTCTCCTATGTTATTCTTGGTGCCGGGTTCTTCACAACCCAGAAGGCCCAGGAGACTGTGTACAGAGGGGTTGAACAATCAACGACAAACGTCCAGTTGGTAGGCAATGTATATGGATTATCCTCAAATACCGATGAAGGAATTGATCAGATCAGGTTCACAATCGGCCTTGTACCTGGTACATCGTATATCGATTTGAAAAAGATGAATATCGTCGTCTCCACACCAACATCCGGTCCGAAAATATTGGTGTGGACCAATGAGAGTTCTTCAACAACTGACACGAACTTTATTGCATTAAAAAATGGTGCTGGAACTTCACAACCCACAATGAGTTCGGGAGACCAGACGGATATTCAATTTAATATGACCGCAGTTCCAGTGGATATGAAAATAAATATCGAAATACGTCCAGGTCTTGGTGCTTCATATCCGTTTTCGAAGACAACACCATCCATTATTGCTCCAAATAATCTCATCTACTAATTTTTTTATGAAGCTGAGGTAGGTGAATGGTCATGTCAATCAATATAAAAAATGAAATTCAAATTTTGCATAGTAGTTGGGACTTTAAAAGGGCGAAGTTCTGGTTCTGGCCAATTGTTTTCGGAGTTACCATTTTTTTGGGGCTCCTTGACGGTATTAAGGGTGCAATTGTTGGTTTTCTGTATGGCATTGCTGCTGGTTTATTTCTCATCCATGAAAGTTTGCCCGTGAATAAAAAGGAGAAACTGTGAAATCTGCTTTCTTTTTAAAAATACAGTATAAAATCAGATCTTTCGGCCTGCGTATTAATCGCACCGGGCGAGAAGAATTCAATTATCAGTGGTGACACGATGTTAAAACCGTTACTTGAGGAATTTTTAAAAGTAGAAAATGTATCAGCAGCTGTTGTTGTTGGAAGGGATGGGTTTGTAATAGAAAGTGCGGTCTCGGGAAAAACCGATATTGAAGCACTTGGCGCAATGGCATCCACGGGTCTTGGCACATCAGAGGCAATGGGCACGATATTGGGGAAAGGAGAAATGTATCAGATGCTCGTTGAGCTGCAAAAAGGCCCGATCCTCCTCTCACCCCTCTCCGCAGATGAATTGATTGCGATTGTGGCAGACAGCTCATCGAATATCGGGAGAATACGATACGAGCTCAAGAAAAATAGAGACCGGATCATCGCTGCTCTTTGATATATCAAAATACCAATCATCTTATTTTTATTTTTTCAAGAGATATTGATCTTTTTCAAAGATCATTACAGGGTTGGGACGCCAAAGGACCGGGGATATCGCGGTAGTTGCCGGACAGAAAAGAAGAATGAACAGCAAAAGACAGCAAAGGATCACTTTCATAATCAATCAGTCAGTCTTATTCTCAATGAAAATATCGATGTAATTTGATTTTTTAATTACCTTTTAACGCAACCGCATTGAATTTTCCCATTCCGATAATGCAGATCGCAGGCTTATGACGAATGCACCGCGTTGCTCCGGGCAATCTTTCCTTTCTGCTTCTCCCATGTTTTGGTGATGAGGAAACTCTCGTCCATATCTTCCACCATCTTCTCAAATTTTTTCATCGGGACAGCAAAGGTCAGGATATCCACCGGGACACAGGGACGTGCCGACGGGTCAAACATCCCGAGCACTGCCCGGGGGTGATCGCGTTCCTGCTCGAGCCGGGGATAGTGGACGATCGAGGAACACCCGGAACCAAAAGGACAGATAACGCCATCCGGGTCGGCCTTGTCGAAATTCGCGAGCGTAAACAGCGCTGTCAGCACCTCCGGTCGTGCAAAGAAGATCACCACGTCCGGATTGTCCTCAGGCGTCAGCTTGTCCCAGCGCCTGAACGTGTAGCATTTACCTTCAGCAGGCAGGGAGACATGACGGGTATCGATCTCATCGACGATCTCCGGACTTTTTTTGTAGCGCTCGCCCTCGACCACACCGGGTTTTCCTGACGAGAGGAAGTACCGGAAGTTCTCGCGGCGCTGCGTGTCATAGCCCAGGTAGAACAGGCCACCGCTGCAGGTGACTGACGTACGGTCAAAGACAAGCGAGGTCCCTTTCCTCACCCGTGCAAGATCGCAGACAAAACATCGCCAGTCCTTCGGAGTTTTTGCTTTCTCTGTCGTCTTGCGATCCTCCCCGACTTCAAACGTAATGGGCAGCTCTGCACCCGGGCAGGAGTCCTGCCACAATGACACAAACCGGTCACGAATTCCTGTATCCATGTGGGGTGTTTCTTGTGCAGGATGGATATATAGTGTATACATAATCGGTCCCGGGTGGGGCCGGGCTGCCGGGTATCGCAGTGGCTTTCGGGAATGGGCGTTTGAAATTTTCCGTCATTGGTAATGACCCTGCCTCACGGGAGGATTTTTGTTTCCAAAAATTTTTTCACCATCTCAGGGTCTTCTCATCCAGCACACCATAAAAGAGCAAAAGGATAAAAATAATCGATTTTGTTATTAACGGACTCCCCGCCCGGACAGGAATTAAAAAGGGGTGATTTGCCGTTTGTCATTCAATTATCAGACGTTGATATTCAGCACCGTGCGGATCAGGATACCGATGACAAAGGATATCGCGGCAATCCCAAGACTGATGGTCAGCATCTCGGCAAACCGTCGCCAGAAGGGAAGATCTTTTGCAACGGAGATGTAGAACGTGAACAGGAATATTACCATGACGGCGCCGAGCAGGGTGAGCATGAGAGCGTAATACGGGTTGGCAAGAACCAGGAATGGCAGTATCAGCAGGGCAACGGTTACGATATAGGTGGCCCCGGTATAGATGGATGCCTTGAACGGATCGGTCGAACCCCCGTCCGATCGCTGCGAAAGGTATTCGGACGCACCCATCGAAAGCGAGGCTGCCACACCCATGATCAGCCCGGCAACCGCGATGATCTGCGTGTTCTGGATAGCAAACGTGAGGCCGGCAAGCGTTCCGGTAAACTCTACGAGTGCATCATTGAGCCCGAGCACAATCGAGCCAACATATTTCAGGCGCTCTTCATCGATGAGCGCGATGAGTTCTTTCTCATGGGTTTCTTCGTTTGTTAAGATCGCCTGTATCCCGGGGATCTGGTCAACGAGTGCCTGATCATACTGTTGTGCACGTTTTTCCACGCCTTCCATCAGTTTGATCGCAAACGTCATGCCAAATACCCGGGCTGTCAGGTAATAGAACCAGATGCGGAGCATGTCTGGCGCCACATCCTGGTGCGTATACTGTTTCCAGATAGTATAGTGCCCGAGCTCGTCCTCAGCAATCCGGATCAGCACCTCGCGGTTACGGGCATCACCCGTCACTTCTGCAATCCGGGTATAGATATGGTGTTCGGTGATCTCGCCCTTCTGCATGGCAAGGAGTTTTGATTTGAGCGCCGGATCTGCCATGGGTTGTGTCATGGGTTAGTACCCGATATGCAGGATATATCCTTAAACTCTGCGCTATCGTCGTTATCCCGGGAGGACCAGACAGCAGGATAATTACGGGTCTTACCCGCCATGATGCAATAAAAGAAATACCGGGAATGAACTAATACACCCTTGTTCACAAAGGAGGTTTGTAAAGTATGGACGCTGGCAAAGGATACACGCTACCGCCTCTTCCCTATGGGTATAAGGCTCTGGCTCCGTATATTTCGGAAGACCAACTCACGTTGCACCACCAGAAACATCACCAGGCATATGTAACGGGTGCAAATGCAATTCTGGAAAAACTCGACAAGGCACGGAAGGACAATGCCGACCTGGACATGAAAGCACTCTTGAAAGAACTGTCCTTCCACCTCGGAGGGTACCGGTTGCATACGCTGTTCTGGGAGAACATGGCCCCCGCAGGCGCTGGTGGCGGAGGAGTCCCGAAAGGTGAGCTGTCAGATGCAATGAATGCAGAGTTCGGGACATTCGAACGGTTCAAAAAGGAGTTCACTCAAGGAGCATCGAGTGTCGAAGGATCGGGATGGGCAGTCCTGACGTATTGTATGAACACTAGGCGGCTTATGCTGATGCAGGTCGAGAAGCATAACGTCAACATCATCCCGGGATACCGGATCCTGATGGTGCTCGATGTCTGGGAGCATGCATACTATCTTGACTATAAGAATGACCGGGCAAAGTTTATCGACGCGTTCTGGCATCTGGTGAACTGGGATGAAGTGCAGGCGCGATTTGTGACGCATCTGAAAAAATAATTTTTTGTGAGTAGTTCTTAGGCTTTATTGAAACGCATATGAACGGGAGTTCACGCCCGAACAATGAAAATCGATTAGTTATGAGATTCCCCCGCCTCAAGGCCTCTCTGAGGCACGACGGGCCAAGGAGGTTTTCTGCGTTTTTAGTCACTTAAACACACCTGAGGGGGCACCCTGTTTTGGACCGGCGGTGGTCATTGCAATCGTAAAAGATGAACATTCTCCCATTATATCTGATGAGATCGATTTTCATGGGAAACCCTAAGAGAAATAATCAATCGCTCTTTTAGGCGTTTTGCGCCCCGGGCTTCCGTCCCCGCCACTTGGGCATCCCCTCACATTGTGATTACCTCTCATAAGGCGAACCTGCAGAAGGGGGTCAAGGGGATGCTCCCCCTGGAGTGCCTCACCCTCTGGGGGAGAGAGGGGGTCACACTCCTGACTGCAGATGAGAATAAGTGAATTTAAAGAATAAGAGGATTTCAACAACGCCAAAAAAGAAAAAAATGATTCAAAAAGAAAAAACCGGTATCAACGGATCTTCGACCCCGGTTCAACCGGGCGGAGAGGTACCAGCAGCGATGCCGAATCCCCGGCAGCAAGGATCATACCGTTGCTCTCAACGCCGAATATCTTTGCCGGTGCAAGGTTGACAACTACAACTACGTCCTTACCCGCCAGTTCATCGGGTTTGTAAAACTGCTGCATGCCGGCAACAATCTGGCGGGTTTCGCCCCCGATATCGACCTGTAATCTCAGGAGCTTGTTCGATTTCGGTACCGGTTCTGCGGACAGCACCTTACCGGTCCTGATGTCCAGTTTCTGGAATTCTTCAAACGTAACCATGGGGATAGTC
>DATKZP010000094.1:0-6783 GCA_035527915.1 Methanoregula sp. | reverse complement strand
AGCCCAAGACCAATCCGGTTCATCTCGTCCCGGAGTTTTTTGTAGCTGTACGTCTCGTTCCGTGTTGGGCAGATTAAGGCTGCTTTTGCTGCGGGAACACTTTTTGCATCAAGCAGGGTGGTGACATTGGACATGGCGGGTAAAGTGAATATGATAATACAAAATTTGACGTTGGGGTATATAGGTGTGCATTATTCTGGATCAGGCAGCGCGGTTCACAGAGAGCAAATCTTTTGACATAGTTTTCCGTTTTTTCAAGATTTCTTCTGGCAGCCTTCCAATATTTCGGGGACTCTGCAACTACCTGTTGTGACTCCCCCCTTCCGGGCCCGCTCTGGGTTCCGATTCAGTAAAAAGAAGTCCATAAAACGCTCCGATTTTCGAAGTCCTCTAAAAATCGTTCTTTTGGCAATCGGACTATAATATATCTTCTCGAAAAGGGGGATGATACTGAGAAACCGGACTGGTCTGGGGTAAGTGGCGGACAGGCAAAAAAAGGCTCCCGGAACGCTTCCAAGGGGCATTTGCGGGCATTATATTCTCCTCAAATTTTGTCCTGTTTGGCAAACGGGGACATAATTGCCCTGTTAATTCTTCACGATCTGTCATTTTTTTTAGTAAGATTCATCGCGGGAGACTGTGTGAGTTCCGGGTACAGTGCGAACAGATAAAACACGTGAGTTTTTGACCGGAGGGATGGATCAGCTGGCAAGCAGCCCCGCAACATCCCCCGCTTTCACAATCCGTACACCGATATTTGCCATGTCCCGCACATTGGCCTGGTGGATCTCATCCGACGATGCCCCAACTGCGTCATCGACCAGCACTACCGGGTAATTGTAGGCTATGGCGTCGAAGACCGTGGTACGGATACAGTTCGGGGTCTGGATGCCGGTCACGTACACACTCGTGACACTGAGAGTCCGCAGAATCAGGTCGAGTTCAGTTCCGATGAAGGCGCTCATCCGGGTCTTGGTGATTACATACTCCCCCGGCCGGGGTGCCAGTTCATCTATGACCGCTGCTCCCGTGGTCCCGGCAACCGCAAAGGGCTGCTTCCTGAAAAGCTCCTGCCGGATGATCTCCACATCCGAACCGTCCGGCCGGTGGACCCGCAGGATGTGGAAAACCGGCAGGGATCTTTTCCTGAACTCAGCCAGCACGGCCTGGATCTTCGGTATTACCGTTTTGGCTCCGGCTACTCTCAGCGGCTTGCCTTCCAGCACGAAATCATTCTGCATATCGATAATGAGCAGTGCAGATCGTTCCATCTTGTCTCCCCGTTAGACTATTGATACCCTGGACATAATAACTCTGCAGCAGATTTGGAGAGCCCATGGACCCGATCCTGTATTTCGTCACCCTCATCATCACCGGTATCACAGCCGGAACCGCCTCCGGGCTCTTCGGCGTCGGCGGGGGGTTCCTGATGACACCAGTCCAGTACTGGCTATCTACCTTGGGCGGTATGGACAGCACACTTGCCACCCGTCTTGCATTCGGCACCTCACTTGCCGTCATGATCCCGACGATGATTAGCGGGGCGTTCGCCCACCACAATCGAGGGGCGGTAAACTGGAAGGCCGCCGTGCCGATGGGGTGCGCCGCGATCTTCGGCGGACTTTTTGGGGGGACACTCGCCACCCACCTGCCGGGCAACGTACTCCGGGCCATCTTTGCTCTCCTGATTATCGCGATGGCAGTCCGCATGGTCTGGCACATCCAGAGCTGCCCGGCCTGCGAACCCCGCGGATCGATTGGTATCTACCTCTTTATCGGGTTTCTCATCGGCAGTGTATCGGGCCTGGCCGGTATTGGCGGGGGCATCCTGCTCGTGCCAGTGCTCGTCATACTCCTCGGCTATCCCATGCACACTGCGGTAGGCACCTCGTCGGCCTGCCTGATTTTCTCGTCAGCCGGTGCGGTGGCCGCGTATGTCATAAACGGCTTGGGCGTAGCTGGCCTGCCCCTCAACTCAATTGGTTACGTGGATCTCGTGACGTTTGCAATCCTCGCCGCAACCACCATTCCGCTCGCTCGCTTTGGAGTGCGATGCGCTTACAGATTTTCCGGCCGGAATTTGCAGATCGTGTTTGCCGTGGTGCTTATCCTCATTGGCGGGATGATGCTCGTGAGTGGGTAAAAAAGTATTACTGATATTCCGGTGGCTGCACCTGTTTAGGAAGACCACCTTTAAAGTGCTGCTGAATATTCTTATAATAATCCCTGAGCCTCTCGTTCATCATCGGGCGCACCTTCTTCTGGGCATCCTGAAAGTGGCGACTGGTTACCTGAACTGCATCTTCCCGCAGTGCCAGCATGCCCGCTTCCCGGCAGATTGATTCCAGATCTGAACCAACAAATCCCTCGGTGATTCCGGAGAGCGTTGTGGTAAGGAGGTCCCGGGCTGGATCTACAAAGACCAGGTTCTTCTCGTGCAGGAGTTCAACAAGACGCTTCCGGCGGGTGCCGGGAGACGCACCAGTACTGCCTTCTGCTGCTGTCGTAACCATTGCTTTTACTTCATCGAGATCAAGATTCCTGTCTTTTCCCAGTTTCTCAACGAGCTCCCCAATTGCCTCTTCGCTGTACCCTTCCGTCAGGTTCATGATCTCTTCGAGTGCTGAACCTTCGAGTGGCATGAACCGCGTGTGGATACGGATGATCTTCTTCCTGTCCTCAAACGTGGGTTCGCCAATATATACAAGCCGGTCGAACCGTCCCGCCCGCAGGAGAGCCGGATCAACGATATCCGGGCGGTTCGTTGCGCCCATTATCACGACATCCTTGAGTTCTTCAAGACCATCCATTTCGGTCAGGATCTGGTTGAGCACATTGTCGATCACATGGGAATCGCTGGACGTACCCCTCGCGGGAGCCAGTGCATCAATCTCGTCAAAGAAAATAATCGATGGTGCAACCTGGCGTGCCTTCTTGAACACTTCGCGCACCGCACGTTCGCTCTCGCCCACCCACTTGGAAAGCAGCTGGGGACCGCGTACCGGAATAAAATTCGCTCCGCTCTCGCTTGCCACTGCCTTTGCGATCAGCGTCTTACCCGTCCCCGGTGGACCGTAGAGAAGTACTCCCCGCGGGGGTTCGATACCGAGATCTTCGAATTTCTGCCGGTGGGTAAGCGGGTACTCGACCGCTTCGCGGACTTCGATCTTTGCATCCTCCAGACCACCTACATTATCCCATTTCACATGCGAAACCTCGAGCATCACTTCACGCATTGCACTGGGACCAACATCGCGGTGGGCGCTGCGGAAGTCACTGGCATATACTTTGAGCGTGTCAAGAATTTCTTGCGGAACCTCCTCTGCATCGAGATCCAGATCCGGAAGGTAGCGGCGCAGTGCCCGGATCGCTGCTTCCCGGGCGAGCGCTGCGAGATCAGCGCCGACGAACCCGTGCGTCTGCTGAGCGAGGGTATCAATGCTAACATCCTCGGAAATCGGCATACCCCGGGTATGAATCTTGAGGATCTCGATCCGGTCCAGCTCGCTTGGGACGCCTATTTCAATCTCCCGGTCAAACCGGCCCGGCCTGCGAAGGGCTGCATCTATCGCATCAACCCGGTTCGTCGCTCCAATCACAACGACCTGCCCGCGCTCTTCCAGACCATCCATCATCGTTAAGAGCTGGGCGACGACCCGTCGCTCCACCTCTCCCGTAACTTCCTCACGCCGGGGTGCTATGGAATCGAGCTCGTCAATGAAAATAATTGACGGGGCGTTCTCCCGGGCCTCCTCAAAGACCTCACGGAGGCGCTGTTCGCTCTCACCGTAATATTTCGATATGATTTCGGGGCCGGCAATTGGAATGAAATGTGCACCGCTCTCATTTGCAACCGCTTTTGCGATCAGCGTCTTCCCGGTCCCTGGAGGACCATAGAGAAGAACTCCCTTGGGAGGTTCTATCCCCAGTTTCTGGAAAAGTTCCGGGTGGCGCAAGGGGAGTTCGATAGTCTCGCGGAGCCGCTGGAGTTCATCCTTGAGCCCCCCAATATCCTCGTATGAGAATCGTTTGATACCTTCAAACCCTGCTGCGGGTTTGTCAGAAAACTCGATCGATGTGTTCTTAGTGATGATGACCGCTTCTTCTGGCTCGATCTCCACAACCTTGAACGCCACGATCTGTGGCTGGATGAACGGGAGTCCCAGCATGATCGGCACGGAATCATTCTTCGCGATCGGGAAATCTATCAACCCGTTCACAACATGGGGATTGTTAGCGATCGGTATTTTCTTCGGAAGATCCTCAGGGGGTGCAAGAACCACCCGTTTGGCTTCTACTTCGTCAGAAATTTTTATGACCTTGACCGTATCTCCGATGCTTACTCCTGCGTTCAGCCGTGTAAAATTATCAATCCGTATCTTGCGCTGGTTCCAATCCTCGACAAGCGCTCGCCAGACCTTGGCAACAGTCCGGCGTTTCCCTTCGACCGCCACAAGATCACCAGGTGAGATCTTGAGGAGTAACATTGTCTCGGGATCAAGCCGGGCTTTTCCGCCGCCCTGATCACCGGGATACGCGGAATCCACCCTCAATTGCACTTCAGGCATTACCTTAAAGGTCATATACGCAGGGATTTATAAGTACTGTAAATGCGAGTCCTGGTTTTTGATCCGTTTCACGGTGCGGCGGGGGATATGATCATCGGTGCACTGCTCGACTGTGGGGCAGACAAAAATTGTGTCATGGAGGCAATGCAATCTGTAGTTGCAGAGCCGGCCATTACTGAGGTGAACCGGGCCGGTATCCGGGCGGTAAAAGTGAATACCCACGCCACACCTGCCCACCGTACACTTTCTGAGGTAATGAAGCGGCTCGATAGCACAAAGGCAGATGTCCCTCCAGAGGCACTCGCAATGGCAAAACGCGTCTTTGAACGGATCAACCATGCTGAGGAACAGGTCCATGGTACTCACGTTCACTTCCATGAAGTGGGAGCTGATGATGCAATTGCTGATGTAATCGGCGCTTGCACTGCCCTTCACTTGCTCGGTGTTGATGGTGTGGCAGTAATGCCAATCGCTCTCGGCCGGGGATTTGCGACAGGTTCTCACGGCACATTCCCGATACCGGCGCCAGCGACTGCCGCAATTCTCAGTCGTTCGGGACTTATAACCCTGCAGGGAGACGAGGAGACGGAACTCTGCACGCCAACCGGCGCTGCACTCCTTGCAGAGTTCTCAACAATTCCCGCAACAAACCTCGGCACATACACCATTCAGGCAGTTGGGTATGGTGCCGGCACCCGGGATCCTGCCGGTATACCAAATGTAATCCGGGCCCTGGTTATCGAAACGACGGGCGATGACGGGACACTCCCGCAGGACACTGTTGACATTCTTGAGACAAATATTGACGATGTCAGCGGTGAGGTGATCGCGTATGCAATCGCACGGTTTATGGAAAAAGGTGCACGGGATGCAAGCGCAATACCTGTCATCATGAAGAAGGGGAGACCTGGCTTCCTTATCCGGGTGATCTGCACCAGCGGTACGAGTGAGGAACTCGCTGAGCTGATGGCACGGGAACTGGGAACACTTGGCATTCGCTGCATTCCCGCGATACACCGGTTTATTGCCGAACGGACAATAGGAGACGTAGATGTTGAGATTGCAGGAAACCACCGGACCATGCCGGTAAAGTTCGGGTGGATGCATGGCGGGATCTATTCGCTCAAAGCGGAATTTGATCCGGCCCGGGACTGGGCGACAGACCTCGGTTTACCCTTGCGCGATGTTCAGCGGGCCATTGAAAATGCGGCCTGGAAATCTCTTAAAAAACCGGTACAGGATCGGGTGCCCGATGAAGACTGACCGGCGGAGCAGCGGGAATGCGGCACTGGACCGGCTGCTCGGTGGCGGGCTTGAAGTGCGGACAATCACCCAGTTCTATGGAGAACCGGCGAGTAGTAAGAGTACGTTATGCATGATAGCCGCGGTTACCTGCCTCCGGGCGGGTCACACGGTCGTGTTCATCGATTCTGAGGGGTTTTCCATTGAGCGGTTCCGTCAGATAGCGGGTACGGATACGGAAAAAATTGCCGACCGGCTCTTCCTGTTCGAGCCCATCAATTTCGAGCAGCAGGGTATCATGATTGCAGAAGCCGAGAAAGTCCTCAAGACACACAAACCCGGGTTGCTGGTCATGGATTCCGCTACAGCATTGTACCGGAACGATCTTGAAAAAGGACGGGATTCCATCCAGATGCTGACCCGGCAGATGATTCAGTTACTGGGATATTCCAAACGATATGAGATACCGGTGATTGTCACCAACCAGGTCTATATGGATACCATAAAAAACACCTTCCTCGGCCTTGGGGGTACTGCACTGGAGCACATCTCAAAAGTGATTATCCGGCTCGAAAAGACAGGCCGCCCCGGGTTTCGCAGGGCACGACTCGTCAAACACCGTTCACAACCCGAGGGGGCATCCTTCGAATTTGAGATCGTTGAAGACGGGATAAGGGCACGAGATTGATCATAAAGTTTTTCCCTATTATTTACTTTTTCCTGTTTGTTACTCTATTTTTTTACTCTATGTATCGGTTTCTTCGCATTTTCATTCGGATAAGAGTAATATCTCAATTATTATATCATTAAAGACCCCTAGAATTCTAATAATGGTTCTGAGGAAAAAAATTGCCCTTCAGATTATAGATTTATTAAAGAAAAATCCGGAGGGCATGAGTATCAAGGATATTGTCAATGTAATCGATATCAACCGGAACACTGCCGGGCGGTACCTTGAGAACCTTCTCGTGTC
>DATKZP010000093.1:0-7656 GCA_035527915.1 Methanoregula sp. | reverse complement strand
GTGATCAACCGCGCCGCAATCCGCCGTAACCTTGCATTCCTTCACGGCATCAACATGGCAGAGTCCGTCATGATTGAACTCACGAAAAAGGGCATGAACCGGCAGGACTCCCACGAGCGGATCCGGATAGCAAGCATGCAGGCACTGGTCGAAGAACGCCCGCTTGCCGATGTGCTGGGACTGGATCCTGAAGTGCAGCGCTACTGTTCCAGAACCGAAATTGCCGCACTCCTCAACCCTGATTCCTACACTGGTACATCGGTCCGGCAGGTAGAACGGGTCATAGAAAAACTCTCGCCACTGTGCACGTCATAAAAAACCCTTTTTTTCAATTGTGCGTCCGGAACGTTGATTCTCTGGTTAAACGTGTATCCTATAACTCCCCCGCACGATACACCCCAGGTACAGGAACAAAAACAACAATACCAGGCAACAAAATCCCATGGGGATTTTTGCAATGTTAAACAACAGAAATAGTATATTTATAAACTCTGAAAATGAAATCAGAAAGTAGACATGGAACGGCACATAGAATTCTCAGGATATTCTCTATCGGACACAGATCTTGTCCGTTTCGTGGTTATCATCTCCCTTACCCTTTCGTGTATTTTCATCACCGGTTTTTCGCTCTTCCGCGAGGGTGAGACCATCTTCACCCAGATCTTCTATTTCCCTCTCCTCTATGCAGCATATTTCTATCCGAGGAAGGGACTCTATCTTGCCTGTACCTGTGCGATTTTGTACGAGAGCCTTGCCTACATCTTCGTAAATCCCAGTATCAACGAGGTAATCTATATTACGGGACAAGCACTCCTGTTCATTGGTATTACCGCCCTGGTTGCCTATTTTTCCGAAAAGATGAATGCCAGCGAGGCACGCTTCCGCAGCATATTCGAAAATTCGCTGTTGGGAAGCGTTCTTTTTGACCAGAACAGTTTTGAATTCCGGCTTACCAATGCCCATTTTGAGGAAATGCTGGGATACACCGCTGAAGATCTCTCGCATATGACATTTGCCCAGCTCTTCAATTTCAAGGAAGACCAGCAGAGATTCTATGAGAACCTTGGATCCAGCCGGAAGATAACAAATTTTGAGACCTGTTTTGTAACAAAAAACCATAAACCCGCCTGGGTGAACCTTTCCTGGAACCGGATTAACGGGAACCTTGTCAGCTGCTCGATCATGGATATGAATAAGTACAAACTCGCCGAGCAGGAAGCTGATGATAACTATGCACAGTTCAGGCAGCTGACGGATGGATCTCCTACCAGTATCATGATCATACGAAACCAGAAGATCGTGTACATGAATGCATCCTTTGTGGCATTCTCCGGCTACGAACCTGAAGAGCTGCTGGACAAAGAAACAACCCCCATTATACACCCGGAAGACCAGAATGCCTTCCTGAACACCTGTCATCTCGCAGAGATCCAATCGCCACTCCCGGCCAGGTCCGAATTCAAGATTCTTAAAAAATCCGGTGAAACCCGGCTTGCGGCACTGTTTTTTACCCGGATACTGCAGAAAGGGATACCCGCCGTGCTCATCAACCTCATAGATGTTACTGAACAGGAAATTTTAAAAGAACGGATCCATCAGGACAACGAACGGCGGCAAAACATCATCAGATCGGTTATCCACGAGCTGCGCACACCCCTGCAACCGATCATGGGATATATCGAAATGCTCACGCAGGAACCCGAAGCATTCGGGGTCTCCGAAGAGACGCGGCTCATTTTAGATCGCTGCGCCAGGAGTGTTGACCAGGAGCGCCAGATCATCAACCAGATGCTCGAGCTCTCCGTACTCGATACCGGAACCATCCCCCTGCATTACTCGGTATTCCCTGTTCGGGACCTGCTCAATAAGGTCATTGAGGTCGGGGGATACAGGGAAAATGCAGAGATCACGATCGATATCCCTCCTGATCTCACCTTTGAAGCCGATGAGAACAAGATCTCCCTTGTAATTGACACCATGCTCTCCAATTCGGTGAATTACTCCACCCCTCCACGGAAGATCCGGATCGGGTACCAGACTTCCCCTTATGATAACCTGCACCGGCTTTCCATCCAGGACAATGGTATCGGCATCACCGATACCCAACTGGATGAGATCTTTGAACCTTTCCAGTTTACCGAAAACGGAAACGCAGGCAGTAAGAAGCACGACCGTATCGGGCTTTCCCTCTCTATTGCAAAAAAATATATCAAAATGCACAAAGGGTATATCAGCGTCGACAGTATCGTGAACATCGGGAGCACATTCTCCATTCACATCCCGAAACAAAAGCCAGCGGAGGTTGAGTACAATGACACGTAAAATTATGGTAGTAGAGGATGACCAGCCCATCCTCGATCTGATGGACATGTTGATCCGAAAACTCAGGTACGAGCCGGTCCTGATCGCAAACGGGCTCGATGCGCTTGAACTGGTGAAACTGGAGCCGCCCGCCCTCATCCTGCTGGATATCATGATGGCGCCCATGAACGGCTGGGAATTTTTGGAAAAACTCCGCGGGGAATATAACATGCGGGAGATGCCGGTCATTCTTTTTACCGCTTCTCCATCCATTGATGAAAAGATGGCACTGCTCAATGACCCTAATCTTGGGGTGCTCACAAAACCGGTCTCATTTGCTGAACTGAAGGCAGGAATCGAGCGCTACCTCCAATAAACCACGAATTGCTCAGTAACCTCACATACCAGAAGATTACCTGATTTTTTAAAAATAATCGGGTATTACCAGTT
Organism: Methanoregula sp.; assembly: GCA_035527915.1. Taxonomy (GTDB): domain Archaea; phylum Halobacteriota; class Methanomicrobia; order Methanomicrobiales; family Methanospirillaceae; genus Methanoregula. The sequence goes on along the minus strand of DATKZP010000093.1, from coordinate 4,905 downwards.
CTGGCAGCGCAAGGGAAGATTCATGCTCTCGATCCTTTTTGTTGATGACGAAACGCCGCTCCTCAAAGTCACAAAGAATTCTTTGGAGCAGACGGGTGAGTTTTGCATAGATACTTCTGTTTCTGTAACCGAAGCCATCCGGAAACTGGAAACTACCCGTTATGACGCGATCGTTTCCGGTCACCGGATGACGGATATCGACAGTGTTGCGCTGGTAAAATTCATCCGTTCCCGGTACGGCAGACTCCCCTTTATCCTCTTTGCAGATAAGGGAACTGAGGATGTCGCCATAGAAGCCTTCAATGGTGGTGCAGATTTTTACCTCCGGAAACAAAGAGACGCAAAAGACCAGTCTGCTGAACTGGAGCATATGATCCGGCAGGCTGTCATGCGGCGGCAGAAGGATGAGGGAAAACCGGGCGGGTTTTTTTGTGATTCCCAGGATAGCCCGGGTTCAAAAACTGCTGATGACCAGTTCCGATGGGGTGAATCATATACCGACCAGAACCCGGACCCGTTCATGGAGATCGACCTGAACAAGGAGATCCTGACTGCCAGTCCTGCAAGCATTACCTGCTTAAAAAATCTTCACATGCCAGAGAACCCCGCTGCATTCCTTCCTCCGGATATTGATGCAATCATCCAATCCTTTACTGCAGGAAGAAATCCCGTCCTGTACCGGGAAGTGCCGGTTGGTGATGCACTGTTTGAAGAGAGCCTGATTCTTTCTCCGGATGGCCTCGCAATCAGGATTTATGCCCATGATATCACCCGGTGGGTCAGGATAATCCATGCACTTGAACAGGCAAACCGGAAAAGGAGCCGGCTCACCGGTATCACCCGGCACGATATCAGGAACAAACTTACCGGTGTTTTGGGATATCTCGAACTGGCAACAGAATCAACAAGTGACCCTGTCCTCATTGAATACCTGCGCCGGGCGGAGTCATCTGCTACCGCGATACGGCACCAGGTGGATTTCACCAAAGACTACGAAAATCTCGGCAGCAACGTTCCCACATGGGGGGAGGTTTCTGCCATCATTGCTGATGTACAGAAAAAACTTGATCCCGGGGCAATCTCCATAAAAGACCACGCAGCCGGTATCAGTATCTATGCAGATTCCCTGTTCTCCCAGGTCTTGTTTGACCTGGTGGATAATTCGCTGCGACACGGTGAGCACGTCAGCAGCATCCGTATCAGTGGTCAGGAAACAGCAGACGGTCTGGTTCTCGTGTATGAAGATGACGGCGTGGGTATTCCGGAAGATAAAAAAGAGAAAATTTTTAACCGGATTGTTGACAGGAGTTCCGGTATCGGGTTGTTCCTCGTCCGGGAGGTTCTCTCCATTACCGGAATTACGATTAAAGAAAATGGTACGCCGGGCAAGGGAGCGAGGTTTGAGATGTCTGTCCCGAAGAACGGGTACCGGATGAAACGGGAACAAATATCGCCCTGAACAAGCAAAAACGTTCTTTTCGTGGATGACGGTATAACGACCGGGAAAAAATAAAGAAAAAAATCAGATATACCGCGCCTTCATGGAAAGTTTCCGGGGCGTATAGAGTGGCCTGAATGGCATACCTGCCGTATCCTTTCGCACCGCTTCAATCAGTGCATCGATGGTGAGCTGTTCTTTGAAGGGATTTTTGGGCTGCGATTTCCTGCGGATGGTGACCGTTAATTTCCCGCCGTTGAGCTCTTCATCCCCGACAACGATCACAAAGGGTACCCAGTCCATCCCTGCCTCGCGAACTTTCTTGCCTACGCTTTCTTCCCGGTCATCGACATCGCACCGGATCTGTGCGGCATTGATCGCTGTGCAGATCCCTTCTGCAAACGCCCCGTGGCGCCCGGCAACCGGCACGACCCGCACCTGCACGGGCGAGAGCCAGGTGGGGAGCGCGGGAACTGCCTGCGTGGAGATATTTTCAAGAATAGCGCAGATAACGCGCTCGACACTGCCGGTAGGAGAGCAGTGGAGGATAGGAGGGTGGACGACCGTGCCATCTTCCGTGTGGTATTTGATATTGAACCGGGTTGAACTCTCGACATCGATCTGGACGGTAGGGTTCTCGATCGGGCGCATCTGCGCGTCAATAGCTGCAAGGTCGATCTTCGCGACCCAGTAGTGGACGCGGTCTGACAATATCTCGATGAGCATCGGGCAGCCGGACTCCCTGACCATCTTCTTTACCCAGGTTTCGTGGTGGGCATAGAAGTCCTTTGTGCAGCGGAAGGCGGCAACGAGGTCTGTCTCGAAGTCTTTGCCCGTCTGCCAGCCCATGGCAAGCTGCTCTTCAAAGCACTGTAACGCTTCGGGCATGTCGGTGCAGAGCGTGTGCATATCGGGCATGGTAAACGCCCTGAGACGCTTGAGCCCGATCACTTCACCTTTCTGCTCGTGCCGGAATGAGTAGGTGGAAAGCTCGTACATCTTCATCGGGAGGTTGTGAGGCGAGATATGCATGTCCCGCATGATCGAAAACATCCCGAAACAGGCAGCAAACCGCAGCATCATGTTCCGGTTATTCGACTTGAAGCGGTACTGCCGTTCGCCGAACTTTTCCGCGTGTTCATAGATTGCCCGGTCGCCAAGGTCGTACATGACCGGTGTTTCAACGGGTGTACCACCATATTCTAAAACCAGGCGCAGCACGTAGTCGGCAATAAGGTCACGGACGATCTTGCCTTTCGGCATCCAGCGCAGGCAGCCGACATCACTCGCCGGCTCGTAGTCCACCAGTTCTTTTGAACGCATCAGGTCAACGTGGGCGGGTTCGCCACCGGTCGGGACAGCAACACCCAGTTCCTTTTTGACAAGGCAGCCAAACGGCGTGTCGTTGAGGAACTCCCTGCAGTCATGGGATATCCCGTCCGGGGTCATCACGAACCAGTCGTGAGTGACCACCGCTTTGTCCTTTTTGACCATGCCCTCTTCACCGGGCACAATCGTCTTTGAGAGCTCACTCAGCGGGTGGCCTTTGCAGGAGATCTTAAAGGATTTGTACCAGCCAAACGGCGCCCGCTTGACGGCAAATCCTTCCCGTTCAAGCCCTGCTTTGAGGGCATTGAGCTGGGCGATCGCGGTCTCGGGTGATGATAAGTCACTTGAGAGGTGGGCATACGGGTACACCATAATTTTATCGACGTGCACCTGTCCTGCAGTCTTTTTTACCTCTTCAATTGCCTGAAGAATAACGCCTTCAGGGTCTTCTTCGTCAACCGATTCCACTGCACAGAAAACCGTGAGTACTTCGGTCTCCCTGTCGGAGAGTACGGAACACTCCTCTGCCATCTTTGTCTTCTTTTTTGCTTCGAATTCTATGTAATCTGAATGAATGAGAAGAAGTCGCATTAATTCATCTCCGCTCCGGTGTGATCATCCGTATAAAATGCGCGTTAATTGTATATAGGGTTAATAGTTTTTTAAAAAAAACTGACTTTTTACTCCGCCATTTGATCCGGTTGGAGATCGATCTCATGTTTATGTTTGTATAACGTGAGAAAGATATATAGAGGTCTAAATGAGAGGTGAAAAGAGATGAAATATCTCTTAATTATCGTTTTATTGGTTGCAGTTCTGGTAACAGCAGGCTGCGTGAGCGAAAACAAAAATACGGTAGTCCCCCCTAAGGCTACAGTTACGGTATATTTCTTTTACGGTGAAGAATGTCCGCATTGTCATACGGTAATGCCGTTCGTCCAGAATCTTTCAAAAAAATATCCTGATGTAAATTTCCGGATCCTCGAAACCTGGCATAACACAACCAATGCCGATATTTTCAGTAAAATAAACGACCAGCTCCAGGTGCCAACATCTGAGAGAGGTGTTCCGGAAGTAATAGTGGTTGGGAATACAACTCCGCTGATCGGTTCCCGTGATATTCCTGCATATCTCGAAGGTGTAATTATCGAACAATTAAAAAAGCAGTAGCTAAAGAAACAGGGTGTTAAAAAAGGAACAGGACAGCAATAATAACATTTTAATTCCACAATTCAAGGAACCTTTAACGGGTGGCAGCGTGTCACTATGGGGATACTGACCATGCGGAACAGCATGCAAAATCAGGAATTCAAGCAAGGAAAAAAATAATTAATTCTTTTTATTTGCATGGTACCGCGACAGCGTTGCCTGCCGCTGGTCCAGGTACTTGGCATCACCTTTTTTATCATACGGGTTTTCTGCCCGCTCGGTCGTGTAAAAGACCAGCTGACCGATCGGCATACCGGCATAGACTTTTACCGGGCGCGAGTTGACGTTTGCCATCTCAAGCGTGATGGTGCCCCGGAAACCGGCATCGATCCAGCCCCCGGTCTGGTGGAGGGTGACCCCGAGCCTCGCGATGCTCGATTTGCCCTCAATCGTGGCAACGATGTTATCCGGAAGTCCGATGCACTCCAGCGTCTCGGCAAGGACAAACTGCTGGGGGTTGAGGATGAACGTATCTGCATGCACCTCTTCAATGCCGGAAGATACGCTGTCCTTGTTATAGGGGTCGATAACTTCACTGCTGCCAATATACCAGACAAAATGGTTCCCAAGGCGGATGTCGAGAGAATTCGGTTGCACCAGCTTCGGGTCGTACGGATCAATTTTGATAGAGCCCCGGGCGATGCGGTCCAGGAGCTGCCAGTCCACGAGAATCATTGGCAACACTATGGGTGCTGATAGGTCTTTAGGGCTTCTGCAAACGTCCGGATAACGAGCCGGACAATCCCCGGCGCCCTGGATTATTTTTTAGTTAGTTATACAGGGACTCGTTCGATCTTCGCGATCTCCCCGATGATCAGGTACATATGGATTATTGCACGATGGGCGTCATCAGGGGTCACACCAGCCTGAAGTACATTTGATTTGTCAGCAGGCGGTTCAGTCTTTGAAAAAATGTACTTCAGTTCAGA
>DATKZP010000092.1:0-9887 GCA_035527915.1 Methanoregula sp. | reverse complement strand
AATGGGGGGATCTCACCGATGTCCTGATCGCCCACGGGCGGGCATGCTGCGATGCGAAAAAACCGAAATGTGAAATCTGCCCGATCAGCCGGTATTGCCGTTTTTTCCGGACATCGGGTAAAAAATAAGGAACTTGTGTCTCAGATGAAATCCCTGAGAGAAACAAGCAGTCGCTCCTGGGGGCTCTTTGCATATCATGCTTTCAGCCCCCGCCTCCGCCCAAAAACAGGGCATCCCCAAAGGAGGGGTTACGTAAAAAAATGCAAAAAACCTTCCTGCCTCGCCGTGCCTCGGAGAGGCCCTGAGGCGGGGGACTCTCGTAACTCATCGGTTTTCATGGATGCGGAGTGAGCCCGATTGGTGTATGCCGGTTTTTTACAGAACCGTATTTCCGGTACTTCATTCGTCTCTCATAAGGAGAGGATGACGGGATGCAGGAGCGGATATCTTCTATATACCATTCAATCAGTAGCCGATAATCAACCGGATAACCAAAAATGAAGCAAACCCGATCAGGGCACTGACGGGGATCGTGAGTATCCATGCCGTGACGATGCTCCGTGCCACCCCCCATTTTACCGTACTGGCTCCCATGGTCGTTCCCACGCCCATGATGGACGAACAGATGATATGCGTCGTGCTTACCGGGACCCCGATCAATGATGCACCAATAATGGTTGCAGCACCTGCCGTTTCTGCAGCAAAGCCGTGTACCGGGCGGAGTTTTGTGATCTTGTACCCCATTGTCTTGACAATGCGCCAACCCCCCGAGAGCGTCCCGAGTGCGATGGCTCCATGGGCAATCAGGATTACCCACAGGGGAACGGGCAGCTGGTTCGGATCAACGCCTGCCCCGAAGTACCCGATCGAGAACAGGAGGGGAATGATAATTCCCATCGTTTTCTGGGCATCGTTTGTCCCGTGGCTGAAACTATAGGCTGCTGCAGAAAAGAGCTGAAGCCGTCTGAAATAATTTTCAGCACTTTGCTTATTCGCTTTTCTCGTCAGCCAGAGAACCACTGCCATGAACAGGAACCCGCTGACAAGCCCGATGATGGGAGAGATGATCATGAACATTGCAACCAGTTCGACTGTTGACCATTTGATCGCAGCAAGCCCGGCTGCCGATATACCGGCACCTGAGAGTCCCCCGATAAGTGCATGGGAAGAAGACGTGGGAAGACCAAAAAACCAGGTAATCAGGTTCCATGCAATTGCACCGATCAGTGCACTCAGGATTATATAGGGAATGACTTCGGTCGGTACGAAATCCAGTTTAATGATCTTGCTGATGGTACTTGCCACCGCAACCCCAAACCCAAAAGCAGCGATAAAATTAAAAAACGCAGCAAAGGCCACGGCGTTACGGGGTGACAGGACCTTGGTGGAGACAACGGTCGATATCGAATTGGCAGAATCATGAAATCCGTTGGTGAAATCAAAGATCAATGCAACAATAATGATCCCGATAATAAGTATCAGCGGTGCCTCGATCATGCAATCCTCTCAACAGTAATGTGCGTTGCGCTTATGAGTGCCGTATTGCAATATCGGACAGCACGTTTGCCACATCTTCACAGTTGTCGGTTGCTGTTTCAAGATGCTCGTAGATATCCTTGAGTTTGATGATGTTGATGGCATCATTTGTCCTGAAGAGGTCGGTCACCGCATGAGCCAGCACATCGTCTGCAAGATTTTCCAGCCGGTTCACCTCGATACAGCGCTCTTCGATATATTTGGGATCCTTAATCGAGCGGATTCCCTTTATGGCACTTTCAATCTCGACTGTGGACATGTGGATAAGTTTTGCCAGTTCGATCATGTGCGCATCGGTATTTCCGATATTGTAATAATACATCTTCTCCGTTGCACCATCAATATAGTCCAGCACTTCATCAAGGTAGGAAGCAAGGCGTGAGATCTCCTCGGGATCAAGGGGAGTGATGAACGTGCGGTTCAGTTGTTCGTAGATGTCGTGGGTGATCTGGTCACCCTTGTGCTCAAGCTTCTCGATCTCGTGGCGTTTCTTTTTCACTTCGGTAAAATCCTCGGTCAGCGCGACAAGCTGCCACGCTGCCTCCTTTACAACTCCGGCCTGTTTTTCAAACAGGTCAAAAAAGATCTTATCATGCGGAATCAACAACTCACGAAGACCCATAATACACCTGAGTTATTTGGGCAGGATAGGTAAAAAATATGACGATTTATCCGTATAGGACTTTCATCCGAACAGGCGTAGCAGTCCTTCCATAAGGAGGTATCCGGACAAGCCACAGGCAAACGCAAGCGGTATGGTGATGATCCATGCCGTCATCATCTCACGCACAACCCTCCACTGGACCGCATTTTTTCCCCGTGTCACCCCGACCCCGACTATAGCACCGTTGATCGCGTGCGTTGAGGATACCGGTATACCCTGTTGCGTGACCATGACAAGAATTGCGCTGCTGGTGGTTGCAGCACAGAAACCCTGGTAGGGACGGATCCTGGTAATCCCTTTTGCCATCTTGTCTACCACCTGCCAGCCTCCAAATATCGTACCAAGACCAATGGCGAGGGCGGAGGTGAGGATGACCCATGCCGGCACTTCGAACGAGAGTAAAACTCCCGAAGAGAGAAGAAGGGCGGTAATCACACCGACAGCATGCTGGCCATCGTTTGCGCCATGGGCGGTTGCCTGGACAAGCGATGCAACCACGTGAAGGGGCTGGAATATCCGTTTCATCCGGCTCTGGCGCGAATGGTTGAAGACCTGCGATACAAGGATATCAAACAGGAATGCTGCAACCATGCCGATAACGGGCGAAATAAAAATGAACAGCACAATGGCAAAAAGCCCCGAGAGTCTGAGTATTCCGGCAACCATCAGGCACGGGATAACCACTGCTGCACCGCACACCGCCCCAATGAAAATACCCTGCAGGACATCTTCTTTGAGGGTGGCGGTGATAAGGCCAAGAATAATTGCACCTCCGATAGCGCCAATAGCTCCATAGACAACGACCTGCACCACCATGGATACCGTGGGAAGAATGACTGCAGAAAGGCCATACACCCCGACTCCGGCTCCCAGTAACCCTCCTATAATGGCATGGCTGCTTGAAAGGGGGATCCCGGCGCGTGTGGCGAAAATAACAAGGATGATTGCAGTGATCATTGCCACAATGATAGAATAGGGGGTGAGGCCATGGGAGCTTACAAGGGCAGTACCTATTGTCACGGCAACTGCTGACGTGAACAAAAAGGGACCGATCGTGTTGCAGAGTGCAGTCAGGATGACTGCTTTCATGGGCGAGAGTGCTTTTGTCGCAACAACCGTTGCAATCGAATGCGAGGCATCGTTGAGCCCGTTTACAAAGTTCAGGACAAGTGCCAGGATGATGCCGAACAGGATGAGGGGATCCAGACCGGTCATGTATGACTCATCGTGATGTCAATAAGAGCGTGTCCGACATCGTTTGACTTTTCCATGACCTTTGCCAGCCCTTCGTAAATATCCTTGAGCTTGATGATCATGAGGAGATCCTGCGTCTTGAAGAGCTCAAGAATCGCCCGGGACAAAAGTTCGTTGGAGAGGTTATAGAGCCGGCTGATCTCCATGACGTGCGTTTTTACCTCATCAGGGTTTTTTAAGGTAGAGAGGCTTTCCACGGCAAGGGAAATCTCCGTACTTGAAAGCAGGATCAGGTACGAGTATTCCTTAAGCACATCGTTGGAGGCCGGAATTCCATAGTTGCAGATCTGGTGGGTAACCCAGTCGATCTTGTCCAGCACATCGTCAAACACCGGTGCAAGCCGGGCGATCTCTTCGGGTTCGAGCGGGGTGATGAGCGATTCGTTCAGCTGGTCGAAGATCTTCTTTGTGATCTCGTCTCCCTGGTGCTCGATCTGGCGCACCTTGTGGGCTTTTTCTGTACCTTCGGGAAGCTCATGGGTGATCTCGTTTAATATGGATGCGGCTTCAGCGATCTTTTCAGCCATTTCCTTAAACAACGTAAAAAAAATCCTGTCTTCCGGAAGGATCAGGTCACGGATACGCATAGTCGTTCTGAATAATCCCTCTGGTATCCAAGTATAAATACGCGTGGGAAAAAGTATGCGGACGAACGCGGCGCACGGGGAATTTCAAGGGGGAATAATCCTGAACCTTTCAGGAGCTCTGGTGAAAAACGAATGGACTGGGCGGGAATTGAACCCGCGGCCTCTCCCATGCCAAGGGAGCGATCTACCACTGATCTACCAGCCCGCTTCCTATTGTTTTGAACGGCATAGGTTAAAAGAATTGTTTTGGATGTGAGATCAGGAAAGGCAGGTCTGCACGGAGTATTTAATTGAACGTTTGCATTGGAATTCATACCCTGATGCGGGTCCACGAGGTGCTCCCGGTATGGATCACGCATGCTGTTACCGGTTCTTTGCGCGATACTGCAGTCCCGTTTGTTGTAACCCTGATATATTACTGGATTTCCTGAAATGCCAGCCTTTCAAGGACCCTCTCCCGTGCTTCCTGCATATCGGACTGCCGCACGATCCTGCCGTTTTCAATGAACTGTTTTAGCAGCGGAACTGCCCCGGCAGGTGCTTCCTGCGCCTCGGGCAGCAGACGGTGCCCCCCATCCTTCAGCTCATACACCTGCTTTTTACCGCTCCGCTTCCCCCGTTTAGCCTTTGGCTTACCTTCAATCTCGACAATATCCATACCGAAATCGATCACCGGTGCATTCGCGATCGCGCCACCAACACCGAACGCATCGACAACATCCCGGTACGCAACCACATCCTCACGGGTTACCCCCCCGGATAAGAAGATCTTCACCCCGGAGTAGCCGTGGGCGTCCAGTTCCCAGCGCACTTCCTCGATGATCGAGCGCATGTTGCCCCGGCGCGAGCGGGGAGTGTCGAGCCGGACTGCGGTCGCACCACACTCAGCCGCCCGTAAAGACTCGGACTTCTCATCGCAGTAGGTGTCACAGAGCATGATCCGGGGCACGTCCTTTGGAGCGTGTTTGTCAAACGAGCGCCAGGCATCTTCCGGCTTTTCATAGCACATCACGAATGCATGCGGCATGGTCCCGACAATCGGCATCCCTTTGGGTGCACAGGTGTTCGAAACGCCATCTGCACCGCCAATCCATGCAGCACGCTCGATCATCCCGGCAATTGCAGGGTGCTGGCGGCGCGAACCAAAGGAATAGACAGGACGACCCTGTGCGGCAAGCGTGATATGTGCAGAAGCAGAGGCAACGCCCGACGCATGGCAGAGAAAACCGAGGATTGCCGTCTCGTACCTGCAGAAATCACGGTACTTACCTGAAATCCACATAACAGGTTCGTTTTTATAAAATTTGGTGCCCTCCGGCATTGCATCGACCGTGACCGGAAGCCCCTCAAGGAGCGGGATTACATCAGAAAGCCCGCAGAAGACCGCCCAGGTATCCGGAAGTGCCGATGCGGTCACTTCCATCAGGACCACCGGATTGATATTCTCTTTATTGAGGGTCTCTTCCGTGCGCACAAAATAGATATCCGTGCATTCGCCCCGTTTTATGGTTTCATCGCTCACGGTTTCGAATCTGGCCATACGAGATCATGGAATGTTTCTGGATTTACGCTTACCCAAACATCTCTAAAAAAATTGCGCTAAATATTAGTGCAGCCATAGACAACCATTCTAAAAGCGCAGGGATTGTTATGCAGGGTATATTCTTTACCGGGTTTTTAGCGGGACCGACAGCGGGCGACAGGTGGCGCTGATGCTGGGAATTATCGGGGGCACGAGTCTTGTATTCTCAAAATTCCCCTCACTCGAGAAGCACACCGTGAGCACACCGTTTGGGAATGCGGAACTGCTCGTTGGCGACATCGTGATGCTGATGCGCCACCAGTACGGGCTCCCTCCCCACAGGATCAATTACCGGGCAAATCTCGCAGCGCTCGCACTAGCCGGTGTCGACCGGATTGTGGCGTTTGGTTCCTCTGGCTCACTCAAAGCCGCGATAACCCCCGGGTCGCTGTTGATCCCCACTGACTATATCAGCATGACCGATATCCCGTCCATCCACGATCACGCAACAGTGCATGTCCGCCCGGAACTCTCACTGGATTGTGCAAAAGAACTTTCCCGCATCGTCCCTTCCGCACGGTTTGGCGGGGTGTATGTGCAGACGCATGGACCCCGGATTGAGACCGTGGCTGAAGTAACTTCCCTCGCACAGGTAGCAGACATCGTGGGGATGACTGTTGCATCCGAAGCAACGCTTGCGTGCGAACTTGGCATGGAATTTTCCGCGCTCTGCACCGTAGACAACTTTGCAAACGGGCTGGGGGGCGAGGTCCTTACGTACGAGCACATCCTTTCCACCTCACGGGCGCACCGCACACGGACAGAAGAGATTGTAATGAAGATCATCGGGCAGATGGGTTGACACGGGATGGCGGAACATACCATGACAGACATTTTTGAAAAGAAGTACGCGCTCCTGATCACGAACGTGGCAGCGGACGGAAAGGCAGTCGACATTTTTGTTGATGAGACGGGAACCATTGCAGGCATTGGTGAAAACGAGCGGACAAAACACAAAGGCGAGGCGGAGTTTATCATCGATGGCGACGGGGCGATTGCACTCCCGGGGCTTGTGAACACGCACACGCACGCGGCGATGACGCTGCTGCGGGGATATGCCGACGACATGATCCTGCAGGACTGGCTTACGCAGAAGATCTGGCCGCTCGAAGCACACCTTACGGGGGATGACGTCTACCGGGGGACTCACCTTGCCTGCCTTGAGATGATCCACAGCGGCACCACGGCATTCAATGACATGTATTTCTTTATGGATGATGCAGCCCGGGCGGTTGAACAATCCGGTATTCGTGCTGTGCTCTCGTACGGGTTTATCGATCTCTTCGATGCAGAGAAACGCGAGAAGGAATGCAAAGCGACTAAAAACCTTGCCGCACACGTCCGGAGCTTAAACAACCCCCGGATAAAAGCTGCTGTGGGGCCGCACGCGATCTACACGGTCTCAAAAGAAGGGTTGCAGTGGTGTGCGGAGTATGCACGGGAACAGAAGTTGGGTATCCATATCCATCTCTCGGAAACAGAACAGGAAGTGAATGACTGCATAGCCCGGTACGGCAGGCGCCCGTCCGCACTTCTCGAGGAATGCGGCATCCTCACTCCCGGCACTGTCGCGGCGCACGGCTGCTGGCTGGATGAAGCAGAGTGCAGGCTGCTGGGGAAATACGGTGTCAGTGTATCGCACAACCCGGTAAGCAACATGAAACTTGCCACCAGCCGTGCAATGCCATACCCCAATCTATCAGAGGCGGGCGTGAATGTCTGTCTTGGAACAGACGGCTGTGCCTCAAATAACAATCTCGATATGTTTGAAGAAGTGAAGACCGCTGCCCTCCTGCAGAAGTTTTACTGGAACAACCCGACTGTGCTCCCGGCACCAGAGGCGCTTTTAATGGCTACTGCACACGGGGCAAAGGCGCTTGGTTTTGGTACCGGAACACTCGCGGTCGGTGCACCGGCAGATATCATACTGGTCAGCACGCACACTGCCTGTAACACGCCACTGCATAATGCCACCTCTAATCTCGTGTACTCCTGTAATGGCGGGGCTGTCGAAACAACGATCTGCGATGGCAGGGTGCTGATGCTCGAACGCGAAATTCCCGGAGAAGCAGGGATACGCGAGAGTGCATCCCGGGCAGCACTTGACCTTGTCCGCCGTGCAAAGAGCAGTTGATATGGATAAACATGGACAAAAAACATCCCGGGCAGACCATACCGTGGTATCTGCCACCATTTTTATCATCCTGGTATCCTGCATCATCATTGCCGGATGCCTTGATAATTTCACCATCCCGGATTTTGGCTATAACCGCAGCACCCACCTTGCGGACAACGAGGGAAAACTATCGGTGTATTTCCTTGATGTCGGGCAGGGGGACTCGACCCTTGTGGTCTTTAATGGAAAAACAATCCTGATCGATGCCGGGGAGAGAGAGATGGGCGACCGGGTGGTCAGTGACTTAACGACCCTTGGGGTAACCAGGATCGATCTTCTGGTTGCCACGCACCCGCACTCCGACCATATCGGCGGGATGCAGGAAGTGCTTGTGGCATTCCCGGTCGGCCAGGTGCTCGATGCCAGCCTGCCGCACACGTCATCGATCTACGAACATTTCCTGGAAACGATTGAACAGAAAAACATTCCTTACCGGGTGGCAGAACAGGGGCAGACGATTGATGTTGACCCGGCACTGGGGATCTTCGTGCTCTCGCCTCCCGAAAAGCGCTTCGGTGACGACCCGAATACAAACTCGGTAGTACTCCGCATCTCCTACGGCACGATAGACTTTTTACTGACCGGGGATATGGGTGGAGAGAGTGAGGATGCACTGGCGGGGAACGGTTACCCTCTCGATGCCGAGATCCAAAAAGTCGGGCATCACGGGAGTTTTTCTTCAACTTCCCCCGCATTCCTCGCACGGGTCCGCCCGGAAACCGCCATTATCCCGGTGGGGAAGGATAACCCCTACGGCCACCCGCACCAGCAGACACTGGATCTCCTGAAAGATTCCGGTGTGACGGTATACCGCACCGATCGTGACGGGACGGTAGTTATCCGAAGCGACGGGATGTCATATTCGGTGAAAACCGAAACAAACGACCATGGTATCTGGGTTGTCACTACACCCCGGGCGTGGACTCTGACCACGGGAATGACCACCCCTTCACCGGTTTTTACCCTCCCCACCCTGCCGGCGAATATATCCGTTCCTCTCCCCTCATTTACCCTGCCGGTAGCCCCGGCCAACCTCACGATCCCCGTCCCGTTGCTTACCATTCCCCAGATTGGCAACGCCTCGTCGGTGTACATCAGCGCATACCAGTTCAATGCGCCGGGTGATGACCGGCAGAACCTGAACCACGAATGGGTACAACTGACGAACCGGGGTGACGGGCCGGTGCTCCTTGCCGGCTGGACACTCTCGGATACGACAGGGTCCCACCCGTATGTGTTTCCTGCATATGTCCTTATGCCGGAATCTTCCGTAACCGTCTATTCCGGGTGGGGGCTGATGAATGACACGGCACTTTTCATGGATCTGGATGCCCCGCTCTGGGGCAATACCGGTGATGCGGCAACGCTTAAGGACGGTGGCGGGACTATCATTGACCAGAGATCGTAAAGGCGGGAAATAATGAGAGCAACCATCGACCGGATCGAAGGAAACCTTGCGGTACTGATCTCACAGGATGATGAATCTGTACGGGTAACCCTGCCGGTCTCACTTCTTCCCCCCGGTTGCCGGGAAGGCGATATCATCAGGATCAGGATCGAACGGGATATACACGCAACAACGGCTGCAAAAGAACGCGTCTCAGAGCGTATTGAAAAACTAAAACACCGGAGATAATGGAGAATTCCGGGGGCTCATCGTCATGTCGTGTGGGTAAATAAGATATCAGATTTCGTTCCTGATGTGTCCCACCCCAAATGGGGTTGCCCGGTCGCCTCATTGGAGCCTCACCGGGCAAGGCAGGTTTTTTAATAATCTCACGTATAAAAATGCACCCGGCCACCCATGAGGGGGCGTCCGTATGAGAGGCGGCGACGTTCCTCGTATTTTTGGGGCAGTGCGGCATCAGCCCCCATCTTTACAATCCTCTCAAAACATGCATTACTCCCAACAAAACAGCAAAAAGCACTGTTCATGGTTCTAAACTGCCGGCAGTTTTTTCCACCTTTCCCTTCCCCGACATTCTTTTACATTTCCGTGACCAATATGCCATACAATGACCCATCATGAGCACGTTGAAAATCATGATCATCACGAGTCTTTAAAAACCTGCAGGGTTTGCACTTCTG
>DATKZP010000091.1:0-8294 GCA_035527915.1 Methanoregula sp. | reverse complement strand
TGCCATAATCTGCTGGAGACCGGTCCTGAACTTCTGGGTGTAGGTATAAATACCGACTGCACCCATTGGGATATCCTTCATGCGTGCGCCGTACTTCTCCTTGAGATCTTCATAACAGACAAAAATCTCTTCGATATTGTTACCGTACTTCGATACAGTCTTGGGAAGATCGCCTTCTTTGATCCACTTCTCAATATTCTTGCCAACCATGCCGGGGATCATGAGTCCCCTGCCCATGCAGACTGCCTTAAAATACGGGGTGCCCATTGCCAGTGCCTTGAATACGCCAGGTTCATCCGAGAACCCACCTGCCATCGCAAGGTCTGGTACCCGGAAGCCTTTCTTGTCCAGCTTGCAGGCAAATTCATTAGCCAGTGACTGCAGGTAGAACGTGGGTATACCCCATTCGTTCATCATCGGCCATGGGCTCATACCGGTTCCACCCGGTGCGCCATCGATCGTGAGTAAGTCAATCTTTGCCTCGGAACTGTACCGCAGGGCCATTGCCAGTTCAACCATGGAGTACGCGCCGGTCTTTAGGGTGACCCGCTTGAAACCGATGTCACGCAGCCGGTCAACCTCTTCTAAGAATCCTTCCTTGGTGACAAAACCCAGCCGGGAGTGCCGTTCGAATTCCTTGATAGCTCCTGCTTTGAATGCTATCTGGTTCTCTTTGAGAGTCGGATCGGGCAGAACGATATATCCTCGTTTCTTGAGCTCGATTGCGCGCTCAAGGGACTTGACCTTGATCTCACCGCCGATACACTTGGCTCCCTGGCCCCACTTGAGTTCGATGGTGTCCAGGTTATGCTTGCTTGCAACATATTCCGCGGTTCCAAGCCGGGTGTCTTCGACATTCATCTGGACAAGCATCTCTCCAAAGCCATCGTGGAATTTTTTATAGATGTTAATACGACGATCCATCTCGGGTGATTCGATAACTTTACCGTTGTTATCGCGTTTCAGGCCCGGATCAATACCGCAGACATTTTCACCGCAGACACACGTTATGCCGGATATCGCTGCACCGATCGCAAAATGTTCCCAGTTTACCCGTGCAATTTCGGTCGATCCAAGTGCACCCGTGAAGATTGGCAGGCGCATCCTGACTTTTTTGTCCCACCCGTACTCGGTCTCAGTATCCACGGTTGAGAAGACCGCTGTATCCGGACCGGCTTCGACTCCATCAGGAAGTCCTTTTGCGCCGACTGCATATCCCTGGATATTAATGTGGGAATAATCGATCGGGTAATTCTTGTCAGCACCTGCGGTGATCTGCCCGAACGGGCCGGGATAGAGAACCTCCCTGCCCCGGAACGATGATAACCAGATCTCGCAGCTGCCTTTGCATCCGTCAATGCACCGGGTACAGATACCTGAACACGGAGCGACGTCCCGTGACCGGTTCACCGTGCCGGTGGCTTCGTTTGCATTTGGCTGTCTAAGATTCATGAATACTCTCCATTGATATAACTCGATAATCTTCGAGGTTGATAAACAAATCGTTTGAGCATGGGATCGGTCTCAAACTAAGATAGTTTATTACATATTCACTAATAAGCGCTTGCTTTCCACCCCCTCTTAAACTTTACTGTTTTCACTTGTATTATTATACTGTTTTATCGCATTTTTCCAAAAAAATGGATTCAAAAATCAGGAAAATTACAAAAAATTATCATTTTATAAAAAATGACCAGATACTCAAATGGCAATTAAATCGTACGTACGATACCCCATCCCGATCTCTTCAGCGTACTTCAGCTGCTGGTACCCGTCCGTCTGTGCATGGACTCCCTTGAACTTATCCCCTCCTTTGTGATGATGAGCGGTGAGCAGCGAATCGGTAAACCCGGTTTGCTGGTTCACAAGATCATAACTTGCAGCATCGATGGCCACAGGATCCTTTGATGCGAGAATCCCGATATCCGCAACGATTGGCGTATCGCTGAACGGGAAACAGTCGCAATCGGGGGTAATGCGGATGAGAAAGTTCATGTATCCCACGTTTCCGTTCTTTGCTTTTACTGCACCATACGCATACTCAACCATCCGTTCCATAAACACCGGGATCTCGGTTTCCCAGTCAATATCTATCGCATGTTCCGGGCAGACATGCATGCATTCAAAACAACCAATGCAGAGATCCCGGTCGATCACCGATCTTTCTTTTTCAATCGTGATCGCTGTTTTCGGACAGACTTCAGCACATGTTCCACATCCTGAACACCGATCGGTGATAGTGAACGGGCGGGCATTGTGCTGCGCTCGTTTCCCTTCGGGAGGTGCACAGCCCATGGCAAGATTTTTTATTGCACCGCCAAATCCCGAAGCAATATGGCCTTTGAAATGGCTCATGACAATCATGCTGTCTGCGAGGGCGATATCACCTGCGATGGTAACGGTGATAAAATGTTTTTTTTCTATTGTTACCTGTGAGACGTTCTTTCCAAAGAGCCCGTCTGCAATAATTATCGGGGCACCGGTAACCGCAAAGTCAAACCCGTGCAGAATTGCAGTGGTTATATGGTCCACCGCATTCGACCGGCTGCCGAGATAGAGTGTGTTTGTATCTGTCAGGAACGGCAGGCCGCCGCATGCTTTGACTTTGTCCACGATCTGGCGAACATAGACCGGACTGATATACCCGTCATTCCCCCGTTCACCAAAATGAAGTTTAATAGCAGTCCTGTCATCCTTAGTGATAACATCTGAAAACCCGGCGCGGTCAAAGAGACGCTGTACTTTTACCGTTGTACTCTCCTGATCTGAATACGCCCGCAGGCTGGCAAAATAGACCGCACTTTTCATGTAAATGTCCTCTTTGTTAAAAAGAGGATAGTTACGGGAACTATGTAAAACCTATCGTTTATCTTCACAGGAGGGATTCAAGGTTACGGGTTTTTCCCCGGTTACCACCCATCCTGATTAGTTCCCGTGACTTTTCAAAATACTGGCCTGACAACTTCTCTTTTCCCAGTTCCTTTGCACAGATCCCAAGACTGTTCCATGCCGCTGCGTGGTTCGGGTTAATCTCCACCACACGATTCAGGGCCTGGATCGCTGATTCAATGAGATCCTGCCGTTGGTGCAGGATTCCGATCTGTTTTATCATCTCTGCACGGGAGAACAAAAACTCTTCATCATCGGGTGCAAGTTTTACCGCCTGATCAAAATTCTTAAGTGCTTCTGTATCCTTTCCCAGTTCCCGGTAACATACACCCTTGTCGTGCCAGACATAGGCAAGGGAGGGATCTATCTCAATAGCCTGGTCAAATTGTGCAATCGCCTCAGCGTATTTCCCCTGCTGGTAAGAGAGCCGCAATCCTTCACGGTAACTGATTTTTGCCTTCCCCATTATCTTGTCAAACATGCCAACCGGAGAAGAGACCGAAGAAGCTATAGACTCTGCACCCTTTATGGCTTGTGAGGATTTGGATAAAAATTCTGGTCCCATCTCTTCAGTAATATCTTTTACTTTTCCCATTACGCCAATGAACATCCCCTTGCTGTCATAGAGTGCGGTGGACTTCATCCACAAAATTTTCGGCTGCCCATCATCAGTAGAACTCGCTTTTATCCATGCAGTGATGCTCCCCTTCTCTTTTTCAATTATGGAATAATTATTTTGCTGAATGGTAGCATCATCCTGAAAAATGAGATCGCTGAGCATCGGAGCCCTGTGCCCGAAGAAGGGAATCGAATACTCCCAATCAGCCTTGCCAACTATCTTCTCCTCCTCAATTCCCGTCATTGCTGCCATTCCCTTGTTCCAGACAATCACTTTACCTTCACGATCGATGACAAAGGCTGCCTGGTGAAAGAAGTTGAGTGCGTCTGAAAGGAGTTTCTGCGAAGTGCCTGGTCCCCGTCCCAGGTTTCTCCGGTCTACGGCTTTCCGGATCATATGCACCATCTCGAGAAGCCGGGATTGGGCATCATCGCCTTTTTTTAAGAAAAAGTCTGCACCATTGTTAAGCGCCTCGATGGCTGCGTATTCCCTGCCGACACCGGTGAAAATAATAAAGGGTGTTGTATCACCTTTTGCCCGGAGCATCTTTAAAAATTCGATCCCGTTGATATCCGGCAGGTCATAATCAACCACCATCGCATCGAATGTATTGTTCAGGAGGATATTCAGGGCTTCTTTTGCTGAAAGTGCTGTTTTTACGTTCATATTGCCGAAACGTTCAAGAAAAAGACCTATAACCTCAAGCACTGGCTTCTGATCATCAACAACAAGGACTGACAGCATAACTTAACCTATCGGTATTAAAGCTGCAAAAAAATAAAAAGATTGGTATTTATTCCCGTTTTCCAAGAAGGTGGTCAAGATAGAACAGGTGACCAGGCACATCCTCCACGCACGTTACCTGTGCAAGAATCCCGCTTGCGTGCTCCTCTTCTTCAACCTGTTCTTTGACAAACCACTGGAGCATCTCAAAGGTTGCATGGTCTTTTTCCCTGATTGCAAGGTCAACAAGCGCATTGATCATGCCGGTAACCTTCTGTTCATGAAGGTAGACCTCCTCAAAGACCTTGCCCGTTGAAGCCCATTTGGATTTAGGGGCTTCTATAGTCCCAAGGGTCACTTTTCCGCCCCTTGCGAGGATATAATCGAAGAACTTATCCCCATGTGCCTGTTCTTCTTTAGCCTGTATTCTCATCCATTTTGCAAAACCTTTCATGGTAAGGGATTCAAAATAGACAGACATTGCAAGATACAGGTAAGCAGAGTAATACTCCCGGTTGACCTGCTTGTTCAACGCTTCTTCCATGGTCTTAGAAATCATAAAGATAACCTCCGTTATATCGATGTTGTTGATCTTCCTTTTTATAATGCTTTCGTATGAGAGGTAGTATGAACACACTAGTAAACAGTACCAGATGGCGCAAATGCCAGAAAATTTGTAATATTGGAAAGGTCCTTCATTACAACTTCCATGGTAAGGAGCCAGATGACAATCTCAAAGAACGCGATGATCGGGGCGCGATACTTGATCCCCCGGAAGATATAAATAACACGGATAGTCTCCATGCTCACATCACCGGTGCGTGTGAAAAATATCAGGACCGGGAAATTACCCCGGCGTAGAGTTCTGGATTGATGATGAAAAACGACAATTTTTCACCCCGCACACCTTTGGCGCAGTGTGATTCTTTCCCGTTGATCACGGTGATTCCTGTTTCTCTATCAGGATTTTCGGGAGATATCTTAAAATAAGAGAGAATTGGATTGTAAACCGTCAACACGCTGATGAACCTGCCCGGTTCGCTTATGCATACTTTTGCGGTTCGGTGTCAAATTTCTTTTTGCAGCCGGGAGCGCAGAAGTAATACTTCTTACCGTTGTACTCGCTGGTGAACTTTGCCGTTTTTTCATCAACAGTCATCTTACAGATAGGATCAATCGCCATGCTTTCACCTCACTTATCTGCCTTTCTTTGCCTCGGGTATATACTTTTTGAGTAGCAGGGAGAGGCTGACCACCGTTACCGAGCTGAGCGCCATTGCGAGGGCAGCAAGTTCCGGTTTGAACACAAATCCAAAGAACGGATAGAGCACCCCCGCCCCCACCGGGATGAGTGCGGTATTATAGGCAAAAGCCCAGAAGATGTTGCCCTTGATCCTGCCCATCACTTTTTTGGAGAGCTGGATCGCTGCCACCGAATCAAGGAGGTCATCTTTGATCAGCACTACATCCCCGCTTTCAATTGCCACATCTGTGCCGCTGCCAATGGCGATCCCGACATCTGCCTGCGCGAGAGCGGGTGCATCATTGATCCCGTCACCAACAAATGCCACGATCTCGCCTGTTTCCTGGAGAGACTTTACTTCTGCAGCCTTGTCCTGAGGGAGCACTTGTGCCACCACCCGTTCAATCCCAATCTGGCGGGCGATGGCATCGGCGGTGCGTTTGTTGTCACCGGTGATCATGACGACCTGAATTCCCATTGATTTGAGCTGCCGGACAGCATCCTTACTTGTCTCCTTGAGCGTATCTGCTATGGCGATCACGCCTGCCATTTGGTTGCCGGCAGCTACCAGAATCGCCGTTTTGCCGTCCTGTTCAAACGAAGTGATCCGTGCTTCAACCTCTTCTGGGATCACTACCCCTTTCTCCTGCATAAGCAGGCGGTTGCCCACAAGAACTGTTTCCCCAAGCACTGCGGCAACCACTCCTTTGCCACCATAGGTGTCAAAATGATCAGCTTGTTCAATCGTAATCCCGGTGCTTATTGCTTTGCGTACCACTGCCTTCGCAAGGGGGTGCTGGGAGTTCTTCTCTACGCTTGCGGTAAATCCTAAAAGAGTCTGTTCTGATATGCCAACCGGAAGGATATCCGTCACTTCCGGTTTTCCTTTTGTCAGCGTTCCGGTCTTATCAAAAACAACAGTTGTAATCTTTTCAGCAACCTCAAGGGCTTCACCATTTTTGATCAGGATGCCAAGCTCAGCGCCCCGGCCAACACCAACGGTGACCGCGGTCGGTGTTGCAAGTCCAAGCGCACAGGGACACGCGACCACAAGGACGGAGATTAACGCAGTCAGGGCAAAGAGCAGCGTTGAATGGAAAACGAAGAACCATACAATGAACGCGGTTGCCGCAATGGCAATTACTACCGGGATAAAGTACGTCACGGCCGTATCAGCAATCCGCTGCACCGGTGGCTTTGACCCCTGGGCATCCTCAACAAGCTGGATGATCTGGGCAATTACCGTTTCCCTGCCGACTTTTGTCGCTTTCACCGATAGAACGCTATTGGTATTCAGGGTCCCGCCAACCACCCGGCTGCCTTTGGCTTTAAGGGGTGGGATCGGCTCACCGGTGATCATGGATTCATCGACATAGCTCTCGCCCGCTACCACTTCGCCATCCACCGGGACCCTGCTGCCGGGTTTCACGACAACAATATCTCCCACGACCACATCTTCGATCGGAATTTCCTCTTCCTTTCCCTCACGGATGAGCGTGGCGGTCTTTGCCCGGAGCCCGGCAAGTTTCTTAATAGCTTCAGAGGTTCTGCCTTTTGCCCGAGCCTCAAGGTAACGCCCGAGCATGAGGAATGCGGCGAGCATGATCGCGGTATCGTAGAACATGAAGTCGCGGGTGAGGACGATACCGAAGGTCCCCATCACGCTTGCGACGAATGCGACACCGGTACCCATTGCGTACATCACGTCCATGTTGAGTGAACGGTTGCGCAGCGCCATGGATGCAGCGCGGAAGATGGGCCAGGCTACATAGAAAAAAACCGGAGTCGATATGACCAGCATCACGTAGGCAAGAGCCTGCATGGAAATCGGGAGGGGAACCCACATAGCGAGCATCAGCGGGATGCTTACGGCAAACCCGATGGTGAACCGGAGAAATTTATCATGGAGATTTTTTTCCCGTGCCGCCTTTTCAGCTTCCTCACTCACCTCTCCTGCAATCCCGAGATACTGGTAACCCGCATCTTCGACAGCTTTTTTCATATCCGGGATGGCTGATAATGATGGGTTGAAGGTGACGTATGCTTTCTCGGTGCCGAGATTCACGTTTGCAGACACGACACCGGGGAGTGCCCGAAGCGCTGCCTCGATCGTCTGGACACAGGTGGCACAGACCATACCCCCGATTTTGAGGTTGACTTCACGGTTCACCACTTCATACCCGACATCCTTCACTGCTTTTTCAAGTTCGGTTATCGAAACTTTTTGGGGATCAAACTCAACATGGGCAGTGTCAGTGCCAAAATTCACCTGGGCCTTGGAGACATCCTTGATCTGCGAGAGTGACTCTTCGATATTAACTGCACAGGTTGCACAGTGCATCCCTGATATTTTTAATTCTGCTTTCTTTTTTTCCGGTTCGGTCATAGGTTTCTCCCGATCTTCTTCTTACTGGATCAGAGCAGCCGGGTTTCTTCAGTGGGTTTTGGCACCTTCACTACAAGGACGCGGAACACCGATGAGGTCTCGTTGCTCCAGCGGTGTGGGATCTTTGCCGGGCTTTCAACCAGCATGTCTTTTCCAATCATCTGTTTCTCATCGCCAATTTCAACAACACCGGTTCCTTCCAGGACGTAGAAAAATACATCAACCGGGGTGATGTGTTTCTTCAATGCTTCACCGGGTTGTAAGGTGATTACCACTGCCATAGCATGCGGGGATTCATATATCCTGCGCGCGTCCACATGGTGAGGGTTGGGTCCTGACAGGACTTTTGCTACATCCGTGATTTTCATAGGGTATCACTCATTCCGGGTATATGCACAACGTATGAACAGGATCGATAAAAAGGATATCAATGC
>DATKZP010000090.1:0-59078 GCA_035527915.1 Methanoregula sp. | reverse complement strand
GAAAGGCGGGACCGTCTTTTGATGGATCCGACGATAGTAAACGGGCACTCACGGGTGGCGGAAGGAACGAGATACGAAAAGTTGCGAGCTGGATGCGACAAAAAAAATTCGGGTTCGAGGTTATTGCCACAAGCCCGCTGACCCGCTCTCTTGAGACTGCGGAAATTGTCGCCCGGTCGCTTGGCCAGAAAAAACGGCTCGCTGTCTGGGAGGAACTTGCGCCCGGTGGCGATCCGGATACGATCTGCTATCGTGCTGCACAATATGGTGAGGATACAGCGGTCCTCCTCACCGGGCACGAACCTCTGTTGTCGATGCTCATCAGCAGGATTATTTCCGGCAATGATACCGCCTCTCTCATCCTCGCAAAAGGCAGTCTGGCAAAGATCAGGAATTATTCATTCGACAAACGGCCGTCCGGTGATCTCCAGTGGCTGCTCACACCCGGGCAGATGATGGAGATGCGGTAGGGTATCCTGCAAGGTATTCCCCCGGTGTATGGAATAATAAAGGCTCGCGAGACACTGCAGCATTTTTAGAATCCAGGCTATCCCTTATCCTTTTTTAGTGCTGCTTTCATAGGGGTCCGGTCATAATCTAAAACCAGCTCTCGAGGGTCTTCTGCCCCGCCTTTACCGAGAACCCTTCCATCGCCTTGTTCACCCGGTCTTCAGAAAAGTCATACCCGTCGCAGAGCATCTTCCGGATACCGTCGGCATCAGGGTGTCCGGCTGCAAGGGCATAATCATCAGTAACCGGGGGATGCAGGAATATGTCTATTATTGGCGCGGGATCAAAGTCTGGTATCTTCTCTTTGAGTTTCGATTCGAACTCTCCTTTCAGCACCAGCTTGAGACCGGTCTTTGCACCAACCCCTGCCACCCCCGGGTTGAAATCCGTTCCCACAAGGATACCAATCTCGATCAACTGCTCGCGGGAGATCTGCAGCCCTCCCAATGTATCAGCCAGCACAATGCGTTCGGGACTGACCGTGATCTGCCGTCCCCGTATCTTGCGCTTGCCGCTGACCGTCAGGTTACGGACGAGCGTGGGAGCACCAAACAGGAGCGTGTCATAATCCTGCGAAACAACATACCGGGCATCGCCTTTCATCACCATGTAGGATGCCTGCGCCTCACCCTCGCCCGGTGCCTGGACGGTGGGAATGCCCATCAGCCCGAGCAGTTCCTTGGAAGTCTCGATTATGGTCTGGTCGACACGGGTGGATGAGCGGGCCTGTTTGTACGCTTCTGCCTCGTCACCACGCTCGAGGGCTTCTTTCCAGCGCTCACCTGCCGTGTCGCGTATCTTCCTGCGCTCATCAATGGTCGCTGCCTTGAGTTCAGCAGGTTTTCCGTCAAAAACAAAGACCGGTTTGATCCCTTTTTCCAAAAAATTTGCCATGCGGAAGAGGATGCCGGATAGATGTGAAGTGACACGCCCGCGCCCGTCCATAAGAGGCGTCCCGTCCGGCTGCCGGATGATGGTCAGGAACTGGTAAAGAGCGTTGTTTGCATCGATGGCAGCGACACCCGGCAGTGATTCCCATGTCACCGGTGTCTTGTAATCCGCGATTATATCCCGTATTGCAACGCCCATGATGGTTCACGAAGAAATACCACTATTACCGGTATGTACGTTTTGAATATTCCCCGACAAGTTCATCCAGGTGGGTGATCGCCATATCGTATTTCTCTGCCATGCGGCTGGAGATTTCCTCGAGATTGTTGCGTAATATTCGTTCACGGACTACAATACTTCTTTCCAGGTGGCGCATCTTTACCTGCAGCGAGAGGAAGAGTCCGCCCAGTGAAAGCATCATAAGACTTGCGGCAATTGCGATGGTAAGATCCTGCCAGAACCGGTTGATGAGGACGAGCGTGGAGACGATCATAACGATAGTAAGCAGGATATCGAATAAGTAATCACGTATGTCCATACTTTTAGATGATGAGAGCACAGTAATTAATCTAACTACTTGACAAGGGAAGCACCATGGATTTAAAACGCATAATTCCGTTCCTTGTGATGCCGCTCCTGCTCCTTACCGTCGAAATCGGGTCAGTCCTCATCTCCATCCCCGTGCAGGCTGCAGGAATCACCGCATTTGAAGATCCTGAGTCACTGGCAAATCCGTTCATCTTTATTGCGATCCTGCTGGTCTTCACCGGATTTTTACTGTTGCTGATCAAATACGGCAAGAAGAATTGGATTGCAGCTATCATAGCGCTCTCAATCTTCCTCACCTTTGTGTATATATTTACGGCTCTCGTCTATGTGGTAACAGGAGATCCCACTCTTGCGACATTCCTCATATTCGCACTCTCAATACTTGCAACCGTTCTCCTGTACAAATACCCTGAATGGTACGTGATTGATGGTCTGGGGGTCCTGATCGCTGCGGGTGTTGCAGCGATCTTCGGGTCATCTCTTGAATATTATCTTGTTGTAATCCTGCTTGTCCTCCTGGCGGTCTATGACGCAATATCAGTCTACAAAACAAAACATATGATCACGCTTGCCGAAGGGGTAATAGACCTGAAAACTCCCATCCTTTTTGTTATCCCCAAGCGGCGCGACTACTCTTTCATCCGCGACGGGATTGGAAAACTGGATGATGGCGGCGAACGTGCAGCATTCATCATCGGGATGGGGGATCTGATTATGCCCTCCATACTGGTAGTCTCCGCAAATGTCTTTTTACAAGGATGGCGGCTTTTTGGAATTATCAACCTTCCGGCGCTGGGAGCCATCGTCGGGTCCCTTGCCGGTATGAGTGTCCTGCTACACTTTGTCTCTTCGGGAAAACCCCAGGCAGGACTGCCGCCATTAAACGGCGGCACTATTCTTGGATTTCTGGCAGGCTGGGCGCTGGCCGGTTTTTTGTAACTGCAGGTTTGTGGGAAAGGATTGCAGCGAGCACATCCTCAACTCCTTCTCCTTTCTCTGTTGACATGGAGAGGTAGCCATCCGCGACCTGCAGGTCTGATTTGTTTGCCGCTACAACAAGCGGTACATCGATCATTGCCTTCACTTCAGCGAGCAGGTGGAGCTGGACTTCCATCGGGTACCCGCAGTGCTCTGAAGGGTCAAGAATGAAGAGAATGATATCAGCGACATTCATCATGGCCGAAAGTGCCTGTTTTTCAATGGCGTTTCTTTGTTCTGCCGGACGATCGAGAATACCCGGCGTATCGACAAACTGGATCCGTTCGCGGCCCTTGATACGGTGTCCGACAATGATGCCTTTTGTCGTAAACGGGTAGGATGCAATTTCGGGGACCGCAGAAGAGACCTGCCGGATGAATGAAGATTTCCCGACATTGGGGTATCCCGCGATGACTATCGTGCATGCGTCCTCGACATGGGGGAGCTTCCGGAGGACGTTCCGGACCTCGTTTAAGAACAGCAGGTCTTTGTCTATCTGGTGCACCATGGAGGCAAGCCGGGCAACCGTTCTTTTACGCACCATGGTCGTATCATCTGATTTCCGGGATTGCACCGCAAGCTGGTTTCCCACCATCTTTGTGTGTTTTGCCGCCCAGCCAACAGCACCCAGCGATTGCCGTATCCGGTCCATACCAAAGAGGATATCAGCCATCTCCAGGTAGAAACGGGGGATCTGGTCAAATTCAGGGAATCCGCGTATAATGTAGACCAGCCGGTCATGGACCGCCGCGCCAACCGCCCGCACAAACTCTTCATTGGCGCGATCTTTATTGGTCTTTTCCTTCATTTTCTTTGCCGCTCGGCGGAAGCTCCTGTCAAGGATTTCATCTGCCGTCGGTACTGTAGGTATTTTTTCGAACTCCACAAATCTCCAACCTATTTATAGTATTGAAAGTTATACGGTTTATCGTTATGGACCTGTCGCTGATCCAAAAAGATATTCTTATCACCCTCATTACTCTTTACCACCAGCACTCCCACTCCATTAAAGGCGAGGAGATCGCTGTCATGATCCAGCGAAATCCGGGGACCGTGCGAAACCAGATGCAGACGCTTAAAACAATCGGTTTCGTGGATGGTGTACCTGGCCCTAAGGGTGGTTACATTCCCACCGCGCTTGCCTACAAGGAACTCAACCTGAACATTACTGCGGGAGATTATAATGTCAGTATCAGCAGGGACGGGAAAATTATCTCCGGAGCATCAGTCCAGGAAATTGATTTTACCACGCTCTGTCACCCGGACATCTGTCATGCAGTGATCAAACTTTTTGGCAGTGCCAAGCTTTTTGAGATTGGAGACCGGATTACGATAGGTCCCACGCCGGTGAATAAACTCCTGCTCCGTGGGGAAGTGTTCGGGAAAGACGAATCGAAACAGTTGCTTCTTATCGCAACCACTGAGATGATCTCGCTTCCCAAACAACCGATTAAAGCCTACATGAGCAGCCCGCTTAAGACGTTAAATAGTTCAAACACCATCCACGAAGCGCTTGTCCTTTTCAATAAAGATCGTATCCATGGTGCCCCCATCATCAAAGAGGGGAAACTTGCCGGGATCATTACCATGAGTGATATTGCAAAGGCAGTGGAAAATAATCTGCCATTAACGACAAAGGTTTCGGCAATAATGACTACCGATGTTTTTGAAGCTCTATCGGACACCAGACTCTTTGAGGTGATCCGTCGCTTCAAGGAACTGGAGATCGGGCGACTGATTGTTGTCGAGGATGGAAAACCTGTAGGGATACTCACCCAGTCTGATATCATCCGGGTCTTTCCCTCGTTATAAATCCACTATCTTTAAATATTATAAACTAAATTGAATGCAAGGATCGTGTATTATGACAGAATTATCCTTATCAGCAGTTGAACGTATCATAAAAAAGGGTGGTGCCGAGCGTATAAGTGCTGATGCCACAGAAACTCTTGCGGCTTTGATGGAAGAGTACGGGGCATTCTTATCAAAGGAAGCAAAAAAAATGTCCGATCACGCGGGAAGAAAGACGTTGCGTGGATCTGACATACGAATGGCGGCTGAAATCTTCAAATAACGTAAAATGGGTTATCAATAGTAAAAAAACACTCTTTTGACGCGCTATTTTAGAACACTTTAAATATTTATAAGCGTCATAATTTTTTTATGACTCGTGTATTTGCCCGCAGCCTTTCAAGAAAAAAACTTATGAGCAATGATGGCAAGCTCATCGGAACACTAAAAAATATCAGGGTTGATTTTGATTCAGGTCAGGTTCAGGCAATGATTGTTCACCCGGACCAGTCCTTTGCCACCGAAGGATACAACATGGAAGATGACAAGCTCCTGGTAATACCGTTTGAAGCCGTAAAGGACATCAAGGATTATATTGTAGTTGACCGCTATCTTGCGCGAAAATAAGTATAATATTTAACAATCGCTTCAACAAATCCATTTCCAAATTCTTTTTCTGCAACAAATTCAGCGACTGCCTTTATATCAGGATGGGCATTTGCCACGGCCACTCCAATACCGGCCTTTGTGAGCATCTGGATGTCATTGAGTGAGTCCCCGATAGCAAGGAAATCTGAGGGTACCATGTCCATTTCCTGCGCGAGTGCTTCCAGTGCAGTTCCTTTATCAATGCCCGGTGACTGCAGGTGGATTGCATATCCGGTATCGAGTACATTCACCAGGTGATCCTGAAGAATTTTTTTAACCTCATCAACGGGAACCGTACGGGCAAATGCGAGATCGGCAAACCGGTACGTAGGGCTGAAAAGCACAAGTTCTTTCCCTTGTACCCGGTAATAAGCCTGAACTTTTTCCAATGCTTTCCTGCATATACTCTGGTCTCCTTTGATGTGGAGAGTGCCAGTATAACCTACCCGGAACACTCCTCCGTTCTCTGCAATGAATGTCCCCTGGGTTCCGATCATCTTGCAGAGAGCATCCATAAAACAGGAAGTATTCCCGCTTGCAAGGACTACTTCGATACCCTCGTCAACGAGTGACCTGATCGTAGTAATTGCACCAGTATCCAGCCGGCGGGACGAATCAGTGATCGTCCCGTCGATATCGGTAAGAAGCGCTTTTAGCACGATTTGAGTCCCGCCTCTTCTACCATGAACGGTGCTTCCCCCTCGGGAAGATTGGGGCTGTCGACAAGGCGTGCAATACGTTTGCCACCCTTGCTCTTGCGCAGGTAGAGCCGGAAGGTTGCAGTATGCCCGACAATGTTGCCACCTATGGGTTTTGTCGGGTCACCAAAAAAGACTGCCGGGTTGGACATTACCTGGTTTGTCACCAGTGCAACAGCATTATGCTCGTCAATGAGCTTGAAGAGCTCGTGCATGTGCCGGTTCAGTTTCTGCTGGCGTGTCGCAAGCGTTCCCCGTCCGGCATATTCAGCCCTGAAGTGAGCGGTGAGTGAATCGATGATGAAAAGTTTGACCGGGTGCCCGCTGTCTTTGAGTTCCGCTGCAAGATCCCGTGAATTATCCACAAGAAGCATCTGGTGATCCGATGTATGTGCCCGTGCAATGTGGATGTTGTTTAAGAACACCTGCGGGTCCGCATCATCGATCCCAAGTCCGTTCACCATCTGCTCAATACGCTCAGGACGGAATGTGTTCTCGGTATCGATATAGATGGCACTCCCGTTAAGCCCCCCCTGTTCTTCGGGAAGCTGAACATTAACTGCCATCTGGTGGACGATCTGGCTCTTACCGGAACCAAACTCACCGTACATCTCGGTGATGGCCTGGGTCTCCAGCCCCCCACCCATAAGGGCATCGAGTTCGGGAACGCGAAACGATAGTTTCCTGACATCCTTTCGCTGTTCGAAGATGTCTTTTCCGGTCTTGAACCCGCCAATATCTGCAGCTTCACGTGCAGCTTTGACAATCTTTTTTGCTACTGATTCGGAGATCTCCGAGACCTCGGAAAGTTCTGCCGGTGATGCGGTTGCGATACTCTCCACCGAGAGGTACCCCCCTTCACGGAGTTTATCTGCGGTGCTCGGGCCTACGCCCGGTAAATCTTCAATTTCTAATGGTTTTTCAGCCATTTCTTGCACATCTCCTATGGCACAACAAGATGTTAAACATGGGCATATATGCTCTCGGACTGCGTGGAGTGAAAGTGTGACTTTTTGGTTAACGTTCTTCGATAAACCCGCGGATCTGCACCAGCAGGGTTTCAGGTTTGATATCAACCGGTTGGGAATATTCAGCTATGATCCGGTTCCCTGAAAGGATGCCGGTTACCTGCATCTCAACCCCGTGCGGAAGATCTCCGTCAATAAGATAACGTTGTGTGCCATTATCGATAAAGGTGCATCCCTGCCCGGCAATGATGGTTCCTTCAAAAACGATCGGGTGTGAATCCTTTTTTGGCACCTGGAATGAACTCCCCCGCCCGACACTCAGCTCAATTCCCCCAAAACGACCGGGTCGTGCGGTCGCATGGTAGACTTCAATCTGGTCACCGGGCTGGACCGGGAGTAACGCTTTTTCACCCCAGACTACAACTTTTATGTCATCTTTGCCATCACTCACGAGAATATTTCTCACCCAGGATGCAGACCTGTTGCGGGAAGTAAACGATCGCGGTTCTTTTACCTCCTTCACATCACCCTGTATTGAATAAACCCCCTCATCACTGACAGAACCAACAGGGGTGAATGGTACGGCAATATCCTGGTCAGTGACTGCCACCGAACTCTTCTCATCGAGGCTGTAGGCTCTCCCGGTGCTGCGCCCGTCGGGTTTTGCACCGGTGATGTGAACGGGAGTACCCGGGAGGATATTCACAAACAGGTCCGGTACCCATGCTATCAGGCGGGCAGTGCCACGGGTATCCCCGATGACAGCTTCTGTCATCTCGCCGGTCGTACCGTCCCTGCGGCTGAAGGTACGGGGCTCTTCGCAGGCAATCAGGATCGCATCAAGGTCCACAGGATCCGTTGACAGGCTCCCGGTGACGGACCCGTCTGCGGGCAGGGAACAGGTGATCTCGCAGCTTGCCTTGCGCAGCGCAAGTGCGTAAATTTCTGTTGTGCTTTTTGGCGGGTGTCGCCCTATGATCTCCAGCACGTCCCCTACAGCGATATCACCAGCAGCTCCTGCTTTCTCATCCCACAGGACGACCCGTGTGGTTCCGGTCCCGTCACCCACAAGCAGGGTGGCGACCCAGCCTTTCTCCCCATCTTTCCGGTCAAACTCCTTCGGCTCGGTCTTGTCCATCACTTTGCCGAAAAATGAAAAGAGACTGGATTTTCCCGCCAATCCCTTGATCTTCACATGCTGGCGGCCCAGTTCACCGATTACGAGCATGGCTGCAGTCGGCTCATCAACGAGATCCCCGCACTCTTCGATCTTTGTTTCTACGCGCCGCTCGAACTCCTCTTTTGAAATGAGGTCATCAACCAGCGCGTAGTGGAACAGCACGGGTTTTAACGCCCCCTCACCGTTGCCAGGGCGGGTACTGCATGGTAGCAGTAATATCTTCGGTATTTTCGCCCCTGCGCATCAGCGATACCTGATTCCCCTGTATGAGGACCTCAGGACAGCGTGGACGACAATTGTACTGCGAGGACATTGCATACCCGTATGCGCCGGTATCAAGTACTGCAATGATGTCACCGGCAGCAACCTGCGGGAGTTTCCGGTCCGCTGCAAGAATATCTCCCGTCTCGCAGATGGGACCGGTGATAGTGTATTCTGTGGTGAGCGGGGCATCTGCGTTATTCGCAACGATGACTTCATGGTAGGCATCATACATTGCGGGCCGGATGAGCAGGTTGAAACCGGCATCCACATTAACAAATTTCTTATGTGCCGATTTTGTCGAGTTGACCCGCGTTAAGAGAACGGTTGAGTCGGCAACAAGGGAACGCCCGGGCTCAATCCAGAGTTCCGGTGCAATCCTGCAGGCTTCGATACCGGCTTTGAATACGGGAACCACGTGTGCTGCATAGTCTTCAGGTGTGGGAGACGGGTCGGTGTCATGGTGGTAGGCAATCCCAAGGCCACCACCGAGATCAATGAATTCAAGCGTAACGCCCATATCCGTGAGTTCCTTTGCTATCCGGACCATCACTTCAGCAGCCTTGACGAATGGCTCGATATCAAGGATCTGCGAGCCGATATGGCAGTGAATTCCGACCGGTTGGAGATTTTTGCACGACATTGCTTCCCGGTATGCAGCAGGGATCTCTTTATGGGGTATACCAAACTTGCTGGTTGCAAGCCCGGTTGCAATCTTCGGGTGCGTGGGGACTTCCAGCGCCGGGTTCACACGAAACGAAATCTTTGCTGTTTTACCTGCCGCTTTTGCTGCTGCATCGAGCTGGTGAAGTTCGTCGAGTGAATCCACCGAAACTTTTACCTCCTTTTCGACTGCAAGCTCCAGGTCTCCGGGTGTTTTTGAGCTGCCGTTAAAGAGGAGTTTATCTGCCGGGATCCCGGCTTCCAGCGCAAGGTGGAGTTCCCCGGATGAAAAGACATCAGCACCTGCCCCCCGCCGGGCGAGCGCCCGCATGACCGCAAGGTTGCCATTTGCCTTTGCCGCAAAAAGGATCCTCACCTTCGGGTACCGGTTGTTGAATGCTTTTTTGTAACTCTCAAACTGCTCGCAGATCCGGTCCTCGCTTGTTACGTAAAGTGGCGTCCCGTACTTCTGTGCGAGAGCTACGCAGTCCTGTCCGTTGATATGCAGGTGACCGTTTTTTATCGTGAGGTGGTGGGGGAGTTTCACAGGTCAAGTCTCCGCATGCGTTCGATTGCTTCTTTTATCCGCGCAACAGGTCGCGTGATGGCAAACCTGACATAACCTTCACCGCTTGAACCAAAACCAACGCCCGGGGTTGCAACGATACCGGCTTCATTTAACAGTTTTGCCGAAAATGCCATACAGTCCTTTACCGGTAGCCAGACATAGAATGTAGCCTTAGGTGAGGCGACATCAAAGCCAAGATCCCGCATCCCGGCAATGAGCACGTCCCTGCGCTCCTGGTAAATGGTGCATGCATCCCGGACGCATTCCTGTGAACCGCTGAGGGCCGTGATTGCAGCATGCTGAACAGCATTGAAGACCCCTGAGTCCACGTTGGTCTTGACCCGCCCGAGACCGGCAAGGATATCTGCGTTGCCGACTGCCATACCGATCCGCCAGCCGGTCATATTGTAGGTCTTTGAAAGCGAGTGCATCTCAATGCCGACCTCCATGGCTCCTTTTGTCTCCAGGAAAGAAGGGGCACGATACCCGTCAAACACGATCTCGGAGTACGCATTGTCCGAAACAACCACGATGTTGTGCTCGTGGGCAAAGTCAACCAGCTCGCGGTAGAAGCCATCAGGAGCGACTGCCGCAGTGGGATTATTCGGGTAATTGATGAACATAAGCTTTGCTGATGTTATGACTTTTTTTGGGATATCATCGAGCACCGGGACAAATGCATTCTCCCGTGTGAGCGGCATCTCATGCACGATCCCCTCAGCAAAGAGGGTGCCGGTCCGGTACACCGGATAGCCGGGACTTGGTGCGAGTACGTAGTCGCCCGGGTTTACAAATGCCTCTGCAATATGGGCGATACCATCTTTGGAACCCATAAGGGCAACAACCTCTTTTCCCGGGTCAAGCGAGACACCGAACCGGTTTTTATACCAGTCTGCCACTGCGGTCCGGTATGCGGGCATACCTGAGTATGACGGGTAGTGGTGGTTTTCGGGGTTCTTTGCCGCTTCACAAAGAGATGCAACGATATGGTCCGGTGTGGGAAGGTCCGGGTCCCCGACACCGAGATCGATGATGTCGACCCCTTTTTGTTGTTGTTCCGCTTTCATCTCGTCTATCCGGGCAAAAAGATACGGGGGGAGATTACTCATGCGTGATGCGTACATAGGTAGTAACTGTAGGATTCCGGATTTATTGTAATTAACGCTCCCACAATGTTCCTGCTCTAAAAATGTACCTGGTGTGAATGATTATGCTTATTAGTCAGGAATAAAAAAGTGAGCCCTATGGAGAAGGAGCAGGAAATATTCAAAAAACAAAGAGTGTTCAGGCTGTCCGGGAGTATAAACGGGTTGCCAGGAGAACGTGCATGAGTGTACCAAAGGAAATAATTGTGGTTTTCTCTACTGCCCCCCAGGACAAATCCGCATCCCTTGCAAGGATGCTTATCGACCAGCGTGTTGTTGCCTGCGTCAATGTCGTTCCCGTCCGTTCATACTACCGGTGGAAAGGAGAGTTCTGCGATGATGAGGAACATCTGCTCATTATTAAGACCACGAAGGAAAAAGCGGGTGAGGTTATTGCGGCAATAAAAAAACATCACCCGTATGAGCTGCCGGAGATTATCGCACTTCCTGTTATTGACGGGCACCCCCCCTACCTCGAATGGGTACACCAGGAGACTCAGGATGGACCTTAAGGACCATCGCAGCATCCGGGTAAGGAATGACGAAGTAACAGAAATTGACGATACCATCGTGATAGAAGACCGGTTCCAGATCCTCTTCAATGACCGTCCGGTGACTGATATCGTTGCCAGCCGGGATCAGCTTTCTGAGCTCGGTGCCGGTTTTGTTATAACAGAAGGGATTGCCCGGTGTGTGGACAAGGTGAAACTTGATGGCGATCGCATCCTTGTGTATGCCGATACCGGTTGTGATGTATCGCGATCGAAAAAAGAGATTGGATCTTCAGGAGGAATGAGCATCCTTCAGAAACCTGGTACAGTCTCATCGGATATCCATATCACTCCCGAGGATGTTATTTCCTGGACCCGTGAGATCGAGACTGAAGTGTGGCGAAAAACCGGAGCTGTCCATTGTTCAGTACTCATCTGTGAGGGGAAATGTGTGGTAAAAAGCAGTGATGTGGGCAGGCATAACACGGTGGATAAGGTGGTCGGGCATGCCATCCTGAACAGGATTGATCTCTCCCGTTGCGTGATTGGCTGTACGGGAAGACAGCCTGCCGGTATGGTGAAAAAATATGCAAATGCAGGAATACCCATTGTAATCTCCCGCGCTGCTTCGACGGATAAGGGAATTGCGACTGCGGAGACCGCGGGGATTACGCTGGTATGTTTTTCCCGCGGGGACCGTTTTACGATTTACACTCACCCGGAGCGAATACTTGGTGCAGGGCTCTCACCGTCTTATTAATAGGTGATAATGCACAAGATTATTGCCAGTGGCTGAAATAATGGAAATATACACAATGGCAGGAACTGGTCAATTTGTCAGGTGAACCAACGAGCTCTTTGGGATCGGCGCTTCTCGTTCTCGGCTGCCCCCAGGTGCCGGTGCAGACAAGTATCGCGTTGTACCTGATCAACCGGCTCAAAAAATCCGGCTTTGTACCGGTTGTTGCCGGTAACAAGGCGGCAAACATGCTTCTCGTTATCGCGGATCCTGACCGTCACTACCTTGGAGAAGTCATGGATCTCGATCGTGCGGTGACGATGATTACCGAAAAGAAACGGGATTTTGACCGCTGCTTTGTTTTTATCCATAACGATGCCGGCATCAGCTATGCAGCGACAATGGGTGCGATCTCGAAAGCAAAGATCTATACTCTGGTATACGGGGAACATTACGAAGACCTGGTAAAAAATATTGACTTCCCCTGCACAATAATTGCAGCAAAAGCCGTGCACAACCCCCTGCCCCTTAAAAAAGCAATCGATGAGGTGACCCCATGGGCTGCGTAGAATCGATGAACTATGAGATCCTTATGCGGAATGGATCATTCAAAGAATGCAGGGAATATATCAGACAGAATTTTACTGAGTATATCGATGTCCAGCCGGGTTTCAAGGTCTTTGATATCCACACCATTGGAGTGCCACCTATTGCGATAGGGCTTGATCGGGACTTTATCATTTTCCCGTATACAAAACCCTGCCATGGCACATTTCTTCTCAGGATAGAGG
Source organism: Methanoregula sp. (assembly GCA_035527915.1). Taxonomy (GTDB): domain Archaea; phylum Halobacteriota; class Methanomicrobia; order Methanomicrobiales; family Methanospirillaceae; genus Methanoregula. The sequence goes on along the minus strand of DATKZP010000090.1, from coordinate 46,207 downwards.
ATACTGCTGAAGCCGCCCGTTTGCGTGCAATGAAGAAATGAGCCTGAACAGGCACATTGTCAGCAGATCTACCGGCCGATTCAAGTGATACGATCACGTTGAAGGAAAGCGAAACGCCCGGTACCATTAATCATCTGGCATTAATCATCTGGTATTGATCATCTGGCAGAACACGAAAGGCCCTCCTCTGATAATAATGAATAGAACCGGTTTATTAGCGCATTATGGGAGTTCTTTTGCATATCACAGGATATAGTATTTAGTAAAAGAGGCACGAATCACTACCTACTGATACGGGTTTTTTTATGGCCGGCAAAGGAAAAATACTGCTGATGGATGATGAGCAGATCATCCTTGATGTGACGCACGAAGTATTGAAATTTCTAAACTTCGATGTTATGTTTGCCACTGACGGTCTGGCTGCAATCGATCTCTACAAAAAAGAAAAGATTGCCGGCTCACCTTTTGATATAGTCATTCTTGATCTCTCCGTTCCGACAGGAATGGGTGGAAAAGAAACGATCGAAGAGCTCAGGAAATTTGATCCTGCCGTAAAAGCTATCGTATCCAGCGGGTACGCAAACGATCCCGTTGTAGAGGATTTTTCACAGTACGGCTTTAGCGCAAAACTCACCAAACCCTACAAAATTACTGATTTGAAAAACATTCTTGAAGAGTTGATGAGAAAACAGTGAACGAAAATTTTACCGGTCATCAATGCGTATAACCCCCGTGACTGCCACGTTTTTTAAGTGATTCTTTTCATTGTCTTTTTCTGCAGTTTCCCCTCGCATCCTCATCAGGGAATTTTTGTAATCTTGATAACCATTCAGGAACACACCTCCCGCCATGGAAACCCGGGTTATCTGCAGCACTCCGGCCGGCATGTCAACCCTGGGCGTTCACCTGTACTACCCGCGGTTTGATCGCGCGCAAGTCCTTAACCCCCCTAAGCGCTCCTGACACAATCATCACTTTCTTTTGCTACCAGTCCTTTATCGTACAAAAAGAGATTCGATAAGCGGCTCTCCAGTCCCGATTCAGAACAAGTGTACTGTAACGTCAGGCATTACCGTTTCATATGCTCATCAGGAAGACGAAATGTGCCAGTGCCGGCTTTTTTTGGTTTTTGCGGGGAGAGGGGAGTATGCCAACCTATTTACCCCTCAAAAAAAAGTATCAGAACATACGGGAGACCATCATGAAAGACGTAACTGTGCTTGTCGGGGGGAAAGCAGGTGACGGGATTAATAGTGCCGGTGCACTGGTTGCCCACCTGCTCAATCATATCGGGTATAGCATATACCTCTATTTTGATTACCCTTCCCTTATTCGGGGCGGGCATAACTTTGCGATCATACGGGGTTCAGAGAAAAGCTTCGGAACCTGTTGGAATCACGTGGATTTTGTACTGGCTCTCAACAGGGAAACTGTCGAACGGCACAACGACAAATGTACCAACGAAACCGTGATAATATCCAATGCAGACCTGGTGAAATCCGCTGGTCAGGGCATTCCGGTGAAAGCGATTCTCGATGCCGAACACGCTCCTGAGATCATGGGAAACTCGGCAATTATCGGGGGTTTTGCAAAAGCAGCAGGTATTGAATGGGATGTTGTAACCTCTGTGTTTCACGTCCATATTCCAAAAGCTGTTGACCTTAACCTGAAGGTGGCAAAGAGGGCGTATGACCAGATGGAGAAGGTACATCCTGTCAGCAAAGGGTCAAAACCGCCAGGCCCCCTCCTTACCGGCAATGAAGCGATCGGGCTGGGGCTGGTAAAAGGAGGGCTTGATGCCTATGTCTCATATCCCATGACGCCCTCATCAGGCATTCTCCATTTCCTTGCCGAACAACAGGAGAAGTTCGGTATAACGGTTGTGCATCCTGAGAATGAGATTGCGGTAATCCTGATGGCACTCGGGTTTGCCTATGCAGGTAAACGGTCGGCAGTTGGCACTTCCGGGGGTGGGTTCTGCCTGATGACGGAAGGACTTTCCCTTGCAGGGATGGCAGAACTCCCCCTCGTGCTTGTGGTCTCCCAGCGGACCGGGCCTTCGACCGGCCTTCCTACCTATACCGGACAGTCGGATCTCCAGTTCATTCTCCATGCCGGGCAGGGGGAATACCCGCGCCTGATTGTTGCCCCGGGGGATGCGCAGGAATCCCTGTTCTGGTCAGCAGTCGCAATGAATGTAGCCTGGAAATACCAGGTCCCTGCATTCATCCTTGCCGACAAAACACTTTCAGAAGGGACTTACAGTGTTGACCCTGCTGCAATTCCAGAAGTCCCAAAGGCAGAATCTCCCCGGTGGTCGGGGACTGCTCCCTATCTCCGCTATGCTGACACACCATCCGGCATTTCGCCACTCGCGTTTCCCGGCGTGAAAGACGCGGTGATCAAGGTGAACAGCTATGCGCATGATGAGGCGGGTATCACCATCGAAGATGCAGATCGTACCGTGCAGATGACCAAAAAACGCCTGCGTAAAGAAGAAGGGTTAACCGAAGAGATGCAGGGGTATCCCGGTATCAACGTATCAGGTAATCCTGGTGCTTCCACCGCACTGCTCTGCTGGGGATCCACAAAAGGCGTATGCAATGAGGTTGCAACAATTCTGGGACTGCGGGTGATCCAGCCAATAGTACTCTCACCTTTCCCGTTGGTTCAGCTTCAGCATGCAGTCAGAGGGGTTACGAGGCTGATTGCCGTTGAGGAGAATGCAACCGGACAACTTGCTGCGCTTGCAGAGCGGCACGGGATTGCGCCAGACGAAAAGATCCTGCGGTATGACGGGCGTCCCTTCTCTCCAGATGACCTGATTGAAAAGATAAAGGAGGTGGTCTCATGACAGGACGCCAGCTCATAACCGGTACGCAGAATACCTGGTGCCCGGGTTGCGGAAATTTCTCCATCCAGCATACCCTGAAAAATGTACTTGCGGAAATGGAGCAGGAAGGAAAATCCCTTGATGATGTCGTTTTGGTCTCCGGCATCGGGTGTCATGCAAAGATCGCCGATTATTTCAATATCAACACCTTCTACTCGATTCATGGAAGGACGATCCCGGTTGCAACCGGGATAAAACTTGCCAACCCAAAACTCACGGTAATCTGCTGTTCAGGAGACGGGGACTCGTATGCCGAAGGATTAGGCCACCTGATCTTTGCTGCCAAGCGCAATATTGACATCACGGTGCTCATTCATAACAACCGGGTGTACGGACTTACAACAGGGCAATATACCCCCACATCACCACTTGGCTTCAAAGGAAAATCCACCCCGGCAGGTACTGCAGAATATCCTCTCAACCCCATCGGGTTGATGCTTGCAAGCGGGGCTACGTATGTCGCACGGGGGTATACAAAGAAGATGGACCTCTTAAAGAAGCTGGTATCAGAGGGAATAGCACACAAAGGGTTTGCGTTTATCGACGTGCTCCAGATCTGTGCCACGTTCTTTCCCGTTGCAGACTATTATACCCCCCGGGTCTACGAACTACCCGATCATGACCGGACAGATTTCGAATCGGCATGTGTAAAAGCACGGGAATGGGATTATAACAGCGATGCACGGATCGCGCTCGGCACGTTCTTTGAGCGATCCCTCCCTTCCTTAGATGACAAAGTGGCTCAGCACGAGATTAATCCGGCAGACCGGATACGGGCTGTCAGGGAGTTCCTTGTAACGAGGACATGACCCGATACTCTACTCTATCAATCGAGCGTGATAAACGGTGAATACAACAAAGACTCCCTGCATTCAAAGTGACCCATACCGGGTATCCCCCAGGGTAAATGCAGGAAAGCAACGGGAATGTTAAAAAAGGTGTTATGAGTGACCGGGCTACCCTCTCCTGCATTGCGCACAGCAACGATCCGTTTGCTGGTGATTCCCGTTGCAGTCTATTCGGCATGGATGCTTGAGACGTTCCTGCTTGAAGGGAGAATGAATCTTTTTATGCGTTTTGACCCCACGGGAATTCTCCTGTACACACTCATTGCGTGCATTATTACCGGCATGGTTATACCGCTGTTATGCATACGAAAAGCTTTCATCTCGGGAGCGGTCAACATGTTCCAGATCGGGTTTCGGTCATTACGGCGCACCCTCCTTGCAGGTGTCCTGACCTGCACTATCGGTTCAGTCGCAGTCATCATTTTCAATCCGTTCGGGACGGACCGGTTCATGTTTGTACATGCATTCCTTCTCCTGTTACCCGGCACGATCGCATCGGTCATGATCTGCTGGGTTCTCACAGGGACTCATATACAGGCTTTTGTCCGCAGCGGAGGGGCAATAATTTCTGTCTCGGTCGGGATCATTGTGACAGCGATGCTGTTTGGTATGACAACGTTTGCATACTTTCCCGCTGTCCTGCAGCAGGATGCCCTTTTCTCATCTGTTGGTATTGGCATTATTGCGGGACTTTTTTTCTTTGCCGTTCGTGATGTGTATGCAACGTCCGTTGTGGTGGGAGTATGCAGTGTTTTTGCCCTGGCAGATCGGATCACCCCGGTGTATTTACATGACGCTATCCCGGCTGTCTGGATTAGTGCAGGTCTCGCAGTCTGTACATTGATGGGCATCCACCTGTATCTTTCACGGAATTTTACGACTATCAGGATACCCGGGCCATGATCGTGCATCATTTTCCCTGCGTATCCGTTCCGGTACCATGAATTCTGCCGGCAGAGGAAAGATCGTTTCACAAATTTATTTCTGAACGGGTTTTTATCAGGCTGGTAAACGGTCAGGATATACCAAAGTTCTGGATGAAAGTCCAAGGTGAAAATTTTTACCAATAAAAAATCTTATACGCCCCTGCATCGAAGCATACCATTATGACAGAACGTTTCAGGTTTGGAATTCTTATCTGCCTCTTTTTGATTTCTGGTGTGCTTATTGCCGGATGTTCGGATCAGTCACCGGCTGGTACTACAACCCCGGTACCAACAACAGCGCCTGCTGTAAAGTATGCTGCTGGAGATATTATTGCCCCAGCATCACCATCATCCGCTCAGAACCTTTTTGTTATAATAAAGTATGACCAGTCGACTGATCAATACACGCGACAGATGATCTACAAAAATGCTGATGGATCCTGGGGACATTTTGTCAACAACAGGACTGAAACGGTTGCAAGAACACTTGTTGAAAAAGTGTATGCCGTAAAGATATCCCAGGTGAAGATCAGTTCAATCGCTATTGTTACTCCGACCCCCCTGACGACGGTGACGATTACTCCCTCAGGTTATTCACCTGCCATATCAGGTATTTCTCCGACCCGCGGAGGAACAGATGCAACGGTTGGCATCACAATTACCGGAAATAACTTCCAGAGCGGTGCAACCGTAAAATTAATGCGGGCCGGGGATACGCCGATTCAGGCAACCAGCGTTACAGTCTCTTCTTCAACAAAAATTGACTGTACGTTCAAGCTTACCGGTGCGGAAAAAGGAGGATACAACATAAGAGTCACCAACCCCGACGGACAGTCTGATACACTGGTTGGTGGATTTACGATTGGCGAATCTGCTCCTCTCATTACCAGTATCACCCCCGATAATGGAATATATAATGATACCGTGAACCTGGTAATCACCGGACAGTATTTCAAGGATCCGGCAAAGGTCAGCGTGTCAAAAGGGTCTGACCAACTGGAAACATTCAATGTCCAATGGATTGACGCTACAAAAATTCTCTGTGTTCTGGAAATTCCCTCTGGGACACCGACCGGTGACTGGAATGTTACGGTTTTCAATATCGCAGATGAGCAGTCCGGGACATGGAATCACCCGTTCGAAGTGAACGCAGCGTGATTTCCGGAATCCCTTATTTTTATCCGCTGGTGAACCTAAAAAAAATTGGAATTCCCCGTGTTTTAAATCCTGAAAGTTGTTCTCAATCCGGATCTCCGGTTTTGTCCGGCACTCCCCCCCAGTCTCCTGACAAAACACCACAAACTATTAACTGTCGTGATCTAAAAAAAATTAATAATAATGGTTGAATCGGTCATATCTCCCGAAATATTAACCTACGTGGTTCTGCCATTCCTCATATTCTGCGCCCGCATCTGCGATGTGAGCCTTGGCACTATCCGGGTAATTTTCATTTCAAAGGGGGTCAAGTATCTCGCTCCATTAATCGGTTTTTTTGAAGTTATCATCTGGCTCCTTGCAATCGGGCAGGTAATGAACAACCTGACAAATTTCGTAGCGTATATTGCCTATGGGGCCGGGTTTGCGTCAGGAACGTACATCGGCATGATCATTGAGGAAAAAATATCCCTCGGACTCACCAGTGTCCGAATCATCACCAAAAAGGACCCGAATGAACTTATCCACTATCTCTGGTCACATAATTATGGTGTGACAAGTATCGATGGCGAAGGTGCGACCGGTAAAGTGAAGATGGTCTTTACCATCATCAAAAGACAGGATCTCCCCCGTGTCGTGGGGATCATTAAACAGTTCCACCCGAATGCCTTTTATTCCGTTGATGAAGTAAAATCCGTTGGCGAGGGCGTGTTTCCAGACAACCGCTCGCGGACTGCTGGTGTTTTTTCCTGGATCGACTCCCTGCGTTTTCACCGGAAAGGAAAATGAGCTGGTTTGGTTATCCATGATGTTATTTTGGTAATTTTATTGGGTAACGTGCCAACTTTGCACCAGAATTTTCTTGGACCTTTGATTGAATCAGTAAGTCTCAGTCGCTCTTGGGGGTTTCGGCTACGCCATCGCCTCCCACCGTTGTAGCATCCCCCGGTTGCGATATATGGACAGGAAGTTGAAATTCAAGTGTGAAAATTTACTCCATATCTCCCATCACTTTTTTCTTTTGGTTTCCAGGAACAGCAATTCGTTATTGAATCCATCGAAAATGTTGTGGTAATCCGGGTATTAAAAATTGCAAAATAACCATTTAAATTGCTTTTTTTTATCAATTAATTTAATATGTCATCTCTTCAAATACTATCCCGGAGCATAATGAACGGGAAAAAGATACTCTTATTCGTTATTGCAATGAGCATATGCCTTCTTGCGGGGTTTATAGGGTCGTATTATACTACACCTGAAATCCCGACCTGGTACGCCAGCCTGCAAAAACCTGATCTCACTCCTCCCCCATGGATTTTTGCGCCGGTATGGACAGTACTCTATATTTTCATGGGGCTCTCTTTATACTGGATCTTAGAGTCGGGTATAAATATCCCGGAGGCAAAATTAGGCCTGATCCTTTTTATTTTCCAGCTTGTGCTGAATGTCGGATGGTCATTTTTATTTTTTGCTCTCCATACAACGTTCTTTAGCTTCTTAATTATCGTAATGCTCTGGGCAGTGCTGCTCTGTACCATAGTCCAGGTATACCGGGTCTCCATTCCGGCTGCAGGACTACTCATCCCGTATATAATCTGGATATCCTTTGCTGCGTACCTCAACTACGCAATTCTTATACTGAATCCCCTGTATTTTGGGATTTCCGCATAGGAAAAATCAATTTTTTTAACTCTTTCCTGACAGATCAATATCTTCTTTTTGTTCAAGGGCGACGATGACATGCGGAGTTTGTATGCCAGTTCAGCGTATTCAGGTAGAAAATTTCAAGAGTTTTTCCCGGCTTGATATCGGGTTGTCCCGGTTCCATGTGGTGATCGGCTCCAATGCCGCAGGAAAATCCAATTTCATTAGTATCTTCACATTCCTGCGTGACATCGCAAAAAACGGGATTGTCAATGCGATCGCGATGCAGGGAGGGTTAGAATATCTTCAGAATACAAAGATCGGACCCTCCCGTGACCTCCGGATTAAGGTTGAGTATTTGCCTGATCAAAAGGTGGAGGTGGGTGAGTTGCAATGCAAAGACACATCGCCTCTTTCCCTACAACCACACCTGTCGTCCTATGAGTTTGCGATCAGGTTCGATCCCCGTGGAGACGGGTTTGTGATTACCAGGGACAGGCTTATTATCGGCTTTGAGGTGATGTCCGGCGAATGTGAAGATACCCTCATTGGTGAAAAACAGAAGATCGGGCGAGGTCAGATAACGGTGACGAGTGATGGGGGTGAATTGACGTATTCGGTTGATCTCCCGGAAGGTTGTCCTATTTCTGAACAGGAAATCATCCCGAGCTATCTCCGTAAAAAGCACCTTCCGGAAAAGACACTTCTTTTAGAAACCCCGTATGCGTATCCATTGCCCTATATTGAAAAATTCTTTGACCGCATTGCCATTTATGACATCGATCCAAAACTCTTAAAAAAGGGAGTCGCGATCACGGGAAAAAGAGAGCTTGAGGAGGATGCAGGTAATCTTGTGCTGGTCTTAAAAAACATTATCGGGGACCCGGAAAAAAAACGGAAATTTTCAAACCTTTTGCGTGACGTTTTGCCGTTTGTTGAGGATCTTTCTGTTGAAAAGTTCATGAACATTTCGTTGATCCTCACTCTTCGTGAACGATATGCAAGGAATCACGTTCTCCCTGCAACATCGCTTTCAGATGGCACGATGACAATTTTAGCCCTTATCATCGCCCTCTACTTTGAAGACAAACCGTTTATCATCATTGAAGAACCGGTTAGCCACATCCACCCGTTTTTAGTTGCCCGGGTCATTACGATGATGAAGGAGGCTTCAAAAAGCAGGCAGGTTATGGTTACCACGCATAGCACCGAGGTTGTGAAACACGTCCTGATTGACGATCTCCTGCTCATCTCAAGGGATACTGAAGGATTCTCTGTTGTTTCGCGTCCGGCTGACAAAAGGGAAGTTCGGACCTTTTTGGAAAATGAGATCGGGATTGAAGAACTGTACGTCCAGAACCTGCTGGGATTGTGACCATGCAAAAACGTCTTTTCATTCTTGTCGAAGGTGAAGATGATATCAGGTTTTTCGGGCGCATTATAAAACCGCTTTTTGTCTCTCACTATACTTCAGTAGAGATTATCCCGTATGCAAGCATCAGGCGCACGAAAGTGAGTAGTTTTTTAAAGAGTATACGGCTTATGAACAACGATTATATTTTCGTTGCGGATATTGATACAGAACGATCCGTGCGCGACAAAAAACAGGTTCTTTACTCCCACTTCAGTCACATCGATGGCGGAAGTATTGTTGTGGTAATCAAAGAGATCGAAAGCTGGTACTATGCCGGCCTTTCAGGTGAATCTGCACAGTACCTGGCAGTTCCTGACTTTCCCTTTACTGATGAGCTCACCAAGGAGGATTTTAATCGTCTCATCCCCTCAAAGTATGATTCACGAATCGATTTTATGTTTGAAATCCTCAAGTATTTCTCCATCGATACGGCAGGAAAGAAAAACCATTCTTTTAAGTTCTTTATTGAACGGTATCATCTGGAAGATCCTCTCGGGCGGCAGGCAAACAAATAATCAGCTCTCCGGTTCTCCAAGGAGAGGATAAAGTATCGAAATGATTAATTTAAATCTCCACGCTATTTTGTACCGGTTCAAAAAACATCCGGAGGTTTTTTCGTTTGATGGAAAAATATACCTGTGCTATCTGTGGACATATGTATGACCCGAAAAAGGGTGAACCGCTGCAGAACCTGCCACCCGGTATTGAATTTGCGGATCTCCCGGAAAACTGGCAGTGTCCGATTTGCGGCGCATCAAAGAAAAATTTCACGAAGGAGTGATTGCTGGTTATTATGGTTTCACGAGAAATTATTCACGGTATCTTCTGGGTCGGAGCGATTGATTTTGACCGGAGGATCTTTGACGAGCTGATTCCGCTCCCGAACGGCACGAGTTATAATTCGTACCTGATCCGTGGCAGCGAGAAGACAGCACTGATAGACACTGTCGACCCCACCAAGGAGTTCGAACTGATCTCAAACCTTGTCAAACTTAATGTCGACCGGATCGATTATGTGATCGTCAACCATGCTGAACAGGATCATTCGGGGTCCCTCCCCATGATCCTGGAATTCTTCCCTGATGCCGAAGTAGTGACCAATGAGAAGTGCAAAGACCTTCTTGTAGCCCTGCTCCACCTGCCGGTAAACCAGTTCCGGGTTATCAAAGACAAAGAAACCCTCTCTTTAGGAGACCGCACGCTTGAATTTTTCATTACCCCATGGACACACTGGCCTGAGACGCAGATTACCTACCTGCGTGAGGACAAAATCCTCTTTCCCTGTGATCTGTTCGGGTCGCATACAGCAACCAGCGACCTCTATGTAACTGACGAGGCAGAGATCTATCGCTCCGCAAAGAGGTATTATGCCGAGATCATGATGCCATTCCGCACCAGCATCAAAGGTTATGTGGACCTGGTAAAAGCACTCCCTCTTGACCTGATCGCACCCAGTCATGGGCCCATATACCGGCGCCCGCAGTTCATTCTCGATGCATACGCAGACTGGGTATCAGACACCGTGAAAAACGAGGTCGTTATCGCGTATGTATCGATGCACGGAAGCACGCAGAAAATGGTGGAGCACCTCACCGATGCGCTCATCGCACGGGGGATTTGTGTAAAACCCTTCAACCTTACCCGCACGGATATCGGGGAGCTCGCGCTGTCACTGGTTGATACAGCGACGGTGGTTATTGCAACACCCACTGTACTTTTCGGTCCCCACCCGCAGATCGTGTATGCGACCTATCTTGCCAACCTGCTTAAACCCAAAGTCCGGTTTGCATCGGTGATCGGGTCGTATGGGTGGGGAGGTAAGGCTGTCGAAACGATTGTAAAAATGCTTGACCATGTTAAAGTAGAGGTACTTGAACCGGTCATGGTCAAGGGTCTCCCGGACGAAACTACGCTACGGGCACTCGAACGGCTGGCAGACGATATCTTAAAGAAGCATAAAGAAATTAAGATTGTTTAGGAAAGGAGGAAGGATTATGACGAAAATGTTTGAAGTATACACGTGTGAAGTATGCGGAAACATCATAAAAGTTGTCCATGCATCCCATGGAACCCTGGTCTGTTGCGGAAAACCGATGATCCTGCAACAGGAAAAGACTGCTGATCAGGGTAAGGAGAAACACGTTCCGGTCATCGAGAAATCCACAACAGGAATCCTTGTCAAAGTCGGTTCCGTCCCTCACCCGATGGAAGAGAAGCACTATCTTGAGTGGGTTGAAGTAAGGGCTGGTGAAAATGTGTACATCCGGGGTTTTAAACCCGGGGAAAAACCCGAAGCTGAGTTCTGTGTTGCTGACACAAATGTAAAGGTACGGGCATACTGTAATGTGCACGGGCTCTGGACAAACAAGGTTTAATAAAAAAAGAAAAAAGTTAAAAATCTTTTTTTTGCGCAGGCAAACACTAATAGAGAACCAGCGGTAACCCAATAGTAATGCAACGGCTTGAGCATCTCTCCACGATAATTGCAGATCTCGGGGATATTTTCACCTTTATCGCGCCATTTACCGCCGTTCCTGTAATCGTTGCTGTACTATTCTCCGAGTGGGATATGCTCCTGCCCATGGCAGCAGTTCCTGCCACGTTCTTTATCCTTGGTAAGTTGTTACGAACCCTTCCCCGGACGGATCGGGGAGTAAGGCTTTCTACGGCTATGTGTTCGGTGGCGCTTTTCTGGCTTACCTGTGCAATGGTGAGCGGTATCCCGTTTATGCTCGGGTTGCAAATGGGATTTACCGACGCATTCTTTGAAGGGATGGCAGGATGGACGGGCACAGCGTTTTCTATGATCCGTTCGCTTGACACCGCTCCCCATGCTCTCCTTTTCTGGCGATCCTACATGCAGTGGATCGGCGGCATCGGCATCATTGCATTTATGATTGCACTCGCGAGCAGTACCGGTCTTTTCAGCTCAAAGGTCTTCCGCGCCGAAGGCCGGGATGAACCGCTGATGCCCAGCGTAATAGCGACCGGGCGGGTGCTCTGGAAGATTTACGGCATGCTTACATTTTTTGCTATCAGTCTTATCCTGTTTACCGGACTCTCGTTATGGGAATCGGTCAATCTCGCTCTCTCGGCAATATCCAGTGGCGGTTTTACCCTGCATGAAGGGGGAATCCTGTATTATAATAGTAATGTGCTACAACTGATCCTGATTCCCATTATGATCGCCGGTGCTCTGCCTTTCAGACTTTATTATCGCATTGTTGAAAACCGGCGATGGAGCCTTTTTGGGGATGAACAGGTGAAACTGCTTTTTCTCTTTACCGGAATCGGGGTTGCAGTACTAACCTATGACCTGGTTTTTTTTGGGAACCTGGAAATCCTGGCAGCACTGAATCAGGGTCTCTTTATGAGTGTGTCGACTCTCACAACCACCGGTTTCCAGAACGCAAACCTGCGATCCTGGGCGAGTGTTACCGTGCTATTCTTAACCCTGCTTACCTTCATTGGTGGAGCCTCAGGAAGTACTGCCGGCGGTATCAAACTTAACCGGGTAGCAATGGCCTTCCGTGCACTCTTCTGGTGGTTCCGCAGGCTTTTTGTCAGCGGGAAAGTCCTCCATCCCTTCAAGATCGAAGGGAGGGTAATCCCCCGGGCAACCGCAGAACTTGAAGCTGCAAAGAACATGCTCATCATCATCCTTTCGGTAGTGATCATCTTTATTGCCACACTAGCGGTGTTGCAGTTCCATCTCACCACGTATTCCATCACCGACATCGTCTTTGAAGTTGTATCAGCATTCTCTACGTGCGGTGCCAGTATCGGGTACGTATCTCCGGATATGCCGTTGATCTCAAAGTGGATCTTTATCGGGGTGATGTGGCTGGGGCGCCTGGAAGTGATCCCGGTTGTGATGCTCTTTATTGCCATATTCCGGGGAACTGACTGAAAATTCCGGTCTCCTGACAAGGAAATATAAGGAAAAATACAACGCAACTTTACTTTTGTTAACATCAGGAGATCTAATATAAATTGCCGACCTATGGTACGGTGATGAAACAAATCGCCCTGTACGGTAAGGGAGGTATAGGAAAATCAACCACTTCTGCCAACCTTTCAGCCGCGCTTTCCCTCCAGGGTCTGGATATCATGCAGATTGGATGCGATCCCAAACGGGACAGCACACGGATGCTGATGCATGGGAATTTTATCCCGACCGTCATGGACCTGGTCCGGGTGCGGGGCGAGGCGGACCTTTCGCTTTCAGATATTGTATATAGAGGATTCAACGGAGTCCGGTGTGTAGAAGCAGGAGGACCGGAACCTGGTGTCGGGTGTGCCGGAAGAGGGATCATCGCCACGTTCCATCTGCTCGAGAAATTCGGGGCACTCAGGGGGGATGTGATTGTCTATGACGTCCTTGGGGATGTAGTATGTGGTGGGTTTGCAATGCCCATGCGGGAAGGGTATGCACAGGATATTTACCTTGTCACCTCCGGGGAGTTGATGTCCCTGTATGCTGCGAATAATATCTGCAAAGCGATAAAGCGCCTGTCAATGCGGACAAAGAGCACCTGTCGGCTTGCCGGTGTAATCTGTAATGCAAAGAACCAGCCCCTCGAAAAAGAACTTGTCGGGGAGTTTGCACGGCGGGTGAACAGTACGCTCGTGCAGTATATCCCGCGGGACCGTGTTGTGCAGCTTGCAGAGCTCAACAGGATGACGGTGCTTGAGTACGAGCCGGACTCTGCTCAGGCGGCACAGTACCGATCCCTTGCAGTGCGTATTATGGAAAATACCAGTTTCACTATCCCCAACCCTCTTGAAATCGATGACCTCGAATCCCTTGCCCTTGAATTTATCTAGATTCGGGGGGTGCACTCTCACCGGGGCACTCTCGGTGACTACCCAGGTTAAGGATACTGTTACTATCGTACATGGGCCAAAAGGGTGCACGCATCATAACTTCTCGCTCCTGCATGCTACCGGACTTGACAACGATCGGGTCACCATCCCGGATTTAATCTCGACGGGACTTTCTGAAAGCGATATTATTTTTGGAGGCGAGGGAGCGCTTGAACGGACTCTTGATGCGGTTGCAGAGCGGCATATCGGGGGAATTTTTGTGCTTTCGACCTGCATTGTTGAAACCATCGGTGATGATGTCGCGGCTGTCTGTCGCAGGCACTCCAAAGTACCCGTGATACCTGTTCCTACCGCCGGATTTCTCGGGGGCACGTTTCAGAATGGCGTCAATAATGCACTCAATGCCATCGCAGATACCGCAGAACCCTGCATAAAGATCCCGTGCGCAAATATCATCGGTGAGAAAAATCTCGAGTATGAAGTGGATGAGAACTATGCAGAGGTTACCCGGTTGCTGACAGCGCTGGGGGTACCGGTAAATTTGCGGTTCCTGCGTGACTGCTCGATTGCAGACATATCCCGGCTTGGGGCGGCCCGGCTCAACATTCTCCGGGACGATGACCTGTGGACTGTTGGCGAACGGTTGCAACAGCGATTCGGTACACCGTTTATTTCATCCTATCCGGTTGGGCTTGCAGGAACGATCGGGTTTCTTGAGGCAGTTGCAGGGGGTTTTGGCGTGAAATGCACACAAGCTGTTCGTGAGGAAAAAATCCTGCAGGAAGAAATTCTTTGCGAATTTGAAGATATTTCCGGCACTTCAATAACATTCGATCATCAAAGTAGTGCTCCTGATGCATTCCGCGTCGCCTGTGAAGTTGCAGGCAGGATCGCTGTCACTATAGATGGTGATGGTTGTATGGTCCCCCTCCCGCTGTCATCCCCTGTAGGTACAACCGGAATCCGGCGGATGCTCCACAGGTGGAGGCGTGCTATCCATGCCTGAGTGCGAAAATCCCCTCTGGCCCTGTGCGATGACCGGAGCTGCTGCGTGTCTTGCCGGTTTTGAGGGTATCGCGGTCGTGATCCATGGCTCAAGCGGGTGCTACTATTACCCCACCACGCTCCTTCATGCGCCCCTCCATGGCACATTTATCCTGGAAAATGAGGCGATTTTCGGGTCAGAGCACCGACTCCGCGAAGTTATTGAGGGACTTTCCGGGTGTGGGAAAAAGATCGCGGTGGTTACAACCTGCGTTCCCGCGATACTCGGAGAGGATATCCGGTCAATGCTTGAGGATTATGATGTGATCCTTGTTGACAGCCCGGGTTTTTCCGGTGATGTGGAGGCGGGGTATAAAAAGGCGCTCTCCGTCCTTGCACCAGCCGTTGATCCGGCAACAGGAGGGATAAATATTGATGGTGCCTGTCTCTTCGATCCGTTCTCGTGCGGCAATGTCAGGGAAATTATGCGGTTGCTGGGTAATGCATCAGTACCCGTTGGCACTGTTTTTTGCGCAGACGCGCTCGGGAATGTGGGGCATGCCGCCCGGTATACCGTGGGAACAAACGGGGATTTTTCCAGCGGGGTCGGTGAGTTCCTCGGAGGAACGCTTGGGTTTGAGGAGATTAGTAAAACATTCAGAAGAGTTGCCTCGGTCTTTCCGGAAGCCGATATCATTTCTGTCGAAACGGAAATGCAACGTGAGGATGAAAGGATTATCAAGGCATGCGATAAGTTTCTCCGCAGGTTTGATCCCCCTCATGCGGTAATATTTGGTGGTTTTTCGTATGCAACATTTGCAGCACGAACGTTGAAGCATTACCTTGATGCAGATATCCTGTATGTCGGTACCCGCAACGAGCCCGGCACCTCTCCTTTCCCGTCAGGAATTGTGCAGGGTCTTTCTTTGGTCAGGGAACTCATCCGGCACCATGATCCCAGTCTTGTTATCGGGTCATCGTTCGAACGGTCCGTTGCTGCGAACCGGGCGTTTGTCGGGCTCACTCCCCCCATAAGGGGAATGGTGAAGCTTTCCCCGCATCCTGTTGCTGGCATCACGGGCACCCTGTCATTTGTAGAGAATGTGCTGAATGCATGCATGGACAGGAAAAAATAACGTCATGGCTCATCCGGTTATTTCCGGATACCGGTATCCGGCACTCTGCTTCATGCCTTCACTTTCACCCCGCGCAGACTGATGGATTATATACCCTTTCTTCCAACGTCGTACTACGACAATAAGGTGGTCGTGTATGATGGAAAAGGCGGGATATATCCAAAGGAACGGATGCCGGGCATTAGACAGTGATGGAATCCTCCACGAAGTGATCGAAGTACATATCCGAGGCTCACGGTATGCGATCCGGGTTGCCGGACTTGCCGGTGCAATCACCGGGCGGGTATTTGTCCAGATCGAAGAGCTGACCCATAACTGGAACTATTACCTGGGATCCACCTGCGGTCTTGCCCAGGTATCAGTATCCGGCAAAGCCCTGAATATCAATCTCTTCAATGACGGGAGTTTTACGGTATCCCTTGGAGCACTCCGTACCATTATGTACGGAAAAGACAAGTATGCCTTCATCATGAAGATACCGGACCAGTCCGTGCAATTGTCAAAGATGAAAAGACTCTCGCAGGATCAGATGCAGATATCAGCAACGGTATAATCCTTTTTTGATCGGGAATCTGAACAAATCGTGCAACATTAATAGTCCTGCAACAGATGTTCTTTACGTAAAGATGGAGTCTCCTCATTTACCCATTGAGACGGCTTTTTCATCAACCCAGGAAGGGGGCGGTAATAACGGCAGACATAGAGAATTTTTACCGGGATCTTGTCGAGTCGCAGCAGGATCTTATCGTTAAGTTCAACCTTGAGGGTCGCCTTCTTTTTGTAAATTCTGCATATTGCGATATTGTCGGAAAATCACAAGCGGATCTGGTTGGCAGCGTTTTCATGCCGGTATCGGGTGAGCGGCATTCCGATGTAATTGCCACGCAGATGACCAGGCTTTTCCGACCTCCTTTTTCCTGTACTGTTGAGCAGTGGATTCAGACCCCCAAAGGTATGCGATGCATCAGCTGGTCTGCAAAGTCCATTGTTGAGAATGGCAATACGGTTGTGGCAATTGTTGCAACCGGTCGTGATATCACCTTACTAAAACATGAGCAGAAGGCAATCAAGAAAAAAGACGAGGAGCTGATGCTCGTGATTGAGAGCGGGAAACAGATGTATTACTCACATACTCCTGATCATGTGATGACGTATGTCAGCCCGCGTATCCGCTCCCTGCTGGGATGCAGTCCGCACGCGGGAAAACGTATGTGGACTGATTTCCTTACCGATAACCCGATAAATGCCGCGGGTCTTGAGCGGACGATCCGGGCGATCACGAGCGGAAGGCGCGAACCCCCGTACCGGCTGGAAATGGCAACAGGTGACGGGTATATCATCCGGTTTGAGGTGAACGAGATCCCGATCGTGAAGAACACAAAGACGATCGCAATTGCTGGTTCAATGGTGGATATAACCGAGAAGATACTGGTGGAGGAAGGTCTTGCCGAGGCAGAATTTCTCATCAGGGATTTCGGGGGCTCCAAAAATCGCACGGGGAGGCGGCCGATTCGGGTATCATCCGCTCATGCAAAAGGACCATTTGATTATATCAGGTCGCTTTTTTCCCGGGAAGCGGAAGAAAATGAGAATGACTGACCCGTTGAACTACCAGGGAATCTCACATTGCAGATATCGACAGATCCTGCAGGATGTAACCTGCTGGCATTGACCGCTCTCTTCTCACTTCCGCACGTTACCGTTGCACCATACCGTTATTCTCACCTCGCCCTGTCAGCATTTTCAATACTTTAATCACAAAAAACGTCGTACCGAATCTGTAATGACAATTTTAAAAAGAATCAAGCAATTCTTTTCGAAACTTTTTACAAAAAAAGAGAAGGCCCCACTCTATGCAAATTGCTCCAGATGCGGGGAACGGGTATATCTTCCCTTCCTCTGCAACTATTGCCATAACTATTATTGCGGACAGCACCGGCTTCCCTTCAACCATGATTGTAAAAACATCGATGACTGGAAGAACCGGAGATCCTCATGAAGTCCGGCCACGATATACCAGACTGGCAGTGAATGAGTGAGAAAATAAAAAAAATTGTCTGTAGGATTACTTCCCCTTCCTCACGCACTCAGCAATATAGCTGCCCGCTTTTGCTGTCGCCGCCGTCCCGCCCATGTCCTTCGTCACGATACTGTCTTTAATGCTCTGCTCAATGGCAGCAATGACTGCGGCAGCTGCCTTGTGCTCACCAATATGATCGAGCAGTAATGATCCCGCCCAGATCGTGGCAATCGGGTTTGCAACACCCATGCCTTTGTACTTCGGGGCTGAACCGTGGATTGGCTCAAACATCGATGTGCCCTTCGGGTTGATGTTGCCGCCGGGTGCAAGCCCGAGCCCGCCCTGGATCATGGCGCCGAGATCGGTGATGATATCGCCGAACATGTTGGGCGTGACCACGACATCAAACCACTCGGGGTTCTTGACAAACCACATGGTGACGGCATCGACGAAGTAAAAATCGGTCCTGACATCGGGATATTTCTTCGCGGTTTCGGTAAAAACGTCGCGCCATAGCCCGTATACGTCTGAGAGCACGTTCGCCTTGTCAACCGAAGTGAGTTTCTTTTTCCTTCCCTGTGCAAGTTCAAAGGCATAGGTCTGGACCCGGCGTGAACCCTCGCGGGTGACCACACCAATCTGGTACGCAATTTCCTCGGCATCGCTCTCTACATCGAGGCCGAACTTCACGCTGTACATGTCGCGGATTACATTCAGTTCTTTCTTCTCGTGCTTCTTAAACCGCGACCCGATCCCCACGTAGAAGTCCTCAGTGTTCTCCCGGACCACGACAAAGTCGATGTCTTTTGGTCCTTTTCCGGCAAGCGGGGTTTCGACGCCTTCGAGGAGCTTGATCGGACGCAGGTTGACGTACATGTCGAAATGGAAGCGGAGCGCTAAGAGGATGCCTTTTTCAAGGATACCCGGCTTCACCCGTTCGTCCCCGATCGCACCGAAATAGATTGACGTAAATTGGGAGAGTTCCTTAAGTTCATCCTCGGTGACGAGCTTCCCGGAATTGATGTACCGGTCAGCCCCGATATCAAAGTCAGTCCACTGGATATCAAAGTTGAACTTCTCTCCTGCAGCCTCCAGCACCTTCTTTCCTTCGGCCACGATCTCCGGGCCGATCCCGTCTCCTCCTATCGCTGCGATTTTGTACATACCGGCGCCTCCTTCATATTCTTTGCATATTCAACAAGTCCACCCGCATCGATGATACCCTGCATGAACTCCGGCACCTGCTCAATCTTAACCTTCTTCCCGTCCGCTTCAATGATGCCCTTTTTTATATTCAGGGTGATCTTTGCACCTTCAGCAATCTGATCGGTTTTGTGACATACGATGGGAAGCACACCCACATTGATCGCATTCCGGAAGAAAATCCGTGCAAACGACTGCGCCACTACAACCTTCACACCGGCGCCGATAAGTGCAAGCGGGGCATGTTCGCGGGAAGAGCCGCAACCGAAGTTGCGCCCTGCCACAACGATATCCCCCTCTTTTGCCTTCTTTGAAAAATCATCCCGGGTTCCTTCAAAGGCATGCTTTGCGAGTTCCTTTGGATCATAGATGGTTAAGAACCTGCCCGGAATAATTGCATCCGTATCGATATTGTCCCCGAACTTCCAGACTCGCATGTTCAGACCTCCCGCGGATCGGTGATTACACCGGTGATCGCACTTGCCGCCGCAGTTGCCGGGGAGCAGAGGTACACCTTGCCTTCCGTGCTCCCCTGCCGTCCCTTGAAGTTCCGGTTCGAAGTCGACAGTGACACCTCGCCCGGCGCCAGCAGCCCGAATGCCCCGCCCATACAGGGTCCGCAGCACGGCGCTTCCACCAGTGCTCCCGCTTTTACAAACTTCCCGATGAGTCCGGCATTTAATGTCTTTAAGTATTCATCCCGGGATGCCGGAATGATGATGACCCGGACTTTGGGGTTGAATTTCTTCCTGCCCAGCACCTCTGCTGCTTCCTCCAGATCCTCAAACCGCCCGTTCGTGCACGAACCGATGAATACCTGGTCAATGTGCGTACCGGCAACCCTGCTGACTGGTACACCGGTATCCACATTGTGCGGCACGGCTACCTGGGGTTCCATATCCGAGACCGTGTAGGAACGTTTTGTTACGTAACTGGCATCGTCATCGCTCTCCAGCGGGAACGATTTCATCTTTCGCCGCCTCTTCATGTATTCCCAGGTAATCTTATCCGGTGCGACAATGCCTGCTTTTGCGCCCATCTCAATGGCCATATTGCAGCAGGTCATCCGCCCTGCCATATCGAGTTTTGAGATCGTCTTTCCTGCAAATTCAATGGCCTGGTAGGTTGCCCCGTCGGCACCGATGTCTGCGGCAATTGAAAGGATCAGGTCTTTTGCCCCGACACGTTTGGGGAACTTCCCTGAAACCTCTGCACGGATGGTCCCGGGCACCTTGAAGTATAAAGCACCGAACTTCAGGACAAAACCCATATCGGTTGAACCGATGCCGGTAGCAAACGCTCCTGCCGCACCATACATGCAGGTGTGGGAATCAGCCCCGACAATAATCTCGCCCGGGGCTGCTCTTCCCTTTTCCAGCACCACCTGGTGGCAGACACCTTCATTGATGTCATAATTGTGGATGTGCTGTTCGGCAGCAAATTTACGCATGTATACATGGTGCTCGGCTGCCGGAATGGAGTCTGCCGGGATCTGGTGGTCAAAGAGCATGATGACCTGCTTGGGGTCAAACACCTTCGATCCACCCATCTCGTAGAACTTCTGGATGGCAAGGGGGCCGGTAATATCATGGATCATCGCCCCGTCAACAGGAGCCATTACCACTTCGCCTGCCCGTATATCCCTGCCACACTTTTTGGAAAATATCTTCTCTACGATAGTTGCTCCCATGCTCAATCGGGGTACTATACGTGCTCAGTTATATTGTAGTTTGGGGAACAGGTTTGCAACGATAACTGCAACTATTTTCGCAGTTAAGGTAACCTTTAACCTCCATTTAGATTAAGATTGTACGATAATTATGATGAAAAAGATCACTTTGCTCAGTATTGTCATCGTTATTCTTGCGATGACAAGCATTGGCAGCGCTGGAGCTGCCACCCAGACAACCTGTGACGAAAACGTGATTCATGCGTATGGCAGCGGGAATATTATTGGCACTCCTGACAGGGCACAGGTCACGTTTTCTGTTGAGACGGAGAATGTTGATGTAAAATTCGCACAACGGGCCAATGCAGTGCAGATGACAAAGGTTATCGATGCGCTTGTTTCCGCAGGTCTGCCAAAAGATGCACTCAAGACCACCGGGTACAACATTTATCCCGTGTATGAAGATTACTCAAAGACTCCTCTTGAACAGAAAATCCGTACCTACAGGGTAACCAACACACTCACGGTCACTCTCCATGATGTCAGCAGGACCGGAGAAGTCATTGACATCGCGGTTGCAAACGGAATAAACCAGGCACGGTCCATCCAGTTTATGCTATCTGATGGACAGGCACAGGTACTCCGGACAGAAGCATTGAAAAAAGCGGTCACCCTCGCCCGGGCAGATGCGGATACTGTTGCCAGTGCCCTTGGCGTTACCATTGTTAATGTAAAGAGCGCAGACATCAGCGGGGGTTACGCGCCGGTTCTCTTTGAAAACTACAATGCTCTTGATGCCACGGCAAGATCTGCGGTTCCTACTCCTATACAACCCGGCGATGTGACCGTAACCGCAATGGTGTCCATTACGTACTCGATAAGCTGATTTTGTCAGCATCTCTTCACAACTTTTTTACATTAGCAGTGTGTCAATATTCCTTAAACCACAATGCAGCATCCGGCTTAGCCGGATAAACTTTCAACAGTATCTCAAAAATTTCGAATATCTTAAAAAAATTGCGGATACAATAGGACTGATTTTGATATGGAACGCAATATTGGCTTTAAAGAGCGAAGGTATATTGAGGAATTAAGAATTCTCACAAAATCAACAGCACTCGACTGCGTGATCGATGACCGGTTTGACCGGGTAATCTATGTGATCCGCCAGGGAGATATGGGGCTGGCGATTGGCAAAAAAGGGGATAATATCAAACGTCTCCAGAATGTGCTCGGCAAGCGGATCGAGATGGTGGAGTATGCAGAAACCCCGGAGGAATTTATCACAAACATCTTCAAACCGGCCGAAGTGGTGGGTACCGAACGGAGTGCAGAAAACGGGCCGGTGAATGTATTTGTGAGGTTGAGAAGTGACCTTGGTATCGCGATTGGAAAGTCAGGATGTAATATCGAAAAAGCGCGCATCCTCTCCCGGAGGTTCTTTGGCTTTGATATCGGGGAAGTTCTTCTCGTGAAGGAGGATGCATGAAAGATGCCGTTGATCCTGCAATTATTGCCGAGATCTGGTCCGTTATCCAGGAACGGGCAAAAAATCCCTCGCAGGAATCCTATACCAGCCGGCTGCTTGTGGATGACAAGGGTATTGATAAGGTGCTGGAAAAGGTGGGCGAGGAGTCAACCGAGTTTATTATTGCCGCAAAAAACGGAATCAACGAGCGTACAGTCGAAGAAGCATCTGATCTTATCTTCCATCTTCTCGTTGCGCTGCGTGCATCAGATATTGACCTGTCCGATGTGATGCAGGAACTTGAGCGGCGGCGAAAATAGCAAAAATCCTATCTCTGCAAAAAGGTCGACAAGTCAACCATCTCGGGAAGATCCTGTATTTTCTGGCCAGCCGACATAAGCACGGTTTCATCAACAAATATGGGGACTTCTCCCCGGAGTGCAATAGCAATACCGTCACTGGGGCGGCAGTCAATGTACTCCTCGTGGTGATTAGCAGAGAGTACGAGCTGGGCGTAAAAAACACCGTTCTCAATACTGTCTATCTGCAAAAAGCGCAGGGTGATGGAAAATTTGGCAAGCAGTTCTAAAAAGAGGTCATGGGTGAATGGCCGGGGCAGAACTTCCTTGTTTTTTGCGCTATTGATGGATATTGCTTCCCAGAGCCCGATAAAAATCGGCAGATGGCGTTCTTCTTCCCCGTCGGTAAGTACCACCAGCGGGACAGTAGCAGCCTCGCTCATGGCGACAAACACACCTTTTACCTCGCACCTGATCTGCGTCATGCCTGTGCACAGTGATTGATGCGATCAGTGATAAGAGTTAAGGTCATCGGATACGTGAGTCCGATGATTTAGCTTCGCGGCGAACGATAATAATACTGGAGAGTATACCGAGAGCAATATTGAAGTAATAGAGCACAATCCGCCAGATGACTACGAAAATGCCGACAATCGATGCAGGGACAAAAAGAGCATACATCGATGTTGCCCCAACTTCAGCGATGCCGGAGCTTCCCGGTGTGATGGGGAGCATCATCAGGATTGCAAGGATGAGCTGGATCACAAAAGACTCTAAGATTAGCGGTGGTTGCCCAAGCCCGAGGAGGATAAGGGAAGCGATCGCAATCTCTGAGATCCAATAGAAAAGGGTAAACAACAACCCCCACAAGAGTCCTCCTTTGGCACTTTTTACAAATTTGATGACTGCCCTATTGAAATTATCAATCTCCTTGTCAACACGCATGGCAATTGCTTCAACTCTGGCGATTTCCCAGGTATTGGTGAAGAAGCGTGCAATACGGTTTACGACCTTTTTAACAACGTCCGGCCGTTTTATCGCAAGGTAAAAGAGAAACAGGCAGCCAGCGACAAAGATCCAGGTTATGAATACCATGACTTCTGAGATTGCACCGAGACTTTTCCACTGATCGGAAAGGACGATCATCGCAAAAGCTGCGAGAACAGCAAGCACGATACCGTCCAGCACCCGCTCCATTATCACAATTGCAGTTGCATCCCCAAGTGGCACCTTAGCCCTGTAGAGTTCGTGAACTCTCACCGGTTCCCCCCCGGCCTGAGATGGAGTTATGGCAGCTGCAAGCAGGTTGGCAAAAACAAGGTTCAGGCTGTAGAAAAAACCGATCCGGTAACCCAGCGATCCCGTCATCTTCTGGACGCGCAATGCCCAGAAGCACATCGAAAGAAGATGGGCTAAGAATGCGAGAAGAAGGAAGACTGGATTGACCTGCTGGAGATACTGAACAGTATTTTCATTGATGGTGAGGAACAGGATTATGACTAAAACGAGAAGAGAGAATCCAACGGAAATATAAATCCATTTTACCTGCGACCTCTCCATATGAGTTCCCCCATTAAAATGAGCACGTTTTTTGTATATACGTGATATCTTTACAGATTATTGGACATACTATATACCTTTTTATGACTGAACCGTTTTGGACGGGCACTCCATATAAGCAGGGAATAGTCCTCACGATTAGACCGTGAAGAGATCCCGCTCTGCCACAATGCGGAAGAATCCGGCAGTTACTCCGGCATCGAGCCATCCGTGCCCGTAACTGAAACTGGCAAGGGCATCTTCAGGTTCGCCGGATTTCCTGCAATAATCTCCGTGTCTGGCATAAACCGCAGCAACAGCGAGGATGCGCTCAGCAAAATCATGGCTGGTTGTAGCAGGATCTGAAACACACCTGACTGAGGATCTGGCAGTATCCAGCAGGTGTGCATAGCGATGTGTCTTCTCTTCAAGTTTTGTTTTGAACTGTGGCTGGAGTATCTCCTGAGGTCCTGAAAACGGGCATCCTTGTGGATGCGTGATAGCAAGCAGTCCGGATGACAGGCCGAAATGTAACCAGCCCAGACCATAGCAAAAACCCGCAAGTGCATTGACGGGATCTTGTGTTAAAAAAAATGTTCTCCCGTCGTGTTCATAGGCGCGTGCCATTTCCAGGACAGAGGCAGCGATTTTGTTAAGCGGGGTGCTCTCCGGTGCAACAATTCGCGTCATGGAAAGTGCTGTGGTAAAAAGGATCTGGCAATCTGCAATCTTCATAAGCCGGCAAACAACTCCAGGTACGAGCGCTCCATGTCGTGCAGTTCAGCGGGGACGATCAGGATGTGCAGGGGCAGACCGAAATCAACAGATTTCAGGGTATCTGCAGATCCTGCCCGTACCAGCGGATCATCTGATCCTGCCCGTGCAATGCCGACATAAAGAGGTATGTGCATTTTTTTCTCTGCTGCCATCTGTTCGAGAAGGTCTATCGCCTCATGAACAGTCATATACCGTTCATCCTGTATATCAAGATACACCAGCGTGTGCAACCGCAGCGACAGGTTCTGCGCGATAACCTCAATGGGTGTTTTCGGGAACCAGTTCTTCTGGGGGAAGGGTACCGAGCAGGACTTTCCAAACCGGTAGTTCTGGAGTCCGGAAAGACCGCAGACCGCACTTGAGATGGAGGCTGCATGAATAATTGCAGTAGGTATCCCCCTTGCTGCAGCACGCATCCGCAGATCTGCATGGGTGGTAGAAACCATCGGGTCACCGGCACAGAGAAATACCACGCGTGAATGCTCGGCTTTGGTCAATAGATCATCGGGATGCTGCTCTACATCATTCCGGCCGAGAAGATGCACGGGTTTTCCATACAGTTTTTCTAATTCTTCATACGATGTGCCCATGAGCCGGGAGGTATAAATTTCTAAAAAGACATGATCCGCGTTCCGGATGCAGGTGAGCCCTTTTTCTGAAACATCATTCCTGTCATAAAGCCCGAGGCCGATAAAGGTCAGCATTGCATCACCCCCTGTTCAGCATAGAAGAAATATGTCCCGGGTAATCCATGGCACGTGTCAATAAGACCCATGGTTCCCCAACATTAAAACCGCCATATTCCTGATCAAACGGTGCGGTTCCTGTTGTATGCCAGTCATGCATCGATTGATCATTTCATGAGAATGTTTATAATTGCTCCTACAAAAAAGCCCAGAAAAACCGTATAAATCGATATAAGGGCAGTAATTCGTGCCCCCAGCTGGCGATACAGGACTGCAATAGTGGAGACGCAGGGAATAAAAAGGACACTCACGATAGCAAATGTGTACAGCTCTGTGCCGGTCATCACCGATCCGAGATCAGCAGTACCAGCAAGGATTGCAAGCGTCTCAAAAGCGAGTTCTTTACGGAAGACTCCGAATAACAGCGCTGTGGATGCATAGTCGGGCAACCCGAGCAGGGTCACGGTTACCGGGGCAACCATCTGCTGGAAGAGATCGGTTAATCCAAAATACTGGAAAATCCCGAGCGCTATACTGGTGATGATCAAAAGTGGCATCGCTATAAAAAGGAACTCTTTGATCCGGAGCCAGGATTTAGCCAGCACCAGACGCACCTGGGGTCTGCGGAGCACAGACATCTCAACAATCATGCCAAACTGCTCACCGGGCGTGATGCGGCTGAGTAAGACTGCGGTGAGAATGAGGAGGACAAACACGATAAGATAAATAGAAAATGCCCAGATAATCCCGACAAAAGCAGCAACAATACCGGCGATAACAACCGTCCTTGCCGAGCAGGGAACCATGCTGATAAGAAACGCGGCAATTGTCTGTTCACGGCGTGTTTTAAGGATACGCAGGCTCATCACTGCAGGCACGGTGCATCCAAACCCTATTACCATAGGGATGATCGCTTCTCCATGCAGGCCGAGCCTGTGCATCGCACGGTCCGCAAGGAATGCGGCACGGGTCATGTATCCCGTATCCTCGAGCAACGACAGTCCAAGGTAAAACGTAAAGATAAACGGAAATGCGATGCCGAGACCGGCTTCCAGCGCAATCAGGACCGAGAACCCGATTCTGTCGACAAATGGGGGTAAGCCCATAGCTCCAAACGGCAGGATAATGTAGGTGGTGAAGAGCTGTACGATTATCACCTGCATCCACGAGCCGATTACAAAGACAAACAGGAGCAGAAAAAAGAGGATGGCAATAAGGATCGGGACCCCGGGAAATACACGTGTGAGGAGACTGTCAAGGTCATAGGTCTTTTTCTGGTCTCCCTGCCTGACTGCAGCGGCGGCAACTTTTCGGGCAAAGTTATGCCGGTTCGTGGCAATGATCTGGCGGACTGACATCCTGTGGCGCAGCTCAATCTCGTGAGCGATTGCTCCTGCAGTATCAAGGAGCATGTGTTCCTCGCCAGTGCCCTGCAGGGCAAGCAGATTCTTGTAACGTGGTGTGCCCAGGGTTTTTTCAAGGCTTTTGAGTGCCGCCTCGATATGATGGTCATAAGGTACCTGCAGGGTCACAACTCTGGCGGAACCCAGTGCAAGAGGAAGAATGCGGTCAATATCTCTTCCTTCTGAGGCGGCAGTAAGAAGAACGGGAACTCCAAGGCGGGCTGAAAGCGTATCGACATCAATGACAAGTCCCTGCCGTTCAGCAACGTCAATCATGTTGACGATGGCAATTATTTTTGGAGAGAATTCGGCGACCTGGCTGAAGAGATAGAGGTTCCGTTCAAGTTTTGTGGCATCGAGAACAGCAACGATGATATCTGCTCCCCCGGATTCAAGGAATTTCCGTACCAGTATTTCTTCTTCGGAACTCCCGTCAAGGGAATATATCCCGGGCAGGTCAACGATCTCGATCTTCTCTTTTTTATAACAGACATTGCCACATTCCAGGCAGACAGAAGAGCCGGGATAGCGGTTCACCTCAACCCCGAGTCCGGTGAGCTGGTTGAAAATGAGGGATTTTCCTGCACCGGGGTTTCCAAGAAGAGCGATCTTCATGGGATGCGTTCCACAGACACTGCCGCAGCGATCTCGGGGCTCAGGGCAACATCACACCCTTTTACCTGGAGGACCAGCGCATGGGTCCCCAGTTTCCGTCGTATTTTTACTTTTTCGCCCGGCACAACGCCGAGATCAAGCAGCCGTTTTGCACATGACTGTCCCAGGATACCCCGCACAACTAATTCATCTCCCTCGTTAAAATCAAGCAATGAGGATGGAGTGCAGGATTCATCACAGGTCGCTCCCGTGTACCCGCACACGGCAGGTTTTTGCCTGTCAGCGCCGTTATTGCCAAAGGGTCTTGTTTTTTTAAGATAGTTCCCGAGCCGATCGACCGTCTCATCAGAAACAGAGTGCTCAAGAGTGCATGCTTCAGAAGATGCTGATGAGGAATCCATGCCGAGAATTTCTGATAAAAAAAACTGGAGCGTCTCGTGTTTTTTCATGACGCACTCGCCAGTCAATCTGCCCGTCTTTGTAAGATTGATGGATGTATCTCCGGCGATCGTAATATCCCCGCTCTCTCTGAGATCGCCCAGATTGGATTGTATTTCTGATTCAGGTTTGCCTAATACTGCAGCTAGATCGTGAGGCCGGGGGGAGTGCCCGTTTAGTATCGTGAAGTGCTGGATAGCTTCTAAGTAATCTTCCCGCAGAGAGGGCTGCATAGTATCGTTCTTATTATATCTGGACACCTGACAACTTTATTGATTTGGGTAAGGTCTCACTTTTGAAAAACTTGGGAAGCTGCGGATAAGGACTCTTTATGGCAGGCAGGGGGGTAGCACCACATATGAGGAAAAAGCGGTGCAACGAATAAAAGCGAAGACCTAAACAAATTAAAGGGTAAGTCTTAGAAAATAATTATTAGCAGAAATTATGGGGCCGAGATGATTTACTGGTTCTATGAATATATGCTCAAACGGCAGATAACCGAATTGCCGGGGCATATATGCTTCATGATCACCGGGCAGGATATGGCAGATGCACCGGAGAATTTGTTTCTCATCACTTCATGGTGCAACGAGATATCAGACTTCGTTCTCAGGCATAACCCGTCATCAAAGCCTGGGATCCAGGGTCTTACGTTCCATATCAGTACTCCGGTTCCGGAAGAAATGACGCAATACCTGCCCGCTGTCAGAAAAATTGGTAGTGTTTCCCATCTGATTCTCCATATCGGCCACAAAGAAGAGGTAGCCGGGAACGGCATGGATGTTGTTGTTGCGATCGGGAAAAGCGGAAGAGAGGAAATTACCTCATGTATCCACAGAATGGCGCAGGATCATGTATTGCCAGAAGATGTTGATGAAAAAACGCTCGAATCCTACCTTACCTTCCAGTATACTCCTGACGTTGTGATCAAGAGTGGGGGGGATCACCTCACGGACTTTCTCATCTGGCAGTCAGTGTATTCCGAACTCTTCTTCTCGGATATTAACTGGAAATATGTAAGGAAAGTGGATTTTCTGCGGTTGATAAGAGATTACCAGTCACGAATACGGCGTTTTGGAAAATAGCGGGATTATTTGAGGTGGATATTCACCCAGCAGGGAGTGCCGTTTACCGTTTTTTCTGTGATGGCAAACTTGTTTTTTAGTGAAGTGGCAAACACCTTTCGTTCAGGTACTGCTGCAATACGGTGGTCCCGGCACCATCGGGTAAATGCCTGGTACAAGTCATCTTTTGTGATCACCGCATCATCTGCATCCACACGGGTAATCTTTGTTGCAACGAATTTTTTCAAACCGTCATCTTTTCTTTTCTTATCTGGTGCAGCTGCCTTTCCTTTTCTCAAAGGAGAAACTCCAGGTGCAGGTGGTTTGGAAGCAGTAGCTGTTTCTGCGGGAGAGGAGTCTTTCAAAACCGGAATCTCCGGAACGGGTTTTACCGGTGGTTGCCGTTTTGCTTTCATAACCTTTGTAACGGCTGTCGGATCATCTGCATTGATTACCGGGTGAATGTCGGGAGCTTGTGTTTTCTGGCTGGTTCTTTTCAGTCCTTTTACCTGAGTGTCTGCATCAAGGATGACCGGATCCGAAATTGCCTGACCGGTTATCTGTTGTTGCCGGTAATCAATGCCCACCAGATTAGCGAGTGCCTTGTTGCATTCATTACTGATATCCAGTCCCAGTTCAATGGCTTGTAAAAAGATATCAGCCCTTATCACGACTGATGTCTGCCGCCACTGGTCATGTTGATCTTTTTTCCCCGGCATACCTTCTCACCAGTTGATCTGACCGTCAACAGAAATATAGTATACGATCTATCTCTCTTTTTTTAAAATAACCGGATTTTTTAGTTCAGGCCCCTTTTAATGAAACCCGCTGGTCATAGATTCTCATGGCGCGTAACAGATCAATTTTTCTGAAAAGGGGCCAGTAGGGAGCGCAGAAATATACTGCCGATTCGTGCCCGGTTGCAAGCCACGGGAGAAAGTTAGATGTACGGCATTCGTTACCTGTCCTGATGATCAGGTCGACCGGCGGGATCCCTTTTCCCTCGTGCAGGTGCCGTTCTACCATCTGAACATCAATCGCATCCGGGTTCACCTTGTTTTTTGCGACTGCCGAAAGGATCTCACGGGCAGCAAGCACGATCTCGTTTCTTCCCCCGTATGCAAGGGCGATATTGAGAGTAAAACCCGTGTGATCCCGTGTTGCTTTCTCGGCGGCATCGACCGCTGCCAGCAGGTCGTCAGGAAGCATCGACCGGTCACCAACCATCTGCACGCGGATCTTATATTTCTTAACCCGCTCATCGTGAAGCACATCAAGGAACTTTTCTTTGAAGAGAGCGAACAGATGGGAAACCTCTTCTTTCTGCCGTGAGAAATTTTCCGTGGAGAAGGTATACAGGGTGATATGCCTGATACCGAGTTCCTGTGCCCAGTCAAGCATCTCCTCAGTTTTGTCAGCTCCTGCACGGTGCCCCTGCGGGGTATCGATACCCAGCATTTTTGCATAGCGCCGGTTCCCATCCTGGATAATAGCGATATGGTTGGGAACATGCCTGCACTGCATCTTAAGATACCTCTCGTACAGCGGGTCAATAAGCGGGCGCAGGATCATAGCGGTGTCACCTCGACAACCATACCGCCGTTCGGATAGCGCTCAACAACATATTTTTTTCCGGGCAGGTCATCGGCATTTTTTTCAAGCAACCACCACGCCATCTCAATTCGATCACCGCAGGCCTCAAAACTTCCCGGCTCCAGTGCCTGCATGCAAAATTGCGTGCACATCACTTTTTGGTCGAGTGGAGGCTCAAGCACACCGTACACGATGGTTCCGTCCGGAGTAATTTCATCAAATGGCCGGGCAGTATTTTCTGCGATTCGCTTCAATCGCTCCCGCAGCTGTACCGAGTCTTTGAATGCAGACGAACACCAGTGTACCTTGTCGTGCCGGCACAATTCCTCCGCCCAGCCTTTTGCCCCCTCAATTGCGTTATGCAGTTCATCTGCAAGTTCATACCCCCGCTCCCGCATGCTATACGCATTTGTCTCGCCCCATTCGAGTTCATTGATATTAAGGAAGTCAAGGAAGGGAAGTGCTGGTATGAGTAGTTCGAGACCGGGCAATGCGGGTACTTCAATACCAATATCAAACCCCATCTCTTTTGCCCGCTTTGCCGATTGGATGTAGTCAGTGTCGAGAATTGTATTCCAGCAGTCATGAGGCGGGTGGAGCCGGATCTCATCGACAAGCCCCTGCATCTCTGCCAGATCGGCATCTGTCGGAGCCTTCGCGGTATACAGGTGTATCTGGTGGTCAGGACCGAAATGTTCCTTGAGCAGCCGGCAATAGAAAGTAACCCTGTCCAGGCACAGGAGCGGTTCTCCGCCGGTAATCCCCGTGCCCAAGGCGCTCATGTTCTCCGCCTCCTCAATCATCTGATCCGGGACATCAACCGGGTGCTCATTTGCATAAACGGTATCTGTTCCTTTCCGCTCGCTGGACAGCGGGCAGTACCAGCAGGAGCGAAGACATCGTCCCGTAACAAAGAGCACCATCTTTGCACCCTGGTGGCAGAGAATACAACCTTTTGAAAGTGACATGTCAACACCTTGATCGGATACCATACAACACTTGAAATTCTGTTCTTGTTTTTTTGGTCAGCAAAGGACAAAACCCTTCTGTGCTTTTACAAGAGGAAAGGAATTCTGCTCATGGTAAAAAAATTACTCAGGATCTTTTTAATGAATTATTTTTTTATAAGATTGGTTTTCCGGTATTTATCGAATTGATATGGGTATTCCTGCTCACCAGCAGATTATACGCGTCATGCGCTTTGTTATACCGCACCAGTACATTCCGCAGTTCAAGGATTGATCCATACGGTGCTGAAGTAATCGCATCATTTTCCGGTGTGATATGATAGGAAGGCAGCACCGCATACACCGGTGTTTTCGCAGTCCCGTCGCAGAGCTTGAACACATGAGACCGTGCATCCCCGAGTTCATTGGACATCTTTAAGCCGGCAACGTTGATCCGTTTTCCGACATGCAGGTGCAGTTTGGATAACCGGAGGAATTTTGATCCCGGGGGCAAACGGTAACTCTCCTTTCGCATTCCATCCTTGCGCAGGATAGCATAACTATACTTGATGTCGGTATTCACATACCGGTACGAGTCTTCACAGTGGGCAAGAGTCTCCATCAACCGGGGAAGTCTGATTGCGGGGGCAGTCTCAAAACTCCAGCAGCGGGGGGCAGAGCATGTCGAACCCCAGATGAACGAACACGGTCCGTATAGGGAGAGCCCTTTTTTTTGCAGTGCAACGGTGAGTGACCGCATCCGGGTCGCATTCTCCTCATCCGCAGGCTCGACAATCAGGATCGAACCATCGGGAGCGAGCCGCTCTGAGAGCTTATTGACAATGTCAGCCCGGATTTCCATGGTGGCATCCGGGAGTTCATTCAGGACATTTGAAAAGATTATCAGGTCAATTTTTTCCGGTAGTTTTACAAGATCCAATGATCTGATATCTGCTTTAATTGGTGACTTAATGGATACTCTGCCACCTTTGGGTGCAACGGCATCACGTAAAAAGGTGAATGCCTCAATGTGCTCTTCAGATCGTTCCAGGGAATAAATGGTTGCCTGTGCATCATCGAGCCGCGAATAAAAATCGGCTATGGCAAGCGGGACAACACCCGGCCCGGTCCCGACGTCAAGGATAGTCATGCTTTTTTTCAGCAGCCCATCGTGTGCGAGCATCATGAGCAGGTGCCCGGTCTGCATAAAATAGACCGGGAAGTGGTAGGCGAGATACCCAAGCACACTATAGCCTTTCGTGTACTGCAATGACCGTTTATGCACAGGTTTCCAGTAATCGTCTTTCTGGGCGACAATAGCCCGGCGGAGCCGTTCGATGATGACCGGATCGTTTAAGTCCTTCCCTACTTTTTTTGTTATGTACTTCTCGATACTCTGCGCCAGGTTCGCAGGGATCACTCTCGCGGTAAAAAATGCCTCCTGCCGTTCATGCTCCTCCTTGTTCAGGATTAAAGGAAGCGAAGGCGGGATACGGTAAATCTCATAATCGCCTTTTACTTCTTTTGCCATGAGTCCAAAGCCCTCCAGCTTTGGTGAAATGATGAAGAACAGCTTGTTCAACGGTAAAGATTCATCAAGGTAGGGAATTATCTCCGAGAGAAAAAAAGCCGGCTTTGTACCACTTACGTATTTTATTGTCGAGATAAGCTGTTTTTCCGTCATTGTTTGCCGGTTACTTGGTGACAGACAATATTACATCTTTGTATGACACCTGTGCAGCACCCGGATTATTTTCATCTGCCCTGCGGCAGGATGATATACCAGTTCAGCGAACATCCGAAACGATCAAGCTGTATGTGCGGCCGCTATTCCCTCATCTTTATCGATGATCTCGGCAACCGGTTCCGGGTGTTCAACCCGATGATCGGTTTACGTTCCCGGTTCAACATCGCCCCGGGAAACGAGATGCCGGTTATTGTCAATGCTGATAAAAATACACTTGTCCTGATGAAATGGGGACTGGTGCCCCACTGGACGCGGGATCTTCGGACCGCAAAACGACCGATCAATGCCCGTGCAGAGACCCTTACAGAAAAACCTTCATTTGCCGGGCTGCTGAAAAACCGGCGCTGTCTTGTCCCGGCATCCGGGTTTTTTGAATGGAAAAAAGAGGGAAGTAAAAAGATCCCGTTTTACTTTCACCTGCCAAAAAGCCCGCTCTTTGCATTTGCCGGGCTCTATGATCAATGGAATGATCCAGAGGGAAAGCCTCTCTTTACGTACACCATCATCACGACTGAACCCAATGAACTGGTGGCAAAAATCCACAACCGTATGCCGTCAATTCTATTAAGAGAAAATGAAGATCGCTGGCTTTCCAAAACGCCCTTAAGTGCAGGAGATCTCAAAGAAATCCTTTCGCCGTTTCCGAAAGTATCCCTGTCGATGTATCCTGTCTCCCCGCTTGTCAATACTCCCGTTGCAGATGATGAGCGTGTTATCCGGCCTATGGATTCACCTGATCGTGTGCTGACTACGTAATGACGAGGATTATGCTCGACCATTGCCCGGGTGCTGCGAACCTTAAAACTCCCACCCTGTCGATTAAGAAGTGCCCGCAATGCGGTGAAGAAGTGGAACTATTCTCAAACGATATCTCCGTGAAATGCAGCAGCTGCGGCTTTGTTGTTTACAATGATATCGAATCCTGCATCCAGTGGTGCAGACATGCAAAGGAATGTGTTGGTGAGGAGATGTACAGGAAACGTATGGATCAAAAAATTATGGAACAAAAAAATATTTCCGATCAGCAGTAGGGGGAGATCTTTCCTTTTTTAGATCGCTAACATTCTTTCGATCGCACCGCGGGCACGAACAGCTATCTCTTCCGGCACCGTTATACGGGGCTGCAGTGACACAAGTGCATCCCGGACTTTAGCCAGATCCGTCTTTTTCATGTTCGTGCAGATTGCTGCCTGGGATAAGGGATAGCATTTCTTTGCCGGGCATTCCCTGGCGAACCGGTGCAGGATACCAACCTCAGTTCCAATGATGAACTCTTTTTCTGAAGAATTGCACACGTACCTGATGATGCCTGACGTGCTCTCGACATGATCTGCGAGATCGATCACCTCCGGGCGGCACTCCGGGTGCACCAGAATGATCGCATCGGGATGAAGTTGCTGAGCCTCGCGCACATGACCCGGGGTGATCTGGTCATGGACGATACAGAACCCTTCCCATGGCAGGATCTCTTTTTTGCAAAACCGCTGGACATACCGTCCAAGATTGCGGTCGGGAACAAAGATCACCTGTTCTTCTTTTACCGAGTTTACCACCTTCACCGCATTTGACGAGGTACAGCAGATATCGCTCTCTGCTTTTACTTCAGCGGTTGTGTTTACGTAACAGACAACCGCCGCATCCGGGTGCCGGGATTTCACGAGTTTTAATTCGTCTGCCGTGATCATATCCGCCATCGGGCAGCAGGCATCAGGAGCCGGCAAAAGGACTATTTTATCCGGAGAGATAATCGCTGCAGTCTCAGCCATGAAATCCACGCCGCAGAATACTATGATATCCCCCTCCATGGTGGCGGCTGCCCTGGATAGTTCGAGTGAATCCCCGGTGAGATCGGCGATTTCCTGCACATCTGCTGGCTGGTAATTATGCGCGAGAATAATCGCGTGCCGATCTCTTTTTAGCCGGAGAATTTCCTCGTGAATTGACGATGCGCCCTGCACCTTAAACACTTCCGTAATTGTATGTGTTGATCCTGTGTATCAAATAAGTGGATGATGCCGGGGTCGGTTTTTAAATTATCGTACTATGGACGCACTATTTTTTGACCTGTCGTTGACCAAAAAGAGTCAGGGACAGAATGACCAGGAACTGGCTGCGTTAACCCTGCATGAAAAATCCCCTGTGTCTTTAAAGCCGAATCTTCGAAGGTATACGGTGGGATACCCCCCCATTTTTTCGATCCTTCATCAGCGGGATGTTTAAGAAACCTGCTCACAAAACTACTTGTCAGCGTATGAAACTTATCCTTCCGGACCACGAAGTTTTAATTCCTGATCACGACCCGGCTCCTGTTGAACAGATCCTGCTCGAACAGGGCATAAATCCCCTGGAAGTGATCGTCACCCGGAACAAGAAGATGATCTCTGAGGATACGGTTGTTGAAGCAGATGACGAGATCCGGATCATCAGGATAGCACACGGGGGTTGATGCGTGAACCCGAAGCGTGTGCACCATGATGTGCCGGGATGTTCTCTGTGCGCAGAGCCGGCAGTTGTATACCAGCGGCATATCGATCGTCACTTGTGCGGGGCTCATTTTACTGCGGATGTGGAACTACGTGTCGCAGACACGGTAAAGACCCGGCAGATGATCGTCCCTCAGGACCGTGTAGCAGTTGCCCTGAGCGGGGGTAAAGACAGCACAGCACTCCTCCTTCTCATGAGTCAGCTCCTTCCGGCATGGCAGGATGTCCGGCTTATTGCTATAACGATCGATGAAGGGATTATTGGCTACCGTGAAGAAACGATCCATTCAGCAGAACGACTCACCCGTCATCTCGGGATTGAGCATCACTGCATCTCTTTTACCGACCTGTTCGGGGATTCGCTTGATACGTTCCTCAAAGGCAGGGAAACACAGGCCTGCAGTATCTGCGGCATCCTTCGTAAAAAGGCCTTGGTTGTCGGTGCGCAGCAGGCCGGCTCAACAAAGCTTGCCACAGGTCACAACCTCGATGATGAAGCGCAATCGGTGTTAATGAATGTGTTCAGGAGTGACCTGCCACGTCTTGTCCGGAATTCCGGTGCTGGTTCATCCGGGAAGTTTATACCGAGGATCAAACCGCTCTCCTTAATTTCGGAAAAAGAGATCGCGATGTATCTTATGCTCAACGATGCCTGGAGTGAACTTCCCGAGTGCCCGTACACCCGCTATGCATTACGACGGGAGGTCAGGTCAATGCTCTCTGGTTTTGAATACAAACATCCTGGCACAATGCTCCACCTCATGGAGAGCAAAAAAAAGATCGAGCGCTATTGTGCAGGCTCAGTGATTTCTGCACCCCTTCACTCCTGCCGCGAGTGTGGCGATCCCTGCAGCGGGGACCTCTGCCAGGTATGCAGTCTCCTCCTGTCACTGGGGAAGTAACGGGACTCCCTGAACGCGTTCCGGGTGGGTATAGATATTCATCGTTGCGCTACGGACAAAGCCGATGACGCACACGCCGGTCTTTGCGGCAATATCGATCGCAAGGGTCGTGGTAGCGCCCCGGGAGACGACAACCGGGATATTTGCGATCAGGCATTTTCGTACCATCTCAGAAGAGATGCGACCGGAACAGAGCGCATAGGTGCCGGAAAGGTCCACGTTGTTGCGCAGTGCGTACCCGATCACCCGGTCGAGCGCGTTGTGCCGCCCGATATCCTCAGAACGGGTGATCACGCCATCTGCGGATGCAAGACCGACTACGTGGATGCCACCGGTCTTATTGTGCAATTCGGACGCAAGGACTCC
Organism: Methanoregula sp.; assembly: GCA_035527915.1. Classification (GTDB taxonomy): domain Archaea; phylum Halobacteriota; class Methanomicrobia; order Methanomicrobiales; family Methanospirillaceae; genus Methanoregula. The sequence goes on along the minus strand of DATKZP010000090.1, from coordinate 9,161 downwards.
TTTGATCGTGGAACTGATCACGGTCGCGGAGATGGAAAAACCGGATTTGATGGACGGCAGTTTCCCGGTATCAATAAACGACGTGCTGCCCCCGCAGCCGGAAAGGATAGTCTTTTTGGGGCCGAGCACCTTGAAGAGATTTTTTGTGATGACACTGAGGCGGTTCTTCTCAATCTTTATCGATTCTATCTCGTCCGGGGCTTTGATGATCTGTTCGGTAAAGAGATAGCCGGTAACAAAGTCTTCAAGCTGAACGGGGCTCATCATGGCAGTCATCGCGTGCCTGCCGTTGATAAAGAGGGCATAGGGGATCTCTTCGATTACTTCGTGGCTGGTGACTTCGGTTTTTTCCCCGTCAACCCGGATACAGGATACGTGTCTGAACATCTCCTCACTCGTTAAATGTCCTTCTTTGTGTGCAGTCATTGCAGTTGTTCTCCTCTCGTTAATACTTCGTCCATGCTGCCAGAACGGTAGCCTCCGAGATCGAGCGTGACGTAGGTAAACCCGATCGTTTTGAAGGTTTTCACCAGTGAGTCCTGCATGGCCAAAATTTTTGTTACGTCTTCTTTTACTACTTCAATGCGGGCAATGCTGCCATGCATCCTGACCCGGCACTGGGAGAACCCGCAGGTGTGAAGGAATTCCTCGCCTTCCTCGACCATCGCCAGCTTTGTGGGGGTGATCTCTTCCCCGTACGGGATGCGGGACGCGAGACAGGCAGCAGACGGCTTGTCCCAGAATTGCAGTCCGCATGCATGTGCAATTTCCCGTATGTCTGCCTTGGTGATACCTGCCTCCAGAAACGGGTGGACTATGCCCTCTTCGGTGCTTGCTGCAGACCCCGGGCGGTGCTCCCCTGTATCAGAGACATTGATGCCGTCGGCAATGCAGGCATAGTGCAGTGCCTCTTTTCGCGATTTCAACATGTTGGCTGATTTTTTCTTACACCAGTAGCAACGGTCTGCAGGATTTTTCGTGAAATGCTCATCGTCCATGACGCGAACCGGAATGATCTCCAGCCAGAGGCCGAATTCTTCTGCGATCTGCCGTGCCTCTGCGATCGCCGCACGGGGAACAACCGGGCTGTCGAGCAGCACGCACCGCGTGTTTTCGGCCAGTGCTTCTTTTGCGAGCACGGCCAAAAGGCTGCTGTCTACCCCCCCCGAAAATGAGATGAGCATCGATCCTTTTGAGGTGATGATGTCTTTGAGGGTTTGTGTTTTTTCTGCGGTATTCATGGGGGCACCAGAATGAGAGGGACAGGTCGGTTGGGATGCGGAAAAAAATTATGAGCCACACGGTTCAGGTGCAGTACCGGCACACCCGCCTTCGCCATTGCGGAGTTGCTGGCAGATCCCGCAGATCCGTTCAATAACGTTGACCTGTTTTTTACTGATAAGATCCTGCGCAAGTATGACGATAGACGTTTTCACTTCGTCTTCAAATTCAATCCGGTACCCGCGTTTGCCGGAAAGGTATTGCGAGACCGCTGAGGGTGCAGTCTCCAGCATCCGCGCAGCCTCTACCTGGGATGCCCCGCCACTGACGAGCTCAACTGCGATCGCTGCACGGATTGCCGGCAGCACGTCCCAGACTATTTTCTGACAGGGTGCTTCCATCGTATCACACGTTTTAAGTTATCTGAAATGTCACATAATAGATTGCATTCACAATTGTGAATTATGTCGGGAAACAACAAATTTTTTTGGATCCTGCCAAAAAACACCACGTCCCGGGTCGCGGGAACTGCCAATATGGTTTCTGTGTTTAAACGGGGTGGAAAAGAATAATCCCCAGATCAACGCACATATTCAGGTACGAGAGAACGCATGGGAGCACAGCGCACAATCTACATGGATCATTCCGCCACAACGTTTGTAAAACCGGAGGTTCTGGATGCCATGATCCCCTACTTCACGGAACATTTCGGCAACCCCTCCTCCATCTACAACATCGCCCGTGAATCCAGGAAAGCGATCGATGCGGCACGGGTACAGACGGCAAAGGCGTTGGGTGCTGACCCGGACGAGATTTATTTTACTTCAGGTGGGAGCGAGTCGGACAACTGGGCGATCAAGGGAGTGGCGCTTGCCAACCGGAAGCGGGGCAACCATATCATCACCACACCGATTGAACACCATGCGGTGCTCCACACCTGCCAGTTCCTCGAAAAGGAAGGTTTCGAAGTCACATATCTCCCGGTTGACAAGTTCGGGCTCGTAGACCCGGCGGAACTGGAAAAGGCGATCACGGACAAGACAATCCTGATCTCGATCATGTATGCAAACAACGAGATCGGTACGATTGAACCGATCGAAGAGCTCGGTGCTATTGCCCGTAAGCACAAGATTTACTTTCACACGGACGCGGTGCAGGTGATCGGAAATATTCCCATTGATGTGAAGGCGCAGAATATCGATCTGCTCTCACTCTCCGCCCACAAGTTCTATGGGGCCAAAGGTGTCGGGGCGCTCTATATCAAAAAAGGGGTGCGAATCGAGAACCTGATTCACGGCGGTGGGCAGGAGCGCAGGCGGCGTGCGGGCACCGAGAATATTGCCGGAATTGTCGGTCTTGGCAAGGCAATCGAGATGGCGACTGTGGATATCCCTGGGCATAACGCAAAGATCAGTGCGATGCGGGACCGGCTCATCAAAGGCGTGCTCGAAACAATTCCTTACACCCGCCTCAACGGCCACCCTGAGAAACGGTTGCCGGGAAACTTCAATGTGAGTTTTGAGTTTATTGAAGGAGAGTCGATGTTGCTGTGGCTGGATGATGAGGGGATATGCGCCTCAACAGGAAGTGCGTGTACATCCGGATCCCTCGAACCGTCACATGTGCTGCTTGCAACCGGGCTGCCGGTGGAGATATCGCATGGCTCGCTCCGGCTCACGCTGGGTGACGCGAACACGGAAAACGATGTGGATTTTGTGCTCGACGTGCTTCCCAAAGTGGTGACAAAACTCCGGGATATGTCGCCGCTCTACCAGAAGAGCGGAAAAGACGGAGGCTGCAATGTACAGTGACACGGTCATGGACCACTTCAAAAACCCGCGCAATGTGGGGGAGATCGAAAACCCCGATGGTGTCGGAGAGGTCGGTAACCCGGTCTGCGGCGATATTATGAAGATTTTCATAAAGGTCGAAAACAACGTGGTCGTTGACGCAAAGTTCAAGACGTTTGGTTGCGGTGCGGCGATCGCATCGAGCAGCATGGCAACCGAACTGATCCGTGGAAAGACGCTTGAGGAAGCATGGGAGCTCTCGAATAAGGCAGTTACCGAGGCGCTGGACGGGCTGCCCCCTATCAAGTTGCACTGCTCGGTCCTGGCTGAGGAAGGTATTCACAAGGCAATCAACGATTACCTCCTGAAGATGGGGCTCGAACCGTGGATCGAGAATAATCCCCATTCACATGAGCACGATGAAGCGGGCACCTGACAGCACTAGAGGCGGACGATTGCACTGAAGGGGATAATGGTGAACAATGTTTTCTGAACGGGAACTCGAACGGTACAAGCGGCAGATGATGCTCTTTGGCGGGGAAGGCCAGGAGCGGCTCAAAAAGGCGCACATCTTTATTGCCGGTGCGGGCGGGCTCGGTTCACCGGTCTCCATCTACCTTGCCGTTGCCGGTGTCGGGACGATCACGATCGTTGATATGGACGTCGTTGACCAGACGAACTTAAACCGGCAGATCCTCCACTTCGACCGGGATATCGGGAGGAAAAAGACTGCATCTGCTGAAGAGAAATTGCAGGAACTCAACCCGGATATCACGGTTAACGCCATCGATGTGAAGATCGATGAATCGAACGTTACAAAGCTTGTCGGGAGAGCCGATGGGATTGTAGATGCCATGGACAACTACCCGACCCGTTATCTGCTCAACGGTGTCGCGATTGCAAAGCAGATCCCGTTCTTCCATGGGGGCATACGGGGATTTTACGGGCAGGCAACCACGATTATTCCCGGAACCACCCCGTGCCTCAAATGTATCTTCCCCAAAGCCCCTCCCAGGGAAGTGTTCCCTGTTGTCGGTGTGACAACAGGCATCATCGGTACGATTCAGACGAATGAAGTGATCAAATACCTTACCGGCAGCGGCGAATTGCTGACGAACCGGCTCTTCATCTGGGACGGGCTGCAGGCGCATGCGGAAGAGATCTGCGTAGAGAGGAATCCTGCCTGCGAAGCATGCGGTGGTATGGCAAAGAAAACACCCGTGAGGAAGAAGAAATGAGCGTTAAAATCCGGTTTTTTGCACGGTTCCGCGAACTGCTCGGCACTGATATTATGACTGGCGTGGTAGAAGGGACAATGTTTACCTCGCTGATTACGACAATCGCAAAGAAAAATCCCGAGGGATACGCTGCCATCTTTGATGAGAAAGGCGCCTTTCACGAGTTTGTTATCCTGATGAAGAACGGTAAACGGATCGATATCGCTGATGCGGCAAAAACTCCCGTTACCGACGGTGACGAGATTGCAGTCTTCCCGCCCGTTGCGGGGGGATAACTGAGGAGAACCATGATCGCAATTCAGACAGATGATGTCGATATCGCAGCCCTGATTTATGCAGCAAAGAAGCATGGGACGGGTGCCGTGGTTGTCTTCGATGGTGTCGTCCGTGACGATGATATCACCGAGATGGAGCTCGAAGCCTACGAGGATGTCGCAACACAGGAACTCGAAAAGATTGCCCGGGATGCGACAGAGCAGTTCAGGCTCCTGCATGTCGATATCATCCACCGGATCGGACGGCTCGCGGTGGGTGAAAATATCCTGATCATCATTGTTGCCGCAGGGCACCGGGAAGAGGCATACGCCGGATCCCGGTTTATCATTGAAGCGATCAAGGCTGGTGTACCTGTCTGGAAGAAGGAGCTGACGAAGGATGGGGGACGGTGGGTACCGGGCGAGCATGGGCACGGTAAGCCAAAAACATCATAAACAGGTGTTGTGACTGCATAGGTAATAGGACACCGGGCAACCCTGAATTATTTCAAAACCCCTGACGACCGGATTTCTCCCGTGCCGGTAACTGTTGCAGTAAGGCTACGGATTTCATCGATAAACGCGGACTCACGTGACAGCAGCCGGTTGACTGCAGGTTCGAGATGAATAATTTCAGGATCAAAAGGTAAAAACATGATACGGGAAAATCCTGTAAACCCATCCATCTTCTTATGTATTGTATCAGCATCTGCCTGGTTGCCAACCCTGTTCACTACCAGGATAATATCCTGGATCCCAAGCTGCTGTGCAAGCCCTGCCGATTCCTTTGCTACAGAAAGCGCATTATAGGACGGGTCAGCTACAACCAGAGCACAGGAAAAACCGTCAGCAACAGCCCTGCCGAAATGCTCCATGCCCGCCGGCGTGTCAAGCAGGACCACCTCATCAGGAAGAAGCCGCATGTGACGGAGGATGGCGGCAAGGAGCGTGTATTCGGGGCAGAGACAGCCGCAACCAGCCTGGCTGACGCCACCCATCACGAGAAGCCGGAGGTTTTTGGCAATGGTGACCGAGAACCGGTCGATGACATCGCTGACATCTGGGTTGAGAGTGAGGAGTCCCCCCGGGGATATACCCGGACCGGCGCCGGTTTTTTCTTTCAGGTAATCAGTACTGTGCGAGACTGGTACTATCCGATCTGCATCCTGCGGCAGAATACCCATGGTCACCGCGAGGTTTTGCTGGGGATCACCGTCAACAGCAAGGACCCTGAACCCTTCCTCTGCAAACAGGTGGGCGAGAAGGGCGGTGATCGTGGTTTTACCGACCCCGCCCTTTCCGGTAATTACCATCCGGATTCCCGAACTGCTCTGACGGGTGAGATGGTTATTTCCTGCTAATGGTGCACGGTCCGCTGTCGGGTACACACTCATATTCCAAGCTCGGACCGCTTGCGTTCGATATGGTCCGATATAAGTAAAGACGCCTTGACCGGATCCGGTTCAACAGAGAAGCTCGCGTTAACGGCACCTTTCAGTCCTTCAGTGAGCAGAGATACAACCGGTGGGCTGCCGGAGATATGCGGCATCACGCCGAGCACTGTATAGACACCGGAGGCGACAAAGTATGCACCGATAGAGACCGCCTTCTGCGAGTACCATTCCGGAGCAGCTCCTGCGATGGGTAACTTGTGGATCGGGACATTAAGTGCATTCCCGAGCTCTGCGGCAAGGACAAGAATACGGGAGTTGTCGACGCAGGAACCCATGTGGAGCACTGGCGGAATCTTGAGCGATTCGCAGACTGCCCGGAGGTCATCGCCCGCCAGAGCCGCCGCTTCCGGCCGGAGGAGGCCGGCCTTTCCTGATGCGATCGCGGCACAGCCTGTCTCGACACAGAGAATATTTTTCCTGATCAGTTCCTTAGCCAGTGTAATGTGCCCGAAATCATGCTTCACATGCGGGTTGTTGCATCCGACAATTCCTACGGCTCCCCGGATCTTACCGGCAGCGATCAGGTCGATCAGCGGTTTAAACGAACCACCGAGTGCGTTCTTGATCGCCTCATTGGAGAATCCCGACATAACCGGTACGGGTTCTCCCGGGATCAGGACGCGCTGCGGGTTCCGGTTCCTGAAATTTTCCACGGCCATCCTCACGATCGCCTTTGCGGTGAGATAGGCGTTCCCGGCATGGAAGTCAAAGAAGTACGAGCCCGGGATCTTGGCTTTGGAACTCGTTGAGATGATCAGCGTGTGGTAGCAGCTTGCAGTCCTTGGGAGCGACGGGAAGATGCACTGGTAGTCCACGACCATTGCCTCGAGGGCACCGGTTGCAATGATCAGTTCCTGGTTGAGATGATTGCCGGTCATCGGAATGCCCTTTCTCATGAGCAATTCATTACCTGTACAGCACATCCCGACAAGGTTGATACCTTTCGCGCCATATTTCTGGGCGAGTGCTTTCAACTCCGGATCAGCGGTAGCCTTCACAATCACTTCGGAGAGCATCGGGTTGTGGCCGTGCACCGAAATATTTACGTGATCCGCTTTCAGCACTGCAAGATTCATCCTTGACATGTTGATGGTTGGTGTGCCAAACAGGATATCCGAGACCTCGGTGCCGATCATCGAGCCGCCCCATCCATCCGAGAGTGAGGTTCGCAGACCCTGGAGCAGGATGTTCACATAATCAGCGCCAACACCCATCTGGACGCGGTGCATTGAATCCACCACTTCGCGGTCAATGCCCCTCGGCGTAATGCCCAGTTTGTTCCAGATCTCCCGGGTTGCTTTCGGGGCACGGTTCAGGAACTGGAGGGTATTCTTTTTCATACCATACTCATCAAGCATAGCCCCGCCAAGCTCGGCGGCGAGCTGCTCGGGTTTTTTCCCGTCAGTTTTTATCCCATACTCCTCAGAGATTCGTTTGAGTTTTTCCTTATCAGAAATGGCGTAATCTGTTGTTTTACCCGCACCCACGAGACAGAGCGTTTCAGCAATATCCCTGCCGTGGTCTGAGTGGGCTGCTGAACCGGTTGCAATCATGTCAAGCAGGTTGCGTGCTACCATCAGGTCGGCATCTGCACCGCATACGCCTCGGATACGGTTGGGCGGGATGATGCGGCAGGGCCCCATGGCACAGCGTGAACAGGTTGTACCGGCTTCACAGTACTTGCATGAAGGCTGTTGCATCTCGTACCGGTCCCAGACCGTCTCGATGCCTTCCCGCATCATCAGCTCTAGAACTGGTTTGGCGTTTTCATCTATCGTGCGTTCATTTTTTTTCTGCTCGATTAATGCCGGGTTCAGCAGAGACATTCTCGCCCTGTCAAGTTCGCAGACATCGAGCCGTTCCCTTATGAGCTGGGGTTTGGGTTCTTCGGTCATAACGCATCAGTCCATTGGCGATTGATAGTTGGTATTCCGTTAATGGGGTATATAATCCCTCTCATCAGGGGCACCGGGTGCTCTCGTTGACCGCACATTCCTGATTCACAGAAGAACTGCAGGATTGGAACATGCAGAATAAAGGATGTTTTTACCGGATTGCTGACTTTTGGTTTCACATTCTCTGTGGCATGGTTCTCTTGTGAAGGTACATCGTCCCAACGGTAAATACCAGCGTGAACACCGCCAGTGCAGCGATGTCGATCCACACGGGGAAATAGTGTGTGTCGGTAAACGAGTAACGAACAAGATCGGTAAAGTAAGTGAGCGGGGAGCAGACAGAGAGTGCCAGTCCCCAAGCAGGCATCTGCTCCAGCGGGACGAAGATACCGGAGATGAAGACGAGCGGGAACTTGATCAGCGAGGAGAGCATCATGATGTTCGATGGCACATTCGTGGGTGGCACGGCAAGCAGCATCCCGATTGCAGAGAAGCAGCATGCAGCAAGGAAGATTGCGGAAAGCAACGTAATTCCATGGAGGAGAAAAAGCCCTAGTGCCATCCCGATAATGACCGTAACAACAGTAATCCCGATGCCGAAGAGGATGGAGGCGATCATGTCGCCCATGACAATTGCCTCCACGGTGATTGGGCACGAAGCAAGTCGCTCAAGAGTCTTTGCCGCCCCCTCCCACGGGAAGATGGCAGGAGATACCGCCGTGGCAGTGAAAAAGAGTGTCATCCCAATCAATCCTGAAATGAGAAATGACAGGGGAAGCTGCCTGCTTCCCATGAAGAAGGCAAGGAACAGGAAGACCGGCATGAAGACCCCGAAGATAAGCACGGGACCTTTGAAGTAATAGATACGGATATCCTTCTTTGCAATTGCCCATGCCCGCTGAACCTGCTCGAAAAACCCTGTCGGGTTCATGACTTTTCCTCCTGCGTCAGCCGGAGGAATGCCTCGTCGAGCGAGGGTGCCAGCGTGTTCAGGGAAACGATCGCGGCACCGTTTTGCTTCCCGAAGGTCACGAGGGACCGTATGGCGGTATCCCGGTTTTCTGCGGTGATTTGCCATTTATCACCAGTCCGGTTTACCCCGCTCACACCGGCAATTCCAGCTAAGGTGTCGCCGGATACCTCACGATCAAAACTCACTTCGATCCTGTGTACCCGGTCGATTGCCGTCTTGAGTTTTTCCGGTGCATCGATTGCTACCAACATCCCGCTCCTGATAATGCCGACCCGGTGGCAGAGCCGGTTTGCCTCTTCCATGTTGTGGGTAGTGAGAAAGATGGTAGTTCCCTGC